>JAVYLW010000003.1:0-137101 GCA_038740375.1 Candidatus Pacearchaeota archaeon | reverse complement strand
AATAAAAATACAAACATAATAAATGCACGAACAGTTGTAGCAATATTCGAATCTACTCCTTTTAGTCCAATTTTCCCAAATATAGCAACAAGAGCAGCAAAAATTGCAGACAATATTGCATAAAATAACCACCACTCCATAATTTAACAAAGTTTTACAGATATATAAAGTTTTTATAGATAAAAATTACATGTGCTCTATATCTATAATAATATAAACATAATATAAATTGTATGAATCAGAAAAAAATTACATTATTAAAAAAATAACATTTTTAAATAACAATTTGTTTATTTAAAAAAATGAGGTATGATTTTGTAGTTTTAGGAGCAACAGGAATTCAAGGTAGAATAGTTACTAGAGATTTACTAGAAAATAACTATTCTGTTTTAATGTGTGGTAGAGACAAATCAAGAATTCTCAAATTTTTAAAAGAATATAAAAAAACTAATTTTGAATATGTTGAAGCAAGAGAAATAGAAAAAATGTCCGAAATTATTAAAAATTCTGGTTCTAAAATAGTTATAAATTGCATGGAGGGTGACTGGAACTTAAATGCTCTAAAAGCTTGTATAAAAGCAGATGCAAATTATATAGATTTAGGTTCAGAAATATGGATGACAAAAAAACAATTAAAACTTGACAAATTATTAAAAAGAAAAAATCTAATTTCGATTACAGGAATAGGATCAGTTCCAGGCATTGGAAATATTATGTTAAGATATATAAGTGAAAAATTTGATACAATATCTGATATAGAAGTTGGTTTTTCTTGGAACTCTAACTTAAAAAAATTTGTTGTTCCATTTTCAATTGAAAGTGTATTAGAAGAGTTTAAACAACCTGCTCCAATCTTAAAAAATGGAAAATTTGAATTTAAAAAACCCTTAGATAATATAAGAGAAAAATATCACAGAGAAATAGGTAAACAAAAAGAGTTTTTAGTTAAACATCCTGAACAATACACTTTTTTCAAATATTTCAAAAATAAAGGAATCAAAAATATAAAATTTTACGCAGGATTTCCAGAACACTCTTTTAAGACAATTTGCACATTAATTGAAATAGGAATGGACAGCAAAGAACCCATAAATTTTTTTGGTTCAAAAATAAAACCTATAGATTTTTTAAAAGAAACTTTAAAAAGAATAGAAATTCCAAAAGGTTATAAAGAAAAAGAAAATTTATGGTTAAAAGTAAAAGGAAAACAAAATAAAAAAAATAAAACTGCATTAATGGAGTGTATTGTTACAACATTAAAAGGTTGGGAAGATGCAGGATGTAACGTCGATACAGGAATGCCTGCAAGCATTTTAGCTCAAATGATTAAAAAAAGAATAATTACAGAAAAAGGAAGTTTTTCTCCAGAAGCAGTGGTTCCTCCAGAACCATTTTTTCAAGAATTAAGAAAAAGAAAAATGATAGTTTTAGAAAATGGAAAAATTATAAACTAAGAATTTTTTTACTCAAAAGAAACATAAACAAAAATCTAAAATATTTTATTTATAAAATAAACATATAATAATTACCATCTTCTTAAAAACTTTTGATATCTCTTTCTAGAATAAAATAAAATCTTATTATTAAAACCAGACAAAAAGTATTTCTTTATCTTAGACCAAAATCCTTTAGAATTATTTTGATTATACCATATTTTCTTCTTTTTCGGTTTAATAAAAATTGTTACCATATTAATTAAAGTATGACTATATATATAAATTGTATTATTATATTACTTGATTAAATACTATCCATAATAATTTTTTAATTTAAAACCTTCTTTATACTTACCAAAAATAAATAAAGAGTTAATCTGTAAAATTTTTTCTTTTTAGAATATTTAAATTAAAAATAATATATATAATAAATAATCCAGCATATATTCATATACTAATAATAATTTTTTACTCAAATTTTTTTGCAACCTCAAATAAAAATTCATCATTTCCTCTTTTAGCAAGTATTTGTAATCCAACAGGAATTTTTGATATTTCACCACAAGGAACAGATATTCCACAAATTCCAGCTAAATTTGCAAGAACTGTAAGAGAATCGTAATTATACATATCCTCTACACTTATCTTTTCTGAAAATTTATGAGGTAAACGAGGTACTGTAGGCATTACTAAAATATCATATTTTTTAAAAGCATCTTCAAATTCTTTTTCAATCATTTTTTTTGCCTTAAGAGCTCTTCTATAATATTTTCCAGAATATTCAGCTTGACATATAAACTGTCCTCCAAGAATTCTTCTTAGAACTTCCTCTCCACAAGATTCCTCAATTATTTTTCCATATTTCCTACCATCAAACTTGCGAGTACCTGAAAAAAACTCAACATAAACTATCGGATAATAGGTCTGTATGCCAAGATCAATATAATTTAAATTAATACTTTCCTTTTTCCAATTATTTTTTTTTACAACTTCATCAACTTTATTATTAATCAAATCCCAAATTTCTTTATCAGCATTTATTTTTGGAATGCCTAATTTAATAGAAATAAGATCTTTTTTTTCAGAGACTAAATCTACTGAAATAGCATCTTTTTCATCCTTACCCTTAATGATACTATAGATAATTTCGCAATCAGAAACTGTATTTCCAATAGGTCCTATTTGATCTAAACTCATAGAAAGATCAATAAGTCCATATCTGGAAACAGACCCATAACTAGGTTTCATACCAACAACACCACAGTGACTAGAAGGATTTCTAATAGATCCTCCTGTATCAGAACCTAAAGAAAAATCGCAAAAACCTGCAGCAACTGCTGCAGCAGATCCTGATGAACTTCCACCAGGAATTCTATCAAAGGCTTTTGGATTTTTTGTAATACCAAAAGCTGAAGTTTCTCCACTAGAACCTGCTGCAAACTCGTCCATATTAGCCATACCGAGAACTATAGAATCTTCAGCAAGAAGCTTTTCAATAACTGTAGCATTAAACGTTGATTTATAGTTTTCAAGAGTTTTTGAAGCACAATTGCAAATAAGACCTTGAACATTTATATTTGATTTAACAATAAAACAAATACCAGCAAGTCTTCCAGCTTTATTATTTTTAATCTTGATATCAATCTCCTTAGCCTGCCTAATAGCTTCATCATTAAGAGAAAGGACAGCATTAATTTCAGGGTTTTTTGAATTAATTTTATTAAAAAAATTAATTACATTTTCTTCAGCAGTCAATTTTCCTGATTTTATCATTTCAATTTTTTCTTTAATCATAAGTAAACCTCCTATAATCTGTTAAGTATGGAGCATCTAAAACAGGGCTCGGACTAGATTTATAAACTTTAGTCATGATTTTTTCATAAATTTTTTCATAAGGAACAACATCGCAATCAGGCATATTTACACGAATAAAATGTAAAACATCATTAAATCTCATATCCATTTCATAAAAATCAGGATGCTCAATAACATTACCATTACATTCCTCAATAACTTTTTCTAATTCCATCAAACCTTGTAATAAAAATTTGTGAGGATTTATTTCCCCGCTAGAAACAAACTTAATTAATATATTACATCTTTTTTTTAATAATCGATTATCTTTTATGCTCATTTTTTATTTCCAATCTCCTTTTTCACATATAATAAATTCATCATCATGTCTTGGAGCATTATCTAAAAATCTTTTTTTAAATCCTTCTAAAGAATTACTTCCATTGGTTTCATCTCGTGTAAATATATCTCTTTCTACCCAAGGCTCTAAAATTTTCTCTTTATCAACTTTTTCTAATGACTTTGCAAATCTATCAAGAATATTTTTTGCCTGTTTTTCAATTATTATTTTATCCATATTTATATTAGATAAATAAGTAACATATATTTAAAATTATCATAAATTATTTTAAAAAACTTTTTTACAAAGAATTTAAAAATAAATTTCTATAAGACTATGTACCTACTATATAGTTACTACAAAAACGAAAGATTTATAAAGTCTGAAATACTCAACTTATTATCACCTCTTTTCCCCAGAAGAGCTAGGACTTACATTTTGTAAGAAACCGGCTCTTCAAGGGTTTTAAAATAAAAACTATAATTGTTTCTTTTAGAATTTTTTAGAACTTAGGGTATTTGACATTATAAAAATATAGGAAAATATTTAATATATTGATTATATTTATTATTGATAATTAATAATATAAATTATGATAGAAACCTTAGAAACTCGATCAGCAAACGAATTTAAAAATCCTTTCTATATAATAGTACATTCTCAAACACCCTTTAATGATAAATATTTAAGAAAAAAAGGTTCTATAAGAAAAGTTCTAACAGAAATAGTAAACATAAAAAGAAAATATGATTTTGCATCAATAGATGATTTAACACCTGAAGACACAATTCTTCCAGAAATACCTAAAAACAGAACTATATTAGTATGTGGTTTTTTTAGAGATATCTGTGTAAAAACACAGGTAATTTGCTTAAAAAAAAGAGGATATAATGCATATATATCAAAAGAAGGAACTTATCCTGCAAAAGATTATTTAAATTTTAAAAGTCACTAATTTCTTATTAAAAAATAATTTAATTACTTTTTCTTTTTAGATTTATTTTTAATATTTTTAACAATTTTTTTATCTATTTTGCTAATAGTTTTTTTCTTTAACCTCGCATTATTTTTAACTCTATGAATATTCTTATTTTTTAAAAAATTATTAGGTAAATCAAGTTTAATATGAACTTCTTTCAACTGCTTATCTGATATCTCATTAGGTGCTTCAAGCATAACATCAACAGCAGCCTGATTTTTTGGAAATGCAATTACTTCTCTTATTGAATTGCTTTTTGTTAATATTTGAATAAGTCTATCCAAACCTATTGCAAAACCTCCGTGAGGAGGAGCTCCATAAGATAATGCTCTTAACATAAATCCAAACTTTCTTTGAGCTTCTTCTTCAGAAATTCCTATAATTTTAAAAACACGTGATTGTATATTTGGGTCATGAATTCTAATTGAACCTGATAATAATTCAACTCCGTTTAAGACTAAATCATAAGTTCTTGCTTTAACTTTAAGAGGTTCTTTTTCCATTATGTCTATATTTGTTGGCATACAAAAAGGATGATGAGCCGCATCATATTTTTTTTCTTCTTCATTATACTCAAACATTGGAAAATCAACAATCCAACAAAAAGCATATTCTTCATTAGTTTCCTTTCTAAGATCTGGTTTATCAGAATTATACTTTTTAATTGCTTCATCATAAGGAATTCTTGTAAATGGAATTTTAAGATCAACATTACAAACTTCCTTAAATGCATATTTTAAACATTTTTCAACAATATTGTATATATCCTCTTCTTCAACAAAACTCATTTCAACATCAATTTGAGTAAATTCAGGTTGCCTGTCTGCTCTTAAATCCTCATCCCTTAAACATCTTGCAATCTGAAAATATTTATCATAACCAGACATCATTAATAATTGTTTATAAAGTTGTGGAGATTGAGGAAGTGCATAAAATTTCCCTGGATTAATTCTGCTTGGAACGATATAATCCCGTGCACCTTCTGGAGTAGATTTACCAAGCAAAGGAGTTTCTATCTCTATAAATCCTTCTTTATCAAAAAAATCCCTTACAGCTTTAATGAATTTATATCTAAATATCAAATTTTTTTGAAGTTCTTCTCTTCTTAAGTCCAAAAATCTATATTTTAAACGAACTTCTTCATTTACTCCTTTTTCATCAAGTTGAAAAGGAAGTTCAGGACAACTATTTAATAACTTAATCTCATCAACCAAAATTTCAATTTTACCAGTTGAAAGATTCGGGTTCTCAGTTCCCTGAGGACGTAGATTAACATCACCTATAACAGAAACACAAGACTCTCTAGGTAATTTCTTAACAAAATCAAAACAAGAATTATTCTGTGTAATAACACACTGAACTTTAGAATATCTATCTCTAAGATCTAAAAATATAATTTTTCCATGCTCTCTTGTAACATCAACCCATCCACAAATAGTAACTTTCTTTCCAACAAGATTTTCATTAACTTCTCCTATGTTATGTGTTCTAAGCATTTGAAACTAAACTCCTATAAAAAACAAGAAAAATAAGGTTTTTAAATTTGTTGAGAGCAAAAATCTATAAAAAACAATTATTATAAAAAAGATCATACAAAAATCTTTTTTACAAATCATTTATTAGTATAATATTATTAACTGTTAATCTAAATAAAATTTAATTTAAATAAATTTTTTTAATATTTCGCTTACTTCTTTTCCGCTAACTTTACCTTTATACTTAGACATAATAAGACCCATATAACCGCTTGCAGAAAGTCCTGGTTTTTCTTTTATTAACTTAGCAATTTCTGTCTCAATTTCGCTTGTTTGAACTTTATCAATTTTAATAGCATCTTCAAATTTTTTTCCTTTTGCAATTTCTTCCATTACATGTTTAACATCATCTTTAGAAATTTGGTTTTTAAAAACTGCGTGAACAATACTTTCAATAATATCTAAATTTAAAATATCTTCAATATTTTCAATTTTATGATGTGAAGCTATTTCTTTAGGAAATATAAATAAAACTTTAGCTATAAAATTAGGATCATTTATGATCTTTAACAAAGACTCAAATTCCTCAATCTTGTCTCCGTGACTTAAAAGTTTAACCATTTCTTCAGAAAGGCCTTTTCCTCTTAAATCCTCTCTAACATCACTTCTTAATCTAGGCAAAGTTTCTTTAGCTTGATTAATAATCTCTCTACTTATTTTTAATAAGGGATGATCTGTTTCAGGATACATTCTAGCAGAACCAGGCATAGGTCTCAAAAAACTAGTTGTTCCATCATCATTAGCATTTCTAACTTCACTCTTAAGAATTTTATTTTTAATATTTTCTTGTTGTCTTAATATCTCTTTTTCAATTGTTGGAATAAACATTTTAACATCCTGAAAACCTTTTATCTCAACTCTTGGATGACCTGAAATACTTATATTAATATCTTGTCTTATTGTTCCAATACCTCTTCTAACTTTGCATGAACGCAAAACATCTCCTATAAAAAGTGCAACTTCTTTTGCTTGTTCAGGAGACTTTATTTCAGGTTTTGTAGCTATTTCAACTAAAGGTATACCTAATCTATCGAGTCTAAAGATAACCTTATTATCTTTTTTTCCAATCTCTCTTGCAGCATCTTCCTCTAAAAATACTGTATCTATTCCAACTCTTCCAAATTTCGTATTAACATATCCGTTTCTAGCAATAAGAACGGTTCTTTGAAATCCAGAAGTATTAGAACCATTTACAACAGTTTTTCTCATAATTTGAGATACAGGAACGATTTCGCAGTTTAAATGAAGAGCTATATGCAAACCGATTAAAAGAGCTTCTTTATTAATATAATGAGGTGGCTCTTCATCAAGTTCAACAAGACAAGTCGTATCATATCCTTGATAAATAAATTCCCTATCAAAACTAGCTTCGTGTTTTGCGGCAACATCAATATCCCCTGATTCTCCAGCAACAGCATGTAATCTTCTAATAACTTCAAATTTAGGAGTGTCATTTCTTAAAACAGAAGGACAATCACAAAACAATTTTCTTGTATCAAGCTGTTGATGTATTTCAATACCACACTTGATCTCAAATTTAGTAAAATCGTCTTTATTTATCTCAAAATCGTTTTTTTGTTGCTCTATCATAAATCTAAACAGAGAATAGTAATATATAAAATTGACTGTTTTAATCTTTAAAAAAAATAAAATCTAAGAATAATCTTTTATATTCTTAAAAAATATTTAGGATTTTTTAAATCTTCAAGAGAAATTTTATGTGTAATAGGACCATCAGCCAAATATTGACTAGGATTTTTTACTTTCATAACTAAATCATTAATATTATGAACTCCTCTTTCTCTAACAGAATCAACAGTTCTTAAAGTTGCTATTATTCCAGCTTTATCAGGAATTTCAAAATCAGCATCTATAAAATAAATATCATTTATCATTAACCATACACTTCTATGATTACCATCTTCTAAATAAAATTCACCGTTAATCTCCCTTACAAAAGGTTTATTTAATAAATAAGAAAAATTATTAAAATTCCTCCAAACCTGAGTTAAAAATCTTAATGAATAATCTCTAGGACAATCTTCAAGCGGAATTAGATGTGGTATATAAAATTTTCTCATCTTATTATATTGGACAATAGTTCACAAGTGCTAAATTTAACGCGTCTAAAAATTCTTTTTTTGAGATATTAAAATTTTTTTTTCTAGCTACTTCAATAACACAGCAAATATCATAAATATCTTTCCTAATTTTATAACCTTCTATAATCATTTGAGTTTCTCTTCTGCTTAATCTTCCTAAATCCTCCACATTAATTTGTCTTTGAGCTGCAATATCTTCAACATCTTCTTTATATAAATCTATATCAATAGAATCAAATTCTCCTTCTTCTAACAAATTTATTAATTCATTAATTTTTCTATCAAAAGGAATTCCTAAAACTTTATTTCTTGATAATATTCTATCAAATTTGTTTGCAATTATATCTATTGGATGTTGATATTTAACATTTATTCCATATAGTGTTTCATTGATAGATCTTTCAAATTCTCCTCTAATTTTTTCAGTATATCTTAGATAATAATATTGATTAAAACAATTAAGTCTAATAAATAAATCATCTAATAAACCTTTTAAACTAACTTCTGCACCTGAATCGCATAATCCTTTCGTGCATGAAACTCCGTCTTCTCTTATTTTTTTAACTAATTCATTCATCCATAAGATTCTTTCTTGTTTTTTTAAATAACCATCACTAGCTAAGTCAATATCATCAGTAGGTCTATACAACTCTTTATAATCTCCTAAAAATAATTGAGTAGCACAACCTCCAGTTATCATTAAATTTTTTCTTTTTATAGTTTCACTACTTTCAGAGGCCAATCTAAGACCATATCTAAAAATATCATCCCTTAATGTATAACTATATTTTAACATAATAAAAATAAAAAAAATATATATTTAAATTTTTGCTTTTTTGTTCCTATTTAGTAATTACAATAAAAATAATAAAACAAAAAATATTATTCTATCATAAGAAGGTGAATTTTTATGACAATTTATTAGTTTAATCTATTCATAAAGTAGTTTTATAAATCCATTATAAAATTATTTAAAAATAATATCATACAAGAATTTTTTATAAGATTAAATAAACTCTTCATTAATTCTTGTATTAAATTCACCTGCAATATTTTCCATCATTTTTAAAGGAGTAATAGCTGTTCCCCTCCACTCTTTATGTGCAAGAACCCATCCTAATTTAACAAAAGCAGTTTCACTTAAAATATCTTCTAAATAAATAACTCCGGCATTCTGAAGCTTGCGACCAGGTGAATAAACATTTGGATTTAATCTTCCAAAAATTGTTTGCGGAACTGCAAAAACCATAACACCTGATTTTATTATATCTTTTATTGCAGGTAAAAAATTATATTTTCCTTCGGTTGCAACATGACCAAGACCAGTCATTTCTATTATAAGCCCTTTATATCTATTTTTTCTATAAAAATCAAGTATTTTAGGATCTTGACAAGGATAAAATTTCAAAATACCTACTCTTTCATCAAAAACAGCATCTACATTTATTTTTTCATTATTTCTTTTATTAAAATCTTTTAAAATCTCTATTTTTCCATTAGGAAAAATTTTTGCTATAGGAGTTGTATTAACAGGTTTAAAAGCATCTCTTCTAGAACTATGCATCTTTCTAACTTTTGTTCCAGACAATGCAAAACAAAAATCATCATTAATACTTCCATGACCGACCAGCATAACTTCTGCAACATCTGATAAAGCCATATAAGCAGCACATATTAAATTCATCCTAGAATCAGAACTACCTCTATCAGAACTTCTTTGCGAATAAGTAAAAACAACAGGTTTATTCAGTTTTCCAAGCATAAATGATAAAGCAGCAGAAGTGTAATGCAAAGTATCTGTTCCATGAGAAACTATAACTCCTTTAACATCAGGATCGTTCAGAGATTTTCCAACAAATTTAGCTATTTTAATCCAGTCATTATGATTCATATTTTCTGAAGCCTTCATAAAAGGACTTTTTATTCTAATGTCAGCAATATCAAATATTTCTGGATAAATAGAAAATAATTCCTCGGCTGATATAAGCCATGAAACTCCTCCAGTTTTATAATCAAGTTTGCTGGAAATAGTACCTCCTGTTAAAATAAAATCTATGATAGGTTTTTGTCCTTTTATTTTAACATTCTCTTTTTTATTTTTTTTTGCTTCTAAAAAAGATTTTTCTAAAATTTTAATCTCAGTTATATCATCTTTTTTAATTCCAATATTATATCCATTATCAAGCTTTAATAATAAAATTCCAGTATCATGACTATCTAACAAAGTTCCAAATTCTTTTTTGTTTCCGATTGAAATTTCAACTTTATCTCCAACCTGAGGATTTTTATGAGATTTTTTAATCATATAATAAACAAGGTTAAACTACATATAAAAACTTTTTTAAATATTTTGTATATAAATTTATTATATTAAAAACTTAAAAAACTTCAAGAATAATATATAAAAATTACAAGCAAATAAAATAACGATTGAAAGAAAGTATGCAAGAGATAGTTTTACTTGAGATAGAAAAATTGCAACCAACTCAATCAACATTAACTCTAAAAACAATAGAGTTTTATTTAAGCACCTTTCCTTTATTAAGAGAAAAATCTACACTTCCTGAAATTTGGAAAGGTTATAAAAAAGATTTATTAATAGTAGACGGTCATAATCAATTATGGGAAAGTCTAATGATTCTTCAAAGACCTTATACATATTGTAGATTGATAACTCCAAAAAACTTTAAATTAGGAAATCAAATATATGAAGAGTATCTCAATGATTTTATAAAAAAAAGAGATATTACAAGAAATCAAGGAGTTTACAAAGTAAGAGACCTAACAATTCCTCAAGAACAAGTCATTGTTTATTAAAAATTTATAGAAAAAATTAAAAAATTAAGAGTATATAAGTTTGCATTAAAAAACATTAGTTTTATATAGAAACGCAATCCTGAAAATCTCTTTTCCATCCAACAGGACATCCGCACTGACTAGCTTTTTTAATTAACTGTCCTTCATAACAAAAATAAGGTTGTTTTCTTGAACATTCTCCTTCTAATGTTCCATCAGAACATTTTTTATTTCCAATTAAATTACTATTGTTCTCATTAATTGAACTATTACCTAGATTATTTTTAAAAAATAATTTTATATCAGGTTTATAATAAAAAATAAATGCGATTAAATCAATAATAAAAACTGTTATAATTAAAGCAACCAAGATTTTTTTATATTTTTTTCTTTCAAATTCATAACTATCAGGAAATTTTTCTTTTTCAAACCTAGACTTATATAAATCTTTTTTATAACGATTTTCTATGGATTCTACTTTTTTCCTAAGTTCCTCTATCTTCTTTTTAACCTCTTTTATCTCATCCTCTTTATTATCAATCATGGATTAAAAAACATAAATTATTATTTAAATATATTATAAAATCTATAATATTATTTTGATTATATATAATAAACAATAAAATTATAATTAAAATAAAAAAAATTAAGAATTTATAAAATTATTAAACAAAATTTTGATTGAAATAATTTATATATAATTATTTTAATAGATCTATTAATAATTTTCTTCATAGATTCTATCTATCTCTTTAGCTAAAATAAAATCAATTTCAGTTAAGTTGTCAGAAACAAAATATGAACTTAATTCAAAAATAACTTTATTATATTTAATTTTAATATCAGGATAATGATCCATTTCTTCAAAAATTTCTATTAATAAATCAATAAAGTTTAATGATTCTTTAAAATCCTTAAATTTGAATTCTCTTATAATTTTTTTATCTTTAAATTTCCACAAAGGAGTTTCCTTTAAATTTTCCTGAATTTGATTATCATCTAATATAGGAATGTTTACCATTCTGAAAATAATATTTTAATATTTAATAAATTTACACTAAAGAAACTTTATTAAACATTAATATTTATAGTTTTTTATGGAAGAAGAAATTAATACAGAAAAAATAAAAAATGTCATGATAGGTCTTGAAGTTCATGGCTATATAGAAACAAATGAAAAACTTTTTTGCAAGTGTCCTAATTTTCATGACATGAAAGTTATTAGACCTAATACCAATATTTGTCCAATATGCACAGGTCAGCCAGGTAGTAAACCTATGCTTCCAAATATTGAAGCTGTAAAAAAAATAATTGAAATAGGACTAATGTTAAATTGTAAACCAAATTTAATAGAAAATAAAAAACCTCTTATATTTCAAAGAAAACACTACAACTGGCCTGATATGCCTACAAACTACCAAAGAACGATTTCTGGAGCTTACTCAATACCTGTAGCTGAAAAAGGGAAATTCTTAGGAATAAGAATAACTGAAGTTCATTTAGAAGAAGACCCTGCAGCTTGGAACCCTGAAACAGGAAAAGTAGATTACAATAGAGCAGGAACACCTTTAGTTGAAATAGTAACAGAACCTGACTTCAAGTCAAGCAAACAAGTTGAGGAATGGCTAAAACAACTTCTCTTAACATTATCCTACATAAAAGCATTAAATAAAGATGCAGGACTAAAAGCAGATATTAATGTTAATATAAAAGGATTATCTAAAAGAGTTGAAATAAAAAATGTAAATTCTATCGCAGAAATAGTTAAAGCAATTGATTCAGAATTAAAAAGACAATTAAAAGAAAAACCAAAAAAACAAGAAACTAGAAGATGGAACCCTGACAAGGGTTTAACCGAACTTATGAGAGTAAAAGAAAAAGCAGCAGACTATAGATTTATACCTGACCCAGATTTACCAGTGATAAAAATAACAAAAGAATATGTAGAAGAAATAAAAAGAAAACTTCCTGAATCACCTGTACAAAAATTAGAAAAATTAATTAAAAAATATAAGCTTAAGAAAAGTGATGCAGAAATCTTAACTAAAAATTTAGAGGTAGTAGAATTATTTGAAAAAATAACTGAAAAAATAGATCCAAAGTTTGCATTGCCATGGATTACTGTAGAATGGATGGGAGTTTTAAATTATAATAAAAAAACAATGGATGAAGTAGAAATTAATCCAGAGCATTTAATTGAGCTAATGAATCTATTAAAAGAAAATAAAATAACTCCTCTAAAAGCAAAAGATATTTTAAGAAAATTTATTCCAAAATCTTTTAGTCCTTTAAATGAAACAGAATCCTTGAAAATTATAAAGGATGATAAAGAAATAGAAAAAATAATAGAAGAGGTTATAAATCAAAATAAAAAATCAGTAGAAGATTATAGATCTGGAGAAAAAAAGGCTATAAATTTCATTATAGGTCAAATAATGCAAAAAACTCAAAAGTGTGCAGATTTTCAAACAATTAAAAGAATTTTAGAAGATAAATTAAAATAATAAAATCAAAATAAAGATTTAGTAAATATAGATAATAAATCTTCAGTTTTTTAATTTTTTTAAGAGTATAAAAATTTTGTATAATAAAAAATAAATTAAATTTAGTAAATAATTAATTAAAATAAATATTTTACTATTTTTTATAACTAACATATAATAAAAAAAATTTACCTGTTTCTTCATAATTTCTTGCATTACTAAAATTTCCTGATTGATAAATAAAACTATCTTCTTTAGAAATAATCTCTATGTTTTCTTTACCAACAAGATTTATTAATTTACTCTCATCTCCTTCAAAAATTTCAATTTTAAATCCATTTATTTCTTTTTGAGATAATTTTTTTTCAGATGAATTAAAAACTAAATATGACTTATTTCCTTCTTCAAACTTTATAAATACATACGGATATGATTTATATGCTTTTAAAAATTCCATAATATTTTATTTTGTTAGCTTATTTTATAAATTAAAAAAGATGTTATTTAAAATTATATATTATTTATTAACTACAATTTTTAATATTAATCAAATTAACTCAAAAACAAAAAGATTTATTAGCTAAAAGAGTTACAACTATAATATTAATTAAATGAATAGATTAAAAAATGTCAAGAAAAAGAGAATCTATACAAGAAAAAATAGATTATTTATTAAAAAAAGTAATTTCAGAATTTAACATAAAACTAAATCAAGAGGATTATCCAAGTGTAAAGATTTCAAATAGTGTTGGATACTCTCCTATTTTAAATCATATAAGTATAAGAAGACTTGACCAATACGATGGAGATATTTTAGGAGAAGAAGCAATAGGACATGTATTAAGAAGAAATTTAAGACAATATGCACTTCAAAACAGATTGGATAAAGAAAAAAAAACATTAGTTGGAAGATTAAAAAGAACATTTGGAATATATCTTCCAGAAAAAGCTGATTTTGAAGATGATGATTCTGATGTAGCTGAATTTTTTGGATATATCGGAAGAAAAATGCTCAAAAAAATTGCAGATCCAAAAGATAAAATTAGATTTGATATAAAAAGAGAGCCTGTAATAGTCCCTCAAGATTATAAAAAACATCACGAGATAGGTTATAAATTTGCAGAACAAATAGACTTATCAAAAATAAAAGATTTTAATACATTTTTTAGCCTTTCACCAGAAGAAGTTAGAGCTAGATTTTTTAGACCTGATCCGCAATATGAATTAGACAAACCTATAGAACAAGTTAAATCTAAAAAAAATTTAGAAGATATGTTAAAGTTTTTGATTCCAGGAATTTTTTTTATTTTATTAATATCTTTTTTAAGTAAATTAGAAATGACAGGATATGTAACTTCCATAGAGCCTACTAATAAAAAATCGTATCTTTTAATAATAACATTCATATCTCTTTCTTTAATAATATTTTTCGTAACTCTAGCAAACAAGAGAAAGATTAATAAAAAATAGCATTTTATTCTATATTTTCAAGAATACTTGTTCTTAAAAACTTTATTTTATTTTTAAGATAATGAAGATAATAGAATATTTAAAAAACATTGCAAATTTAGGAATTTCTAATTTTTTAAGAAGTATTGAGAAAGAGATAACTATTAGGATTATTAAAAAAATAAGACATTTTGAAAGATATTTTATAAAAAGTTTAATTGCTGTATCTGTAATATTAACAGGAATAATATTTGTATCAATATCAGCAACTTTTTTATTAATAGAGTATTTAAAATTTACAAAAACATTATCTTTTGCAATCATAGGATTTATTTTAATTTTAATAGGTATAATAGTTAAATTAATAAAATAAAGGAGGTTAAAAAATGCCAGAAAAAAAAACAGATAAAGATAATATAATGAATGCTGTTAAAACAAAAGCAAAAGACATATATGATTATGGAAAGGAAAAAGTAATAGCAGCAAAAGACAAAACAGAAAATAAAATAAGAGAGCATCCTCTTGAGTCTGTTTTAATTGCAGCAGGAATAGGTGCATTAATAGGAGCAGGAGTTGCTTTATGGATTAACTCAATGATGAGAAGAAGAGAATAATTTTAAGTAATTTTTAAGTTTATCATTTAGATTTTAATTATAAATTCTTTTTATTTTATTTTTAAAATCTAAAAATTTTCCTTCTTTAATTGAATTTCTTGCTTTAACAATCAATTTTTGTAAATAGTAAAGATTATGATAACTTGCAAGTTCTTTTCCAACAGGTTCTTCTTCACGTAAAAGAAATCTAATATAAGCACTAGAATAATTTTTGCAAACAAAACAATCACAATTAGGATCAATTGGTTTTTTTTCATTTTCATATTTTTTATTTAATATTTTTACCTTACCAATACTTGTAAAAAGAGTGCCACGTCTTGCTGATTGAGTCGGCATTCTAGAATCAAATATATCAATTCCGTAAGAAATAGCTTCAATAATCTCAAGAACAGAACCGATTCCCATCAGATAAACAGGCTTATTCTCGGGAATTAACTTCTTTTGTTCTTTAACAATTTTCATTTCTTCTTCAAAAGTTTCTCCCATTCCAAATCCACCAATAGAATAACCATCAAAATTCATTGAAACAATTTCCTTAATAGACTTCTTTCTCAAATCTTCATAAATTCCTCCCTGAGTAATTCCAAATAAAAGCTGTCTTTTATTAAAAGGTAATTTCTCTTGAAGTTTATCATGATAACATTTACATCTTTTAGCCCACATTGTAGTTAATTTAACAGCATTTTCAATTTCCTTTTTAGAATCTGTATAAAGAGGCATTTTATCAAGACACATAGCAACTTCACTTCCAATCTGAAATTGTAATTCCATATTTTTTTCAGGAGTAACAAAAAGTTTCTCGCCAGAATAAGGATTTTTAAAGTAAACTCCTTTTTCATCAGATTTGATATATATAGAAGGAGTATACATCTGAAAACCTCCTGAATCAGTAAAATTAATACCAGAATAACTCATAAATTTACCAATTCCTCCTAATTTTTTAATAATGTCTACACCTGGTCGAATAGATAAAAGCAATGCATTTGAGATAATAGCACTTATATTAATCTCATCAAGAAATCTTGAATCAATAAATTTAGCAACAGCTTTGGTAGCAACTGGCATAAAAAAAGGCGTTTCAACGTAGCCTTTTTTTGTGCTTAAAATACCAACTCTTGCTTCAGTTTTTCTATCTTTATATTTAATTTTAAAAATCTCTCTTTTTTCCATATAAATTAATAACATAAAAACTTTTAAAATCTATTTATCAATTTTTATTTATGTATAAAGAGATGATTGAATTTGCAAGAAAAAATAATTTAAATCCTTTTAATAAACAAAAAACTCAATTAAAAATTAAAGAGAACTCTATCTACAAAACAAAAGACGCTAGATATATACATCAAAAAACATTAAATAAATTATCTGAAAAATTTGTTTTTGTAGAAACTTCAAATTTATTCAAAGTATTTCATTTCACAGAAGATTTTAAAGAAATCAAAAAGAGACAAGATTTTTTTAAAAATATAAATTCAACGAATAATGAATTTTTAAAACAATTAAATACTCCAAAACAAACATGGAAACCTAAATACAGTATAGTTGTTGTAACAGAAGATGAAACTACGTTCTCTAATCTAAAAAAATTAGATTGTCCTGTTCTTTACTTAAACTCTCAGTATGACTTAGAAAATTTGGAAAATTATGACATAATACAAATTTTAGATTGTGAAAAATTTACAGAATACTTAGAAAGTTTGCCTCAATCGATTTTTATACATTCTATTGAAGAAGTTTATTTAGAGAGATATTTAATTCAATTATCTAGCTGGAAAAATAATCTTTTAATATTAAGCAAAAATGATTCAAATCAAGAAATTAAAAATATCTTACAAGAACTTTTACCTCTGTTAGATTTAATTGAAGAAGGTCATTTAAAAATCCTAAAAAAAGAAGATGTAGAAAATTCATTAGAGATTATTAACTCAGAAATAGAAAAAAAAATAAAAGATACTAGTATATCAGGAATAACATTGCTAACAATACTTTCTAAAGGAAAAATTCCTGATGATTTACAGGATATTATAAAAACAGAAATTAAAAAGACTAATATTCCTGAAAATATCTTTAATATAACTATACCAGTTACATTAGATGAAAAAGAATTGGAAAGATTCATCAAAATAAACTCAACGAATGAAAATATAAATATAGCAGAAAAAATAAAAAAACATTCTAAAGAATTAAAAAAAGTTCCAGAACTTTTAAATTCTTTATCTTATAACTTGTTAGTCTTTGATTTCTTATCAGGAATAATGCAAAATATTAAAGACAAAGAATTTCCAATAATTTCAGAAGAATTTTCTTTTGTAGAATCTGAGAATATTTTTTTAGATAAACCAGATCCTATTACATTTTATTTATCAGAAAATAACAGATGCTCTATATTAACAGGAGCAAATTCAGGAGGAAAAACAACATTGCTAGAACATATAATTCAATTAATAACAATTTTTCAATTAGGACTTCCAAAAAAAAATCTAAAGATTCCATTGTTTACAGACGTTTATTATTTTGCTAAATCAAAAGGAGTAGCTGGAAAAGGAGCATTTGAAAGTTTATTAAATCAAATGGACAAAATAAAAACAGGAAAAAAAACATTAATACTTGCAGATGAAATAGAAGCAGTAACAGAACCTGGAATTGCTGGAAAAATAATATCTGCAACAGCAGAGTTTTTTATAAAAAAAGGTTGTTTTTTAGTTATTGCTACTCATTTAGGTGAACAAATTCAAAAATCTATGCCTGAATTTGCAAGAATAGATGGAATAGAAGCAAAAGGATTAAATGAGTTTTACGAACTTATTGTCGATCACAATCCTATTTTAGGAAAGATAGCAAGTTCAACTCCTGAACTAATAATTGAAAAACTTGCAAGCACTAATAAAACAGATTACTTCAAATTTCTAAGTGAAAAAATAAAGAAAAAAGAAAATGATTAATATTGATTAATTAAATTGTCTTTAAAGCTTCTTTTTTTAAATAATCAACTACCTTGCTAATAATTTTCTCTTGTTCATTTTCAAAAAAATCAAAAGCAGGTTCTGAATTTACTTCAAGAACAAGCCATTTTTTTTCCTTTTTTAAAAAATCAACTCCGCAAATTTTTATATCAACAAATTCGTTTATTTTTCTTAATAATTTTTTGAGTTCAGAATCTATTTTAAATTTCTTGACCTTTTTAGAATAAACTCCGGTTTTTTTCCAATAATTACCTGTTTTCATAGCAGTTTGAACAACTTCTTTGTTTACTAAAGTTACTCTGTAACATGGAGAATCAACAAATTCTTGTGCAATTAAAGGAAATCTTTCATTATGCTCACCCCAAAATCTCTTAATTATCTCAATAGACTCTTCACAATTATCTGCCTTTTCTACATCCTCTCCCATTGTTCCATCTAATCTTTTCAAAACAATAGGCCAAATATTAAAAGAAATTAATTGCTTTCTAACTATATTAAAACCCTCTGATAAGAGAATTGTTTTAGGAGTTGGAATTTTTCTGATTTTACACTCCAAATAAAATAACCATTTATCTTGAATATATAGATGAGAATTAGAAGAATCAATGACTCTTTTGCCAAGTTTTTCTAAAGTCTTAATAAACTCTATTGCAAAAGGCTCTGCTGTATTACAATAAATAATATCACAATTCTTAAATTTGTCTTTAATGATTTCTTCGTTAAAATTGAAACATATGTTTAACATAACTAAATTAACATTTTTTTTCTTAGCTATATTCAAAAAAAATTTTTCATCCCTTCCTTCTTTTTTTCCAGAATAAATATATCCGATTTCAATTTTTTTATTTTTCATATAAAAATAAAACATAATTTATTTAAAAATTTGATTAAAAAAACAAAAATTTTTTAATCATCTTTATATATTACTTTGTATTAATTTAATTTAAAAAAGAGGAAAAAATGTTTTATCTTCCTATAATAGGCGCATTTTTAGAAGCATCTGGAACAATACTAGTAAAGAAAATATTAAAAAAATCTAAGATAAACTCTACTACTTGGACTGTTTTTGGATTTCTTGGCGTAGTTATTGTAATGATTCCTTTTATTTATTTTTTCTGGAAAATCAATTATCAAGCATTTCAATTAAAAAACATCTTAATTTTACTATTAATAGTAACTTGTGCAATTTTTGCAAACTTACTTACATATTATTCTCTTAAAAGAGAAACTATATCAGAACTAGAACCTATAACTCTGCTACAACCTCTAATGACAATATTAATTGCTTTTTTGTTCAGCTTTTTCTTTGCAAAATTTTCTAATGAAGGAAATATCAAAATTCTTATTCTTGCTATAATAGCCTCAGTTGCTTTAATTGTTTCTCATTTAAAAAAACATCACCTTTATTTTAACAAATATATCATATCTGCAATAATAGGAAGCTTTCTTTTTTCAATGGAACTTGTTTTATCTAAATTCATTTTAGATTATTATTCTTCATTTACTTTTTATTTTATTAGATGCACTATAATACTAATAATATGTTATCTTATATTTAGGCCGAATTTTAAAACAATCAATAATAAAATAAAACTACTAACAATAGGAGTAGGTATAATTTGGGTTATTTACAGAGTTATAATTTATATAGGTTATGAAAAATTAGGAGTTGTATTCACAACAACTTTATTCATTTTATCTCCAGTATTAATCTATATTTTTGCAGTAATTTTTTTAAAAGAAAAACCGAACTTAAAAACAATAATTTCAGCAACAATTATCTTATCCTGTGTTATAACATCCATTATTTTTAAATATTGGAAAACTATATTAATTCTAACAATAATTACTATTATATTAATGAGTTTCTTTTTTAATTTTTTCAAAAAAAATAAAGATATAAAAATAAAAAATAATCAAAATAACACAAAGATTTTTAAAACAAAAAGAACTATTTAAAAAGAAATAATAATAAAAAATGTTTTTAGAGATTTATATAAATTTTTAATAAATTTTTCAAATTCATTCAGGAAAAGTTTCTGAATAGATTTAATTTCATAATTATCACAAACCACAAACAGATTACCACTAACTACACATAACATAATACTAACCTTAGTTTTACGGGTCTGCGAGGAATTGAACCTCGATCACCTGGGCCGAAACCAAGTGTTCTATCCATTGAACTACAGACCCATTTAATATAGGAATTATAAATTAATAAGACTATTGGTAACTTTTAAAAATACTACCTGTTTAGTTTTATCAATGACAAAAGAAACATTCAACATAGACAAAAACAACAATTTCTCAGAATGGTATTCAGAAATAATAGAAAAAGCTGAAATAGCGGATTTAAGATATAATGTAAAAGGTTTTGTTGTAATAAGGCCATGGGGTGCATTAATTTTAGAAAAAATGTATGAATTTTATGAAAAAGAACTCCAAAAAAAATCTCATCTTCCGGTATTTTTTCCAAGCGTTATTCCTGAAAATAATTTCAAAAAAGAATCTGAACATGTAAAAGGTTTTACTCCTTCAGTATTTTGGCTTGAAAAAATAAATGATTCAGAAGAAAAACTTGCTTTAAGACCTACTTCTGAAACTGCATTTTATCAACTATATAGTCTTTGGATAAATAGTTGGAGAGATCTTCCACTAAAACTTTATCAAAGAGCAAATGTATTTAGACTTGAAACAAAATCTACACGACCTTTAATTAGAAGCAGAGAATTTTATTGGATAGAAGCTCATAATGCATTTGCAACAAAAAAAGAAGCAGAAAATCAAGTTAGAGAAGACGTTGAAATAACAGAAAATATAATGCATAAAATCTTCGGAGTTCCATTTTTGCCAATGAAACGACCAGAATGGGATAAATTTCCAGGTGCAGAATATACTATTGGAAGTGATACTATAATGCCTGATGGAAAAATAATTCAACAACCTTCGACCCATTTATTAGGACAACATTTTTCAAAAGCATTTAATATAAAATTTAAAACAATTGAAGAAAAAGAAGAATATGTTTGGCAAACTTGCTACGGACCTGCTATATCAAGAATTTTAGCCTCAGTAATATCTATGCATGGAGATAATAATGGACTTATTTTGCCTTTTAAAATATCACCAATACAAGTATTAATAGTTCCGATACATAGTGAAAAAAACAATGAAAATATATTAAAAACAGCTGAAAAAATAAAACAAGAATTAGAAAAATTTTCTATTGAAACAAAAATAGACTTTTCTAATAAAAGACCTGGAGAAAAGTTTTATTTTTGGGAAATGAAAGGTGTTCCTTTAAGAATTGAAATTGGAGAAAAAGAAATAAAAGATAAAAAAATCACTTTATTTATAAGAGATATAAAAGAAAAAATTCAAGTTCCTATTTCAAAATTATCAAGAGAAATATTAAATCAAGGAAAACTCATTGATGAAAGATTATTAAAAAAAGCTGATCAAATATTGAACTACTCAATTCAAAAATGTAAAACAAAAGAAGAAATCAAAAATGCTCTTGAAAATAAAAAAATTGCAAAATTTGAATTCTGTTCTATAGAAACAAAAGGAGAAAAATGTGCAGAATATATTGAAAAAGAATTATCTGCAAGAGTAATGGGAATAAGAGCTGATAAAAAAGAAGTTCCGAGTGATAAGTGTATTATTTGTGATAAAAAAGCAGATGTAGTTGTTTATGCAGGAAAATCATACTAAAAAATAAATATTTCACTTATTATAAAAAATAAATCCACACATTTTTAGAATATATAATTAATATTTTTACTTTATTTATATTAAAAAAATAAAACGATTTATTAAACCGTAAAATTTATAAATAGTATTTTTTATAAAAAAATAAAATGGAAAACTATATATCAAATTCCAATAATTACAAAGATTCAAAGATTAGAAGAATGCTTAAGCACGGATTACCAGAATCAACTATGATTGACACTGAAGGACCTTTAAACAAAGATAGAGTAAAAGCTTATCATTTATTAGCTATAACAGAAGACTTAATTTTTGAAAGATATGAACCAAACTTAGATTTGATTCTCACAGAAGATTTAGGACTACCTCCTGAAAAAAGAATTTGTCTTAAAAGAAAAAGAGAATAATAAACTAATAATATAAATTTTTAAAAATATTTAAAAATATTAAATAGATTATATTTAAGAACTAATTTTTTGCAAAAGTTTTACTAACAATCAAAGGAAATAATATAGTTGCATCACCAAAAACTTTTATTGATTCTCCCTTGGATTTTATTTTTCCCCAAGAAACAGCTTCATCAGGTCTTGCACCAGAATCACTTCCATCCCATTCTGAATTTGAATTAATATAAACAGCATAATCAGCACCATTTCTCATCATATTTGCATTATTAATATGATGTTTCACAACACCTCCACCTAGTATAATTTCTCCTGTCTTTTTTTGAGTTATAGTAAATTCATTTAATTCATGAATATCTCTAGCAATATCAAGTTTAAATTCAGGATATTTATACATAAAAAAATGTATCATATCTCCAATTGAACCATCTGTTATACAGGGACAATAAACTTTTATATCGTTTTTAAAACACCAGTAATAAATACTTTTTTCATCATTAATTTCACGACCAAGAATTTTTATAAATTCAGACACACTAAATATTCTTCTTGTAAGAATTTGTTCATTATACATCTTTTCCAAAATTGGTTTTATAAATTTTTCAAATTCACAATATCTAGAATTAGGAACAAAAATGTTTCCAATTCTATTTATACCTTTTTTATTCAAAATTTCTCCTGAAGATGAAAAACTCCCTAATTTAAAATCACCAAAACATTTTATGATATCTTCTTCAATTCCTCCTGCAGTAGTTACTATAACAGAAACTTTTTTATTTTTAGCAATATATCTAAAGATATCTCGTAAACCTGAACTAACAAGATTTGAAGTATAACCTAAGTAAATAGTAACCTTTTCTTTAATCATTTTATTAATAATTTTTACAGCCTTTGAAAAATGAGTTGCCTGAAATCCTGTAGATAAATAACTATCAAGTAATCTATCAAAATCTAAACCAGAATCAAAATCATAACCTGAAATTGAAATACCTTTTGGTTCTTCTGAAGTAAATAGAACATTTCTCCTAGCTATTTTTTCATTTGTTTTTTTTACCATAACATAAATTAAAATAAAAACATATAAAGAAAAATTCTAACACTTTTAAATTTTATTTTTTATATTCCTATTAATTTTTCAATATTTTTTTTAAATTTTGGTAAATCTGAAACACTCATTTTAGCTCCTGTAGCACTATAATGTCCTCCTCCACTCGCACCAGGAATATCTTTTATTGCTTCTAATGTTAAAGATCTTATATCTCCAGGTCCGCGAATAGATATGTTTGCCACATCTCCTTTAATAAAAACAACTACTATATATTTATCAGGAAATTCATATATTAATTGATTTGAAAGATTTCCAGATAAAGAAAGATTTCCTCCATACTGAAAATATATAAGTTTTTCCTCACAATTCTCTTTAGCTTTATTAAAAAGTAATTGATACTTTGAATTTATTTCATTATGTCTTTTTAAAATTTGTCTGGTTTTGGAATTCTCCTCTAGAATATCCATAGGTCCCTTAACTTTAATCATAAACCTCATCATATTAACTACATTTGTAGTAGTATCTTTTAAAGAGAAGTCGAGTATCCTAGATATTCTTCCAATTTCAGTATTATAAAGTAAATCAAAAGCATTTCTTGGATTTTTTTTGCCAAGTTCAGGAAATTTCTCATAAAACTCAGAATAAAAATCAGGTAAATAACAATCACTAATATTTCCTATTAAAGCTAACCAAATATCTTCTTTTTTATTGACAATCTTATAACATATATATGACACAGGTTCGTTATTTTCACTAACAAGAAAAGTATTATAATAGTAAATATCTTCAAATTCAGGTTTATTTACTTGATGATGATCAATCCAAACAACAGACAGATTATCTTTCCTTACTTTTTCTATAAAATCTTTTGAAACAATTGGTTTATCCAAGATAAATATATAATCAGGCTTAAGTTCAACAACTTTTCTATAATAACTCGCATTTAGATCAGGAAATGATTTGATTGGAACACCTTTTCCTCTATCAATAAATCTTCTTAATAATAGAAAACTTGTTAGACCATCATTATCATTATCAAAAAAAAATAAAGGATTTTGTGCTTTTTCTAAATGTTCTTTTATTTCAACTATTTGTTTTTCAGTAAGCATTTTTATATAAATTTTTATATAAATAAATTTTAAATATATGGAATTATATAAACTTTAGCATTTTATTAATCTATAAAACAAATAAATAATCGCTAAATAAGTTAATATCCTCATATTTTATAATATAAATTGAAATAAAACTCAATAATAAATAATCGCTAAATAAGTTAATATCCTCATATTTTATAATATAAATTGAAATAAAACTCAATAATTGTATATGAATAAAGATAATTTTAATTATAAATTAAAAGAATCATAAATTTAAAATTCTTTAGAGATTATATTTTCTTTCCAACTAAAATATGCTCTCTAATATTTTGCAATTCCTTTAAGAAAAGTTCAGGATTAGATTTTAATATTCTTCCTAAAGATTCTCTGCTTGCTCCAAAAATTCTATCTAAATTACCGAAATGTTTTACAATTGCATCTATTTTTTCCTTAGGAAAATGTGTCTTAGATAAAATTCTATAACCTTTTGGTATAATTGATGACTCTATAGGATTTTTAAATAAAGCTTTAGCAATATTATCTAAATCTAAAAGTCCATCAAAAGCTAAACTATCAAAAAATTGTCTAACTTTTGCAGGTCTTGAAAAATAATCTTTTAAAATTAAATCTTGCGTCTTATCAATTCCTTTAGTAAGTTCTCTCATTCTCATTCTCAAAATAATTCCTTCTTTTCCAAGTTCAACAATATACTCGTTAATTATATTTGCCATTTTTCTTATCATTTCTAATCTTTCTAAAATAGCGCAAACATCGGCAACAGAAACCATATTATTTATTTCTAACAAGTTAAGATTAATTATAAGCTCATCAAAAACCTCTCTTTGTTTCTCTAAAATCTGCATAGTTTCTGTAGCGCGTCTCAATAAATCTTCTGAATTTTGCAAAACATATTTTGAATTTCCGAAATATATAGTTATCTTTCCTATTCTTTGAGAAACAGCAATAACTATCCCTCCAGTCTGTTTAGCAGACCTTTCTGCAGCTTGATGTCTTGTTCCGGTTTCGCTTGTAGTTATTGTCTTATTAGGCGTAAGTAAAGTATTTGCATATAATATTTTTTTAAAATCTTCTGAAAGAATAATAGCACCATCCATTTTTGCAAGTTCAAATAATTTCTTAGAACTAAATTTACAATTAATTTTAAACCCCCCTTGAAAAATATTACTGCTGTTTGAATTTTCAACTAAAATAAGTGCTCCCATTCCTCCTGAAACTATGTTGTCTATACCTTCACGTAATCCTGTTCCTGATGATAATTTTTTTAAAATATCCAGTTTAATTAATTGAGCATCTTTAATTTTTTCTTTTGTTTTTTTATTATTTATTTTAATTTTCTCGGATTTTGTTAAATCTAGAATATCTTTTTGAGAAGAGAGTTCATCTTTTTCCAAATTAACTTCAGAAAGTGATGTTAAAGCTTTTGTTTCTTTTAATTCTGCTTTAGGAATAGTTACTAAAATCTCTTTAATAGAATTGTTTTTGTCATTTGAAATAGTTAATCCTTGTTGTATAGAACTTGCTGCAGTTATTATAACCTCTTTTTCTACTTTTTTTTCACTAGCATCTTCATTCATTTTTTTCACCTCTTTATAACAAAAAATTAATATAACATTGACTAATATATAAATCTTTAGTAAAATATAAATCTTTAGCAAATGTTAATAAAATCCATTAAATTTTCTAATAACTATAATAAAGATTATTATATTTGTATAATAGACTACAAATCAATATTTTTAATATCACTTAAATCCAAAAGACTATTTGCTTTTATTCTTGATAAAGAAATTGTATATAAATAATCATCCATAAATATACTTCTTTTTATTTCTTTTTTATAATTTAAATAAGGATTATAATTTATTCCTCCTGGAAAATTATCTATTTCGTAATCTGAATAAATAACATCTTTATATTCATTTGAATCAGTTTTCCATTGACCATAAATATAACCATAATTTTCAATTATGTTAAACTTAGTCCAAACATTTCCATTTTCATCTTTTCTTTTAGCTCCAATAGGCTCGTTTTTAGCAGGACCATATTTTTCACCTTCATAAACATCAATATGACTTATTTTACCTTTTAAATTTATTGAATTAGAATCTATATTAAAAACATAAACACCTTGCCAAACTAGTTCTCCATATGTGCTTTCAGTCAAACAATAATTATAACTATCAGGATATCTTAATTCATCTGAAACACACTCTTTATACTTAGACCTATTTATTTCAGCAACACTAACAGGTATAACAAGTAGATTCTTTTTCTTATCAAATAAAAATGCTTTATGATCATATAAAACAGGACTATCTGTTCCTCTATCTCCTATAATATATTTTGATTCTTCAATAGGATTTTTAACATCACTAATATCAAATAAAGAAATTTTAAGCCCTTTATACCAAGCAAAGTTTTTTCTCATACCAATTCCTCCAGAATTATCTTCTACAGCGTCTTTTCCAATTCCTATTAAATGATTTTCATCATAAGGATGTAAATAATTAGAGTAACCTGGAATCTTCAAATAACCAAGAACTTTTGGAGATTTAGGATTAGAAACATCAATTACAAATAAAGGATCAACATTTTTGAATGTAACAATATATGCTCTGTCTCCTAAAAATCTTACGGAGTATATTTTTTCTCCTTCAGCCAAATCCTCTACATTACCTATAATTTTTAAATCTTCGTCTAATATATAAAGATTATTTACACTATTTTCGTTCCAAAATTCTCCAACAGTTGTAGCAACTCTAAAATTACCTTTATACTCATCCATTGAAAACTGATTTAATATATATCCAGGAACCTCACCTGCTGCAATATAATTAAGATTAATACCTTTAAAATTAATTTTATGGATAATACTCTTACTCATCTCTTTTCTCATTTTTAATGAAAAGTTTGATAATTCATCCATTAAAAGCTTATCAAAAGCTTCTTTTTCAGCCCCTCTTAAATTCATAGAATATGTTGATACAATAAGATTAATTTTTCTATTTTTTTCATAAAGAGATTCAGAAGAATTCATTATAACTTTAATTTGTTCTTTTTCATCATCTGGCAAAATTTTTAAATAAACTTCATTAATTCGCTTTTCAACATATTCTCTCCAAGAAAAACTTTTTGGATAAGTCAAATAAATATTATCGTTTGATACAAAGATTTCATTTGTTGAGCCTGTTAAATAAGTTTTGGAGTCTATTTCATCATTATTTATATTTATTGAAAAAATTGAAGTGAAAACATAATCATTATCATAATAATCTGAATAATAAAGTTTAGATAATGGAATTTCTTTTATCAACCCGTTTACGCTAAACTTAGGAAGAAAAGGTTCATCAATAATATTTTTTTGAGAAACTAAATAAACATAATCTCCAATCATTCTTGCATCGACATAGCTTCCTTCTATTGAGATATTCCTCTCTAAAACAGGATTAGACTTATCTTTAATATCATATACTAAAACATTATTAAACAATCTAGCATATTCCCAACTACATCTTCCAAAACACCTTATAGTATCATATTTAAAATAAGGTATAACTTCTGTGCTGTAACTTTGAGAAAAAATTATTAATTTATTGTCATTAACAAATATATTAAAAACTCCTTTTATATTTATTTCACTTACTTTTTTCATATTATCAGGAGGATAAGAATCTACAATAATAACCTTATCATCAGATAAAGTGTAAATATATTTTCCGTCAGTTTTTACAATATCAGGTTCGTCTACACCTTCAACCTGTATATTAGTATGAGAATAACTAGAAGAACTATCCCTAGAAGATTTTTGAACAGCTCCAAAAATAGATGATTCAGGACTATTTACACCTCCGCCGTATCTAGAATAATAATTGTTTGAATCACTTATTCTTGAATTTAAAAAATCTTTTAACTCTTCAATAGACGAAAACTTTTTCAGATTATCAGTATCGTTTATTCGGTAAATAGAATTTACTTTACTAATATTGTATAAATTAGGAATCAAATAAATAACTCCAATTATCATAATAGCTGCTATAAGAATAAAAGATAATATTGTACTTAATTTTCTTATATCAACATTTTTTGAAGATTTAGGAGATATTACTATGTGTTTTTTAGCAAGTTTATACATATTAATTTTCTTTCCTTTTCTTGACCAAAAAAAATTTTTTGCCTTTTCAACTAAACCTGTTTTTATTAGTTTATTTAAATTATACTCTACGGTATTTATAGGTATTGAAAGTGCATCAGAAATATCTTTCTCAGAAGCTTCTCTTACCTCGGATAAATAGTCAATTATTTTTTTACAGGTTTTATTTGAAATAACATCTGCAATATCTTTACTTCTATCATCATCTATTCCCATTAATATAAATTTATCATCTTTTGTCATCTTAATTTTCTTTATCTTCAATATTTTATTTTTATTTATAGCAAAAATATATACCTAACAAGAACAAATACTATTTAAATAATTCTAAGATTTCAAAAAAGTTTGAAGTAAAAGATATTATTTTAAAAATTTATTTAATTTCTATTAATGTTCTATAGATCAAATGAGTTTAGTTCCCATATAACCGTTTGATATAAGAAATCCTTCCCTATATTGACAATTAGCTCCAGATATTATTTCAATTTTTGGAGCTGGTTGAATTTTTGTATTTTTACCATAAATATCTGGAAGTTTCTCAAAAAAAGCAATTGCTAAACTATGTATAAAAGCATGTTCTTTCTGATAAGAAAGTTTATCACTACAATTAAGAATAAAATAAACATTATTTTCTTCTATTCTAAAATCGCTATAACTAAAAATAATACCAAGAGATTTTTGTTCTTGAATTTTATCATCTAAAATACTTTTTATTTCATTACTTAAATCAAAATTATTTTGAGAAGTATTATTACTTAAAACAAAAGAAGGACTTTTATTTAACTGAATCAAAACAATTCCTAAAATAATTATAAATATTATAAAACCTACAATTACTCCTGCAAATATAGGTCTTTTTAAAATATCACGTTTTTTTAACATATAAAAAATAATACTAAATAATTTATAAATTTAATCTACTTAAAAAGTATTTTTATGATGACAGATTAAATTAAAAAGATATTGTTTAATATATAAAAAGGAATGCAAGTATATCTTTTGTATTTTATTTTTAAAATTGAAGTTTTTAATTACAAATTTATCAAAAATTTCTTTTTTAAAATATTTTATTTATAATTAATAAAATAATAATATTATCACAGCAATATTTATAAATTAAATTTAAGTTTTATAAAAATGAATAAGTGGTTAGAAATTTTAGTAGGTTTAGCACTAATAATAATAGCAGTTTATTTATGGATGACAAACATTTGGGGATTTGGAGTTGCTGCATTAGAGTTTCTAAAAGGAGGAATTATATGGTTAGTAATAATTTTCGGACTCCTTTTCCTAATGCTTGGAATAAGTGACTTAAAAGATTAAAATCTTAATCTGTAAAAAAATTATTTATTTAAAATATTTAATTGTGATTTCATGTAATATCCTCTGTCCACTTTAGTGGACAACTGTTCTTCGTAGCTTAATAAGATTATAGTACATTCTCTGATTTTCTATATAATTCATTGCTTTTTCATAATAGCTTACACAACTTACACAAAAAGTATCCTTCACTCCAAAAACGAATTCTTATATATTTCTTCTCCAACAGAGAAAATAATTTGAAGATTATATAAAAAATATTTTAGAAAAGAAGCGTTAATAATAACGCAATTATAACGCAATTCATCTTCTCCTTAAAAAAGGCCTAAATTTCTTGCTAAAGATTTAATAAAATATTTATCTAATTTAAAAATAACTATTTATTTTTAATATCATTCTTTCTCATTAAATAGAAATTCTTTAGAAAAATTATACTCAAAGGCATTACAAGAGATAGTAGAATAACATCGATTATATTATAAATAATTCCGATTATGAAATTACTTTTTATAATTATTAAACTAATAAAGGATATAATAAATAAAATTAATAAAATAATCATGAATATTGCCATTAAAATAATAAAAAACAAAAAAACGTAAAAAAAAGTTATCCACCATCTTTTTTTAACCATACTTGAACTTATTTTTAATGATTCTATTATACCTTTATTTTCTCCTATTAAAACAAATGGTGAAAAAATCCATTTTATCGAAAAATAAAAAATAGTAAGAAATAAAATAGGAATTAATAATAAAAATAGTAGAAAGATTAGTAAGACCATTACTGAATTTAAACTTATTAATGAGGATAGTGATGTCAACATTATAATTATGAATGTAATTGTTAATGGTAATGTCAACACTATAATAAGCAAAAAAATTAACATATTTAATCCAAGAAATTTCCAAAAATATTTTTTTCCTCCAGAAAGAATCTCTTTAAAACTTAATGATTTATCTTTTTTATATAAAGAATAATACACTAAAGAAGATGTAAAAAAATTTTGAATAAAAAATAATGCAATAAAAATTAAGATTAAAAAAATAACCTGAAAAAAATTTAAAGAACCTAAAGGACTATAAGAATCATATCCTACTATATCTAAATTTGTTTTTTGAAAATAAAATATTTCTGAAAAAAAAGCTGCTGTCAAAATAATAAAAATAACAAAAGGTATGATATATAAAAATATTAAAATTTTTAGATAATCTTTAAAATTTTTTTTATATTCTATAAAAGATTTTTCAATTAATTCTCCTATACCCATATTTTTCCTCTTTTTTTCATATATTATAATTATTATTATAAATTTTATAGTTTATAAATTTATGTTTTATATATGTCGGTCAAAAATAAAAGGTGCTTATTTAGTAAATTGAAATTATATTAATAAAATTAGATTATAATAAATTTTTTGATTTTCCTATAAAATTCAATTTATTTTAACTAATCTGTTCTATTCTGAAAATTAATTGACAATTCAATTTATAGATTTTATAGAGTCTACTCAATTTATTTAGAATTAATTATATATTAGTTTGTATATTGAATTTTAAATTTGCTTAATAATTAAAGATATCTAAAAATTAAATAAAAAAATATATTTTTTAAGTTTTCATGCAAGTTTTAAATTTGTTTTTACAAAAACCCATAAGACAAATAAATACTCTCTATCGGTAATAGAAATTGAATTAAAATTTTATACTATAGTCTAGTAGTTTATTATATGTATAAAAATCTTAGAAAAATATAGGTTATTTATAATTAAATAGTTAACCCTAAAGTTTTAGATAATTTATTAAAAAAACTATATTAATTAACAATGATGCAAACATTTTTTGAAACAGAACTGTGTATAAAATGCAAAGGAAAAGGCTTATGTAAAAAACCTTGCAAAATATACTTAAAAATTAAGAATTTTTTACCAAAAATCAAAACTCATTTTTCAGGCAAAAGTCCTCCAGAAATTTTTGTTGGAAAATATAACTATCCTAACATAAGTGCAGGAATTTTATCTTCTACAAATTTTACTGATTCAGAAAAATTTTCTTATCCAGAAATATGGCATAAGAATAACTTTTCTATAAATGAAATTTTAATTAACAGATCAAAATTAATATATGGAAAATTTGAAACATCAGTTAAAGAAACTAAAATTAACAAAAAACTCTTAGATTTGATGCAAGAGATTTCAATGGCATATAAATCAGTATCAACAGAGTTTTTCTTAAAAAAACCTCCTAAAATAAAATTAGAAATAAACAAATACTCGCCATTAATAAATAATCAGGCTCATTTACAATATGCAAGACTACAAGAAAATCCGAAAATAAAACCAAAAGTAGATTATATAGTTCAAGATAGTGAAATAAAAGCAACTGATGCTATAATAGAGCTGTATAAGAATAATATAGAAATAACTAATATAAACAAAATTTTATCAGCAGGTCTTCTAGGTCTTAAAACAAGAAAAAAATTAGTTCCAACTAGATGGGCTATAACTGCTGTTGATGATATAATATCAAAATCTTTAATTAATAAAATAAGATTTTATCCAGAAATAAATGAAATATGCTTATTTAATTCAGAATATAATGGAAATCACTATGAAATTTTATTATTGCCTGAAAAATTTAGTTTTGAAGTTATAGAAGTAGAACAATCAGGAAGTCTGTGGAATCAAACAAAAAATATTTCAGTAATGCAAGATTATGAATATTTTAGTGGAAGAGATTCTTATGCAAAAAATGTAACTGGTGCATATTATGCAAACCGTTTAGCTTTGTGCGAATATTTAGAAAAAATAAAAAAACAAGCATGTGCAATATTCATGAGAGAAGTTAAACCTGAATATTATGCACCTCTCGGAGTAGGAATTTTAAGAGAAATTACAAGAAAAGCATTCAATAACTCTCCAGAAAAATTTGATACCATAAAAGAAGCTTTAAATAAAGCTCAACAAAGATTAAAAAGCCCTATCTCAATATGGACAAATAAATCAGTTCTATTAAAGGAATTTAAAAAACAGACAAGATTAAACAAATGGTTTTAAGCTAAAATACTTATTAATATACCTTCTATGATACCTGCAAAAAGTAATAAAGGAATTATTAAATAAATAAAAATCTTAAATGTATTAAATATATTCTCATAAACAATTTTTTTATCCTCAAATGATAATAAACTTAGTCCAATAAGAATACTAATAATATAAATTAAAACAAAAAAAATTATAAAAGTATATCTATAGAGAAGATTGTCGAAGATAGATTCATAATATGAATCAATAGAATTAATTCCTCTTAAAAAAAACGCTGAAGGATTTTTAAAAGCAACAAAAAAAATTAACAATATGCTGAATAAAAATATAAATATAAAAAAAGATAAAATTAACCCAAAAAAAGCTCTCAATTTTTCTCTTACATAAAAGGGATACAAACCTATTCTCAAACCCAAAGAAATTCCAATAAGGATAGCAGGAATTTCAAAGATTCCATGAGGAAAAAGTCTCCATAACACAAAAATTCCAATAGAATTTAACGAACTTGAAACTGCTCTTTCTGCTACAAATCCCAGAACATAACCATTAAACAAAACAATTAGAAGTGGAAAAATTCCGAAAAAAATTCCGAAAAAAATTCCTAAAAAAGCAGTTTTAATATTATTTGAAATTATAAACCCTATTAATTCAATACCTCTTAAATCTCTTGTTTTTTCCATAATTCTTTGTATAGAATTAAATATGCTATCGTTCAAAGATTTTGACAAATCAGGAGAAATTTTTTCAATTAGATTAAAATAACCTACAATAGCTGAAAGAAAAAATAAAGTAACAGCTATTAAAAAATAAAATTTAATTTTCTTTAGATAATGAAAATTTGGCATTAAAAAAAATAAAAAATCTTTTCTAAAGATTCCTTTTTTAGATTCTCTTTTAATTATTTTCTTAAATTTTTTTTTCATTTATTTTAGTTAAGAAAAATATGTTTTTAAATTTGACTTGTCTAAAAACATTATAGAATTTTCAAATAATTTAAATTATTCTTTATTATCTGGAAAAAATTCTGCTTATTAATTCAGTTTTCATTCTATATTTATTCTTAAGATATAATGCATAAAAAAGACCTGAAATAATCCCTCCTAAATGAGCTGTATTACCTATAGGAAGATCTACAAATAAACCTATTATAAACAAAGGAACTATAGCTACAAGAGGTAAAATCCAAAAAGGCATCTGAATAGGAAGAGACAATCTTCTAATTCTTGGATTAAAAGAAAACAAAGCAAATATAGAAAAAATTATATAAAGATTTATAAAAATATCTAGAATATTTAAAAAAGGATTTTTATTAAAAATACCTACAAAAATTGCTTGGATAATTATAGCTATTAAAGGTCCTGCAATCAAATAAACCTTATTTCTTGGAGTTAAAAGTGCAAGCAATCCTGCAATAGCAAAAATAGCTCCAGATGCACCAACAGCACTAACAGTTCTTGCAACAAATATTTTTGATTCAAGACATCCTCCAAAAAAAGTTATATTACAATTAATACCGTCTCCTCCTAGAAAAAAAGATAAAAAAACAAAAAACAAACCAGCAAATAATCCTGATATAATATAAAAAGCAAAAAATCTTTTTCTTCCTATTATCCTTTCAACAAAATTACCTAAAAAAAACAAAGAAAACATATTTACAAACAGATGAATTATATTAGCATGCATAAACATACTCGTTAAAGGTGTCCATACATAACCTGAAAAAAAATTATTTGCTTGTAAAGCAAATAGAGAATTTATTTTATTTTCTGAGAATATATATGAAAAAATAAGAACTAAAATAAAGACTATTATATTAAAAATAATAAGCCAATTAGTTATTGATAATTTCCTAAAAAATTCATCAAAAGAATTTTTTCTAAGATTTCTTTTAGTATATTTTATTAATTTTTCTCTTTCAATTTCTCTATCAAATTTATTATTAAACCATTTAACCATATTAATCAAAATAAAAAATTTGTTATTTATTTCTTTTTCTTACCTTTCTTAGAATTAAATTTCTTTTTTCTTTTTTGTTTTTCTATTTTTATTTTCTCTTTTTCTCTTAATTTTTTAACTTTATCCCTTTCTCTTTTTCTTTTAGCATCTGCAACTTTTATTTTTCTAGCTTTTTTCTTCTCAAGCTTAATCTCTTCTTCCTTTCTTTCTATTTCAACCATCTCAATTTCAGCTTTAATCTTAGATATCTTTTTTTCAAGCTCAAGAATTATCTCTTTATTATCAGAAAGCTCATAAACTTGTTCACATTCTGAACATACAAAGTCGTTTAAAAGTGCTGATTCTTCATTTAACTCTATTGAACAAGACCTGCAATAATAATATCTTTTTTCCTTCCTATCTCTGAGTTGAGATTCTAATTGTTCTAACTCTTTTCTCAAAGTTTGTTCAAGAAGATTCAAAGATTGATAAGTATTTAAAGTCCAAAAATAAATATACCATCCTTTTTTCTTATCTTTTTTTCTAATAAAAGATACTAAACCAAAATCAGATAATTTATACAATATATTTCTTGTCTGATTTATAGTAAGACCAAGTTTTTTAGCAATTAAAAATTCATTAACATTCTCTTTTCCTATCAATAAGTCTATTATCGGAACTGCCTGTTTATTTATCAATGTTTCAACAATAGATTTTAAAAATTTGACCTGCATTTTATAAATAAAATAAATTTATTATTTTAAAAATTATGATAGCAATGTTTTAATATCTTTCGGTAATAAATTTTATTTATCAAAAAAATCACATAAGATGTTAATTCTAAAAGTCCTAAAACATTATTATTAAAGTTTTATTGATAATATTATAGATTTTTAATTAAAAATAAAATAGATAAATTAAATATCAAAAGGTTTTTAAGTAAATAAATATAATATTATAATATAATCTATTTATAATTAGGAGAAATTAAAAAATGGGGTGGTTTTTTGGTAATAAAAAAAATAAAGAAGAATCAAGTTCTATTCCTGAATTACCTAATTTACCTCCTGAAAAATTCTCCACATCTCCATATGAAAACCAAAACATATCTCCTAGCATAACTACTCCTGATATACCTTATCCTCCAATAAATGAAAAAGAAAAAAATAAAATCGATTTTAGTTTAATGCCTGCAACAAGAGAAATAGAAGATAGTGAAAAAGATTATATCAAAGAACCAAAACCAGGTATGCAAAAATCAAAATTTCAATATTTTCAACCAAGTTATTCTCAACCTGAAATGCCTGAAACTGACTATAGCATACCAAATAGTTTAACAAAACAAATAAAACAACCTTCAACACAATTTGAAACAAAACCTTCAATTTATCAAGAACAACAAAAAATAACAAACCCTCTTTTTAAAAAATCTATAAAAAATTTAGAAAAAAGAGAAGAGCCTGTTTATATAAGATTAGACAAATTTCAATTAACAATAAATACTTTTAGAGAATTAAAAGAAAAAATAAAAGAAATAGAAAATCTTTTATCTAAAATAAGAGAAATTAAAGCAAGAGAAGACAAAGAATTAGACGAATGGGAAAGAGAAATAGAAACAATAAAAATAAAAATAGAATCTATAGATAAAGAAATCTTTGAAAATCAAGATTAAAATAGAAAAGTTACTTTTTTCAAAGAAAGAATAAGATTGATTAACTATTATGGTAAACAGATATATAAGATTTGAATACCAAAAATCAAAAAAAATAAAAGAAAGTTTAGACTATGCAAAAAATAGCCTAGCTGATATCCTTAGGATATTAAGGAATTATAAATTATCAAGAAAAAAGGAATTAGCTCTAAAAAATAAATTTAAACTCAGTATTTCAACATTAAGAACTAAATTAAATGCAGTTGAACTTACATTTCCAGAAGAAGAAAGAAAAGAAATCCAAGAAGAATATTATAAACGACAACAAACATTCAATAGAAGAAAAGAAATTGAAAATAAAAGAAATAAAAACATCATTATAAATAAAAATTACAAAAATGATGATTATGAAAAAGATAATTTCGAAAACTATGAAGATGAATTAGAAGAAATAAATGACAAATTATCAAAAATTAGTTCTTAAGAAATAAAAAATTTTAAAAATAAATTATTAAATACTTCTAAAGTTTTAAAAATCCTTTTTATCTTATATTCTATCATGGATAGAAAAAAATTAATAAAGTCATACATAGATTTTTTTAAAACTAAAGGACATAAAGAAATAGAAAATCATTCACTTATTCCAGAAAATGATCCGACAGTTTTGTTTACAACAGCAGGAATGCATCCAATTGTTCCTTATTTATTAGGACAAAAACATCCATTAGGAAAAAGATTAGTAAACGTACAAAGATGTGTCAGAACTCAAGACATTGATGATGTTGGAGATACCTATCATCATACATTCTTTGAAATGCTAGGCAACTGGAGTTTAGGAGATTATTTTAAAAAAGAAGCTATTGAATTTTCTTTTGAATTTTTAACAAAAAAATTGAAAATACCTATTGAAAGAATCGCAGTTACGTGTTTTGCAGGAGATGAAAATATACCTAAAGACATTGAATCTGCAAATATATGGATGAGTCTTGGAATACCTAAAGAAAGAATTGCTTTTTTAGGCAAAGAAAATAATTGGTGGGAAACTCCAAGCCCTGGACCTTGTGGACCTGATACTGAAATGTTTTACTGGAAACCAAATAATAAAAAACCTCCAAAAATTTTTAACCCTAATGATGAAAATTGGATTGAAATATGGAACGATGTATTAATGGAATTTGTAAAAGACTCTAACGGAAAATATTCGGCATCAAAACAACCTAATATTGACACAGGAATGGGTGTTGAAAGAACTGTTACAATATTAAATAATCTCACTGACGATTATGAATCAGACACTTTTCTTCCAATAATTAAAAGAATAGAAAAATTATCAAACAAAGAATATGGAAAAAATCAAGAAATTAATAAAAGTATGAGAATTATCGCAGATCACATAAAAGCAAGTTGTTTTATAATAGCAGATGGTGTAATTCCATCCAATATTGAACAAGGATATGTATTAAGAAGATTGATAAGAAGAGCAATAAGACATGGAAAGATACTAGGATTAAAAAATTTTACAAAAGAAGTAGTAGAGCCTATTTTTGAAATATATGATGATTATAATATTTTAAAAGAAAATAAAAATAAAATAATTGAAGAATTGAAAAAAGAAGAACGAAAATTTTTAGAAACATTAGAACAAGGAATAAAACAATTTGAAAGAATAGCTAAAGAAAATAAAAAAGAAATATCAGGAAAAGACGCTTTTTTGTTATATCAATCTTATGGATTTCCTTTAGAGATGACATTAGAACTAGCAAAAGAAAAAAAAATTGAAGTTAATACAAAAGAATATTATTCTGAACTAAAATATCACCAAGAATTATCTAGAACAGCAACTCAAGGAAAATTCAAATCAGGACTTCAAGATTACAATTCAGAAATAAATATCAAATATCATACAGCAACTCATCTTTTACATTCTGCATTAAGAAAAGTTTTAGGGCCTGAAGTAAAACAAAAAGGTTCTAACATAACACCTGAAAGATTAAGATTTGACTTTTCTTTTGAAAGAAAATTAACAGATAAAGAAATAAAAAAAGTTGAAGAAATTGTAAATGAAGCAATTTCAAAAAAACTAAAAGTCTCTTGTGAAGAAATGACTCCTACAGAAGCAAAAGAAAAAGGAGCACTAGGATTTTTTGAAAATAAATACGGAGAAAAAGTAAAAGTTTATACAATAGGAGATGATAAAGATCCTTTTTCAAAAGAAATATGTGCAGGCCCTCATGTAAAAAATACAGAAGAACTTGGAACATTTAAAATAATAAAAGAAGAAGCAATAGCTTCTGGTATAAGAAGAATTAAGGCAAAATTAATTTAACATAGTTTTTAAAAATAAACTAAATAAGATAGAAATTTTAATTTACTTTTCAGATTTGCCTTTTTTATATTAAATTTCGCAAATTTTTTAAAAGATCATTTTATAAAAATTTTGTATATATTTATCTAGCTGATTTCAAAATTAAAAAAATAAAAAAAACAACAGTTAATATTAATAAAATAATAAATATCAAAGATATAATCCAACTATTATTTTTTTTAGATTCTTCCATTTTTTTCTATAATTTTATAATAAAACTTATATTTAAAAAAATAACTATTTTATTCTATTTTAAACAACATAGATACCTGGTTTTCCAGGTTTTGCTTTACTAGATTTTTCTTCAGGATCAATTTTATTTTTATCATTCACTGAAAAAATCTTAACAGGTTTACCTATTCTTTTACTAAGAATTTCCTCATTATATAAATCAAATTCATTTGGAATAACATAAATAAATACTTTAGTTACATCTTTATTTTGTTTTTCCTTAATAATTTTAAAAATATTTAATATATCTTCTATTGTTTTTTCTAAAATTTGTTCTTGCTTCTCAATTTTATCGTCAATCTTTTTTTCAGAATATTTAGGCCATTTTTCCAGAGAAATTAAACTTTTATTTCCAATTTTTGACCATAACTCTTCAGAAATATGAGGGCAAATAGGTGATAAAAGTTTTAAAAATTTCTCAATATCTTTCTTACTAATAATTTTCTCTTCACATATAACTTCAAATAAACTCCTCAATCTAATAACAGCCAAATTATACTTGAAGTTTTTAATATCATCAGAAATTTCTTTTATAGTTTTATTTAATTTACTTTCTATCCTTTTTGAGGATTTTTTTGAAAAATTTATATTATCAAAAAATTCAAAAAGTTTAATAATAAATTTCATACTTCCAATTATTCCATTTTCACTCCATTCTATATCTTTATCTGGGCTAGCGATAGACACTAAGAATAATCTAGCAGTATCGATACCATATTTTTTAGAAACTTCCTCTGGAAGAACCACATTTCCTCTAGACTTACTCATAACAAATCCGTCCTGACCATGAAGCATCCCTTGATTAAAAAGTCTTATAAAAGGTTCGTCGAACCTCAATAATCCTATATCTCTTAATGCTTTAGTAAAAAATCTTGCATAAATAAGATGCATACATGCATGCTCAGCACCTCCAATATATTGATCAACAGGCATCCAGTAATTAATTTTTTTATCATCAAAAGCTTTTTTTGAATTTTTTGAATCACAAAATCTTAAAAAATACCAAGAAGAATCAAAAAAAGTATCCATTGTATCAGTCTCTCTTTTAGCTTCATTTTTGCATCTAGGACAAAAAGTATTTACAAATTCTTTATTAGTTAATAAAGGATTTCCCTCTCCAAATTTTACTTTTTCAGGTAAAAGCACAGGAAGATCTTTTTCAGGAACAGGAACTATTCCACATCTTTCACAATAAATTATAGGTATTGGAGTCCCCCAATATCTTTGCCTAGATATAAGCCAGTCCCTTAACTTATAATTAACAGTTTCATATCCAAGTCTTTTTTCTTTAAGTTTTTTAATAATTTCAGAAATAGCTTCTCTATTATTCCAGTTATTAAACTCGCCTGAATTTATAAGTCTTCCATCACCAGTATAAGCTCTTGTCATCTTCTCAGGATTAAGCTCAAAACTATCTGGAGAAATAACAACTTTTATTGGAATATTATATTTTTTAGCAAATTGAAAATCTCTTTCATCATGAGCAGGAACTGCCATAATCATACCAGATCCATAATCTGCTAATACAAAATTTCCTGCATAAATAGGAATTTTTTCATTTGTAATAGGATTTAATGCATAACTTCCAGTAAATGCACCTTCTTTATTAAGTTCCTCAGCATCTTTTTCAGAAGTAGATTTTATTTTTTTCAAAAAATCTTGGATTTCTTTTTTATGATCAAGAGTTACAAGCTCCATTAATTTAGGATGTTGTGCTGAAATAACCATAAAAGTAACTCCGTAAATAGTATCGGCACGAGTTGTAAATATCGGCCAAACATCTAAACAATTATTTAATACAGCAGGTTCTATATCTCCTGTAAAATGTTCTTTTTCTGCTCTAAAATCAAATATAGTCCCTCCAATTTTTTCTTTTATAAAATCAGCTCTCTCTTCTTTAACTGCATAATCATTTTCAGCTCTTAAAATAATTACCTCTTTAACATTACTTCTGATTTTTTGAAAATCAAATTTCCAATCAAAAGTGTCTTCAAAATTTCTTTTTTTATCCTTAAAACCTGGTTGAGCAAATCCTGCCACTAATATCAACTTTTTTATAGGTTTATTTAATTTTTCTAATACTTTCAAAGCAATAACAGAACCAAAACTATGTCCTAACAAAACAGTATTTTCATCAAAATCACAATTCTTTAAAACATAATCTGTCTGCTCGTAAACACTAGGATTACTGCTATTTGGTAATTTAGGAACATTAACCTTATAACCAATGTTTTCAAGTTCTTTTTTAAGCCAAGGAAAAAAATATTTTTCAGGATCTCCGTTATATCCGTGAAGTAATATATAATTAGCATTTGTTAATACGGGAAATAATATATTAGCTCCAAAACTCTTCCCAATCCAATTTTCCTGCATTTTCTTAATTCTCTCAGGCCATTCAAGCTTAGGAATATGATCTAATAATTCATCTGCATAATTTGTTATTTTTAAAAACCATTGCTCTAATTGTTTTATTTCCACAGGAACATTTGTATGTCTCCAACACATTCCGTTATGAACCTGTTCATTTGCAAGAACAGTATTACACTCAGGGCACCAATTAACAGCAGCCTTTTTTCTATAAATTAAACCTTTTTCCAAAAATTTCAAAAAAAAATATTGATTCCATTTATAATATTCTGGATCACAAGTTCTAATCAACCTATTCCAATCATAGGATAAACCTAATGCTTTTTGTTGACTGATAAAATTGAGAATAGCAGAATCAGTAAAATTTTTAGGATGGGATTTTGCTTTAATTGCAGCATTTTCAGCAGGAAGTCCGAAAGCATCATATCCCATAGGATACAAAACATTAAATCCTCTCATTCTCATAAATCTAGCATAAATATCACCAATTGTATAGTTAAGAGCATGACCCATATGAAGTCCAGAAGCAGAAGGATATGGAAACATCTCTAAAACATAAAACTTTTTTTTCCTTGGATTTTCCTTTACTACAAAAGCTTTTTTCTTTTCCCACACTTCTTGCCACTTTTTCTCTATGGAGCTAAAATCAATTTTTATCATAAAAAAAATAGAAAACTAGTATTTTTAAACTTGGTGTTAGCCAACATTAATGTTTATACTAAATTATAAAACAAAATATTCTCTAAAAAAATCTAGATAACTTTGGAAATAATTATTTTGATATTTAAAAAAAGAATAAAATTTTTACATAAATCTATTTTTAGATTAAATAAATAACCCTAAATCTTAAATAATCCTTTTTATTAACTTTTATATGATGTTTCCTATTTATCTAGAAGGAGAAAGAATATTTTCAAATTCAAAAATTGCTATAGATACACAAGACAGAAAAAAATTAGGAGAGATAAAAGATGGTAAGGTAATCTATAACCCTTTTGAAGCTTTTTATTTATTAGAGAATAAAAAAGCAAAATTAATAAAAAATGATAAAGAACTAAAAGAACAAGAAATTTTAAAAATATTTTCAAAAAATAAAGATTTTATAACAAAATATTTAGTTTTTAAAGATTTAAAAAATAAAGGTTATGTTATTAAAGCTGGAATAAAATTTGGTGAAGAATTTAGAGTATACAATAAGGAAGACTACAAGAAAAATAAACATGCTAAATGGATTTGCTATCCAATAAAATCAATTGACAATATAAAAATAAAGGAATTTATAGCAAAACTAAGAGTATCTCATGCAAGTGGAAAAAAACTTCTTCTTGCTATTGTTGATTCAGAAGAAGACATAATATACTATGAAATAGATTGGATAAAACCTTAAATAAATTCATACAAGATGCTATTAAAACCAAATTTTAAACCGACATATAAAAAAGTAATTTTTTCTACATCGATTACAATAATATGGATTGTCTATAATATTCTAACAGCTAAAAAAATAAAATGCGAATGTTCTCTTTTAACTGAAAATAGATTATGTTATTTTTATTATTTATTGATTCCGATTAAAAATTATGTTTGTTGTAAATGTGCACCATTATTACATTTAATTATTCAAATAATAATTTATATCATAATTCCATTCTTAATTGCCTATATAGTCTTCACACTAGTTTATGCATTAATTCCAAAAAAACATAAAAGAGGTATTTATCGATAATAATATTAGTAACAAAATTGCATCAATAATTTTATTAATTATAATATTATACTTTTTACATGGTAGATGTAAATGAGATAAAAAATCGCATAATTAATATTTTAAAAATAAAAGGGCCGAGTCTTCCTGTTCAGATATCAAAAGAACTAAGATTAGACACAATAATAACTTCTGCTTTTTTAGGAGAACTTTTGAATGAAAAAAAGATTAAAACAAGCAATTTAAGAGTTGGAGGAACTCCTTTATATTTTATAGCTGGTGAAGAACAAAAATTAGAGAATTTTAAAAATTTTTTACATCCAAAAGAACAAGAAGCATATCAATTATTAAAAAATTCAAGAATATTAAAAGATTCTGAACAAGAACCTGCAATAAGAATAGCTTTGAGAAATATCAAAGATTTTGCATTTATTTTTAAATACAATGAAGAAATTTATTGGAGGTATCTAACAGTTACTGAAGACGAAATAAAAGATAAATTCAAGCCAACTGAAGAAAAAATAGAAAAAGAAGAGAAAACAGAATCTATAAAAATAGAACCTGAAAAAATAAAAACAGAAATTTTAGAAAAACAAAAAAAACAAAAAATAAGAAGAATCATTAAAAAAATAGAAATTAAGCCTTTAACAGAATTTGCAAACCCCTTAGCGATTAAATCTGAATTAAAAAATGAAAAAATAAAACCTAAATCAGAATTTGTATTAAAAGTTATACAATTTTTAGAAAAATCTAAGTTTAAAATATTGGAAGAAAAAGAATTCAAAAAAAATGAATACAATTGTGTTACAGAAATAGACACAGAGTTAGGACCTATTGCATTTTTAACACAAGCTAAAAACAAGAAAACAGTTTCTGAAAAAGATTTACATAGTTTATTAAGTAAAGCTCAATCGATTCCTTTACCTGCATTATTTATAACACCTGGAAATCTATCAAAAAAAGCACGAGAATATAAAGATAAATATTATTCTATATTAAAAATTAAAAAAATATAAAAATAATTAATATTTCTTATATTTATAATATAATAAATATAAAAATGAAAACAATAATATTTAAAAACTGTAAAAACTACAAAAAAACAGATTAAAATTAAATTAAGATAATATGGGAAGAATAAAACCAAAAGTCGTTAAAAGAACAACACATGCTTTACTTAAATATGATAAAGAATATAATGTTTTTACTTGTAAGTTTGAAGAAAACAAAGAAATTTTAAAATATCTAGAACTAACTCCGAGTAAAAAAGTCAGAAATCAGATAGCAGGTTATATAACTAGATTAAAAAAGAAAGATATTCAAAAGAAAATATAAAAATATAGAAAATAGAAAATGCAAGAAACAGAAAAAACAGAAACGCAAGAGAAGAAACAAACAAGTTCAGAAGATAATATAATATTTGTCGGTATAAAACCTTTTATGAATTACGTAACTGGCGTTGTTATGCAATTCAAAAATAAAGGACAAAAAGAAGTTGTTGTCTCTGCAAGAGGTAAATTTATAAGTAAAGCAGTTGATGTTGTAGAAGTTGCAAGAAGAACATTTTTAAAAGAAGAAAATATCCAAGTTAAAGATATTAAAATTTCAAGTGAACAATTTGAAAATAAAGAAGGTAAAAGAATATTTGTTTCAAGTATTGACATACATTTAGTTAAAGTTTAAAATTAAAAATTCTATTAAAATAAAAATATTTCAAAGTATTTTTAAATTAAATTAACACAAAAACTTACCAAAATTTTTAAATGACATAAACTTTTACAACGAATATTTAACAAAAAAAATAACACTTTTTATAGAATTAAAGAATTAAATTTTTCTTTTAAAATTTAAAATTATTTTTTATCTTTCTTATTTAAAAGTCTCGCTTTTTCTTTTTTATTAGTTTTTTCAATTAAATAATCAATTTTTTCTTCTATATCACAGACCTTTTGATAAATTTTTTTTATCCTATTATTTTTTATAATGTTAAATATTGCAGAAATTATTAGTATAATCATATAAATTATGATAATAATTCCTATAATTTTTGCTATAACAGACAAAGTACTCATATTACTATTTATTTCTCTAGAAATATTCTCAAAATTAATTCCATTTAATAACAGAATATTTTTCATCATTAATAATAGAATAAAAGAATAAAGGTTTTTAAATTGTTCTAAAAAATTATTAATAAAAGGTTTTTTAAAGGAATTTCTAGTCTTAATTTTATGGCTCCATAGCTTAGAGGTAGAGCGCGGCTCTCATAAGGCCGAGGTCCCGAGTTCGATTCTCGGTGGAGCCATAATAAATTAAGAATTTTTATTTTAATATTTTAAAATAAAATTTATTTATTATACTTCATTTATTTTTATTTTATGAATTATTATAAGAATTATCTTTATATTAATTTTAATAAAAAAATATCATTTTAGTTAAATAATCTATTCAATAAATCTTTTGTGTTATCAATAAATTTAAAAATACATCGATACATGTATTTTCATGAAAGTTTTAGAAAGAACAAAAAGAGAAATCGAACTAAAAGCTGAAAAAATGAATGATTTCTTAAGAATGGAATATCTAGAATCTTGTTTAGGAAAATTTGTAAATTCTGAAACATTAAGATATTGTTATTCAGAACTTTCAAGATTATACGAAAAAAAACATATGTATACAGATTCTATAAAATATCTAGAAAAATTTCAAGAATTATGTCTAACACAAAAAGAAAAATATGACTCTTATTTAAAAGAAATTGAACTTTTAATAAAAGCAGGGCTATATGACAGAGTTGATTTTGCTTATAATAAAATAAAAGAGATTATACTTCCAAGAGAAAAAGATGAAGTAATAAAAAAAATGATAATAATGTTTAAAGAAGAAGCTGAAAAACAAGAAAAATCGAATAGGTATCGAATGGCTGCTAAAGCATATGAAAAATTGTTAAGAATAGAAAAAGGAATTGATGCAATTGAAATAAAAAGAAAATTAGCATTAATGTATAAAAAATTATGCATGATAAGAGAATCTATTGAATTAGAAAGAGAATTAGCAAGAGAAGGCTATAGTACTTATTAATTTAATTAGCATAAATAACTTAGATAATATTAGCCGTTTATTTTTACGTTTAAAAGTGTTTTTATATATTATATAACTTGCTTAATTCTTTAAATTATTTTTTTAAATTTTAAAAAATATTTTATAAGATTATTACTCCTACTCTTCACAGCTATCAACTCTATAATAATATAATTCTGCATCTTTCCAAGAATCAGGGCTAAGTCCTGCTTTTAAAGAAAGATGTTCTAAAAACTTAGTCTTATCAGGAATTTCTTCCCAAACTTGAGGCAAAAAAGTTGCAGATGAATATCCTTTTTTTAATATTATTCCCATCTTTTTATCTATTTTGTCAAAAACATAGGAACCTATTCCAAGTTTTTTAGGTTTAGTCAAAATAGAAATTTCTATTTTTATTTTAGAAAGTTCATCATAATTTAAAGGAGAAAATCTGGGATCAAAAAATGCCGCATTTCTTGAATTATCAATAACATCTTTCCAAAGTTCTTGCTTAGCTTCAAGTGAACCTATGCACCCTCTAAGTCTACCATTAATTTTAAGTGTAACAAAACAAGCTTTTTTTTCATTAAATTTTTTTTTAATATCATCGGGCACATCAAAATTTTTATTTAATAATTCACATTCTATACAATTTCGCGCTAACTTTAATAAAGGTTTATAATCCATTATTAAAATAGAGTTTAACAATTTTATAAAATTATCTAAATAATAAATAATTTTTTCAACTCAATTTTTTAAAGATTTTTTGAAGAAATAAAATAAAATTTCTTTAAAAACTTGAAAGATATAATTAGATTTAAATAAATTAGTTTGTATCTTAAATAATGAAAAAAATAAAAAAGAGTGTGCTTAATAAAAAGCAAAATTATAAAATTAAAAATAATAATTTTAAATTCTCAAATAAAAACGATGAAAAAATTTTCACAATTTTTCTTGTAGTTTTTGCATTCCTTTCATTTGCACTTTTTTTATATCAAGAATATTCTTTTATCAAGGATTCTTTACTTCCAAATGAAACAATTTTAAATGCGTTTAATCAAAAAAATATACTCAAAAAAAAAGAAGCAATTGAAATTGCAAAAAATCATATTCAATATAATAATATAATTGATATCAAACTTTTAGAAAAGTTTGACGTATCTATCAATTATTTCAAATCTGGAAGAGAAATATCTTTTTTAGAACATGTTCTTGGAAAAGAAAAAGCAATGGAATATATCAGTAAATATGATATTCCTCTAAATTATTACGGAGTTAGATTCTTTAAAGAATATGAAATAGAAGAAATTACAGTTTACATAGATGATTATTCAAAAAGAGTAATAGGATTTTCTTATTACATCCCCAAAAATAAAACAGAATTATTAAATAATTTAACAAAAGATGAAGCAAAAATTAAAGCCTTAGATTACTTAAAGAATGAAAATTTCAATTTAACTAATTTAGAAGAAAAGGACTACTCAACAGAGAAAATTCAAAAAAGGATAGATCATCATTTTACTTATAAAATTACAGATTCAGTTATAAATTCTGAATATGGAGAGGCTTATTTAGAATTAAAAATTGATATTTTAGGAAACAAAATAGGAGGGTATCGTTACTTTTTACTTATACCAGAAGATTTCACAAAAAATACGAATAAAGAATTAGAATTAGGAAACTTTTTATCGTTAATATCGTTATTTGCAACTCTAATAATATTTTTAATAGCATTCACTATTTCTATCATAAATATTATTAAGAAAAAAACTAAATGGAAATTTTTCTTAACAATATCTATCATTAGCTTTATTTTTTTATTTATCGAAAAAATAAATTCAATACCTGCAATAAAATATAATTATCCAACTAATCTCCCGTTTGAAGCATATTTGGGAAATTTTATTCTGATTTCTGTAGTATTAATATTTTTATCATGTTTAATTATTTTCACAACAGGAACAGCAGGTTTTGCGTTAACAAATGAAATTTGGCCTAAAAAAATAAAAGATTTAATAGATATATCAGAAAAAAAAATCTTCACTAAAAGAATATCTTATTCTATATTAAGAGGATATTTAATAGCTATGTTAATTTTTGGAATAACAGTTATTACGTATATAATCGGAGAAAGATTTTTAGGTATATGGTCTTTAAACTTAGAAGAAATAAGCACATCAAATTTAGTTTATATTCCTTTTTTTACAATATTTGTAATTTCTTTAATTGAAGCAGCAATATTAGAAGAATTTACCTATAGATTATTCGGAATTTCTTTTTTTAAAAAATATTTAGGTTCAACATTTTTAGCTGTATTAATTCCAACTTTAATATGGGCTATTGCTCATTCAAACTATCCTGTGTTTCCTATATATTTTAGAGCAATAGAACTTATAATTATAGGAATTATAATGAGTTATTTTTTCTTAAGATATAATATAACCACGGTAATAACAACTCATTATATTTTAGATGCTGTTTATTTAGGAATTGGATTAATTTTCTCTGGAAGTTTATTTTTGATATTGGGAGAAATTTTTATTTTATCTCTTCCATTAATAATAGCAATAATAGGATTAATCAAAAAATAAAAAATTAAAATATAATAAGTTTAATAAAGAAATATTGATAAATCATGTTATACAAAAATTGATTTTTTAATATTTATGAATATAAAAGAAAAACGAACATTATTTATTACAAGTGAAATTCTTATTTTATATCTGTTATAGTCAAAAATAAATTAAAAAAAATTTAAATATTTCCTAAATATACATTAATAAGTCCTGCTTTTTTTCCAATATAATAAGCTTTATTCAAACTTGAAATAGAAGTTATTCTTTTATCTTTCATTTTATAATGGGGAAAAAATCTTGATATGTGCCAAGGTATTTTCTTATCAAGATTTGCAATAAACATTGCAATTTTCTTTAGAACAATATCATCATCATTCAAACCATCTATAATTAAAGTCGTAATTTCTACATGAATTCCATAATTATAACATCTTTTAATCGTCTCAAGAACTGGTTCTAAATTGCCGCCGCAATATTTTTTATAAAAATAATCATCTCCTTTAAGATCAATATTAGCTGCATCAATTAAGTCTTTTAAATATTCAAAACTTTCCTTTGACCAATAACCATTAGTAACTATTACATTTTTTAATTCTTTACTATGCGCAATTTCTGCACAATCATGAACAAATTCTGAAAATATTATTGGTTCATTATAAGTATAAGCCACACTCTTACATTCTGTTTTTAATGCATTTTTAACAATTTGTTCAGGTGAAATTTCAACACCAAAAGATATAATACTTTTTTTATGAGCTTGACTTATATCAAAATTCTGACAAAATTCACATTTAAAATTACATCCCAAAGTTCCAATAGAATAAGTATAACTTCCAGGTAAAAAGTGATAAAGAGGTTTTTTTTCTATAGGATCTATATGCATAGCAGCAACTTTTCCATAAACAAGTAAAAACAAATTACCATCTAAATTTTTTCTAACTCCACAAATTCCGGTTTTACCATTAGAGATAACGCAATAATGACTGCAAGCTAAACATTTAACTTTATTTTCCTTCCTTTGTTTTTTATACAAAATACATCTTTTTTCCATTATTAAAATAATATTTTAAAGTTTAAAATTATATTGTTAAAAAATAATACTTTTTAGTTTTGTAAAGATAAAATATAAATAGGTTTTATTATATAAAAATTTATGACAAATTGGTATCCTCAAGATAAAGATGAACTAAATAAACTAGTTGATTCTTATTTGAATCAAGAATTAAATTTAAAAGTAAAACCCTTTAAAATAAATGGTTTAATAGTGCCTCATGCAGGTTATGAATATTCAGGCTCTGTTGCTGGAAAAGCATTTTCATTATTAAAAAATAAAAAAATAGAAAAAGCAATTATTTTAGGACCTTCTCATTATATTCCATTAACAAGAGTTGTAACTTCAGATCAAATCGAATGGTCTACTCCTTTAGGAAAAATTAAATTATATAACAAAGATTTTCCAACAACTAATATTGAAGAAGAACATTCAATTAAAAATCAAGTTCCATTTTTGCAAAAAATCGGAATTAAAAAAATAATGCCTTTAATGGTAGGAAAAATTATGCCCGAGCAAGCAAAATCTATTGCAGAAAAAATATTTAAAGAACCTGCTGTTTTCGTTTTTTCAACAGACCTTTCTCACTTTAAAAATTACGAAATAGCAAATAAAATAGATAAATCAACAATAAAAATAATTCAAAATTTAGAAATTGAAAATTTTCAAAATATAGATGCGTGTGGTTTTTATCCTTTATTAATAATGATGTATTTATGCAAATTATTAAATGTCAAACCTAATTTAATAGAATATAAAAATTCTGGAGATATTACAGGTGACAAATATCACGGAGTAGTAGGTTATGCAAGTTTCTGGTTCTAAAATAAACTTAATTCTTCTTTCATTATTTTAATGAGGTCTATTGTATAAACAAAATAATTATGTTAGAGAATACCTTTAAGATTGTTTTTATTGAAAAATAAAAATTTAAACAATTCCTCTTAAACCATCACCTCTTTTACGAGGAATAACATGCAGATGAGCATGCATAATAACTTGACCTGCATCAGGTTCATTATTAACTACTAAATTAAATCCTTCTGCTTTACCCTCTTCCTTTAATTTTAAAGCAATTTCTTTAAAAGCAGAAATAATTTCATTTCCTAAATCTGTTGAAATATCAAGCAAATTTCTATAATGCTTTTTTGAGATAATAAGACTATGACCTTCTGCCTTGGGATTAATATCTAGTATTCCTATAAAATTTTCTCCTTCATATACTTTATTTGAAGGTATTTCTCCTTTTACAATTTTACAAAAAATACAATCTTTATCTTCCATAAAGATATAGTAATGCAAAACTATATAAATATTTGTAAAACAAATTTAAAAAAGATAACAGGATATAAAAAAATAGATTAATATTTTAACAAATCAATTTTATAAAAAAATTTTAAACAAAAGTTATTAATTTATTTTTCCATCTATAAAGTCATTAATTAGTTTAACAAGAGTTCCAACTTTTGGTTTAATTGCTCGTTCGACAATTTCAATTGCCCTTTCTTCATTAATAGCCTCTGCATAAATCCTAAATTGCGAAGCATTACCAGAGGGTCTAAAATGTAATATTTCTTGATTAGATAAAAAAATCTTAATTCCATCAATATAGTTTATCTTAATTATGTCAACTTCATAAGAATTAACTGCGTCCCTAACATATTTTGTTAAGATTTCTTTAACTTTCATTATCTTTAATTGATTATCTCTATCAATTAAAATTTCATTTTGATTATAGTCTAGTCCAAAAACCTTACCTTCTACAAATTCTATTTCAACAATTTCTTTGTTTAAAGGTAAAAAAAACTCTATAATTTTTTTTCCAATCTCAGAGCTGTATCTTTCACAACCTTCTGTAATAGAAACTCCTGATATATTTTCTACAAGCCCTGAATGATGATGACTTTCATATTCTCCTGAAAATATTTCTTTTAACAAATCTTCCAAATCCAGCCCTTTTGTTTTTGCAAGAATTAAAGTACATAAAACAGGCAATGTAGGATCTCTTGTTGGCAAAGAATTTAATATAACATCATCAAAGAATCTTTTATCACTAACCATTATACCTCCGCCGTTTCCCTCAAAACCATAAATAAACATATCTTCTTTCGAATTATTTCTTTTATTAATCATTTCTTTTATTACATGTGGTGAACCTACTTTTGTAAGTTTTACTTTAATTCCCAATTTTTTTAAAAGTTCTATAGGTTTATGCGAAACACTTGCTGGAGCACAAACATAATCAGGCCTTATAAAAATTGAAGCAAGAACATTTAATTTATCTCCTTTTAAAAAATAATAATGAGGTTTTCCATCCTTATATTTATGATTTCCAAAATTATCTTTTCTAACTAAAACAACAGCAGGTCTATCAGAATCTCCATCTGCAGTTATAGTTATAAAACGATTATGTTTAACAGCGATTTCAGCCATTTTTTCTAAAATACTTTTTTTCATATCTTCAGTATCTACAGGAACAAATTCCTTTGTTTCATCAACTCTTCCTTCTAAAATAACATCTGCGCCTAATTCAAAAAAAATTTTAGGAATAACTTCTCTTCCAACACAAGTTTGTTCATAAAAAACAATTTTTTCTCCGGACAATATTTTACCAAAAACTTTCTTATATCTCTCAACATAAAACTCTTTTGCTGAATGATTAATGAAATCATCTTTTAAAACCTTGGAAGCTCTTATCAACAATAATGCAGTATTTGCGTCATTAATATCGTAAAAATTTTTAAAAAAACCATTTTTATCAAACATAGATTCTTCCCATGACTTTCTATATTCTACTTCTCTAATAATTTGAATTTTTTCCAAAATAGGTTTTTCTTCTTCTTTCATCACTTCAGAATTAGGTTTAATAAATTTTATTCCATTTTGTCCATATGGATTATGACTAGCAGTAACCATTATACTTGGAATTTTATTATAAAAACCCCATAAAGATAAAGCAGGAGTAGGTATTCTTCCACAATAATCAACAAAACATCCTGAATCAAGTATTGCAACACTAACGGCATATAAAATTCTAGGAGTTGAAGGTCTAAAATCTCCAGCAAGTGCAATTTTACTTCCTTTTTTTATTCCACCCTCGTTTTCTGAAATTGAAAATAGATAATCTAAAAATCCCTTTGTTGAAACATAAACTTGAATATCAGTTAAATTGCTATCTTCATCTCTAAGTCCGCTAGTTCCAAATTTCAAAGATTTAAAACGTTCTAATCTATATAAATAAGGATCGTCGAAATCTCCTTTTTGCACGAGCATAAAAAATAAATAGTGAACAATAAATATTAAAATATTATCAATATACAATATATATCGCACAGATATTTAATTAATAATATAGTAAAATAAATTAACAAAACCTAAATATATTAATTTTAAAAAGTAGTAAAAATTACTTTCAGTAATAAAACTAAAAAATCAAATAATATTAGATAATTTAATAAAAATTCTATCATTTTTTAAAGATAAATTTTTAAAAATAATTAGCTAAACAAAATAATAATTTCTCCTAAAAATCCGGAAAAAACAGGAATAAAAAAGTTATCGTCTATTTTATAAACAATTGTCTCTATAAAAGTTGCGCTAATAGACATTACTAAAACAACCATCCAAAATTTTAAATTATATAAAATTAGATAATCATTCCAAAAACCCCAAAAAAATATTAAAAAAACTATGATAAAATCAACAATAAACTCTGCAATAATACCTTCCCAAGTTCTATTTTTTAAAGATTTTAGTTTTCTTTTTCCAAGACCCTTTCCAACCAAAGCTGCTACCATATCTCCAAAAATAGTTATTAAGATTGCAGCAATTGCAATCTTAAAATCAAATATTGCTAAAACAAGAATAGCACCTATTAAAAAGAATACATCTGAACCAATTTTATTTTTTTCTTTTTCTCTTCTAAACTTATATATGTAATGTAATATAGGAATTTTTTTCCTAATTTCAATTCTAAAATATTCAAGTTTTAAAAGAAAGATTAATATAAGAACTAGTATCAAAAGTGCAAATTTTCTATTAAAAACATCCACTAATATAAAATAGATAAATAAAATACTAATAGTTAAAAAATGAAATATTTTTCTAAATAACTCTTTTTTAAAATCCCATTTCATTAACTTTAAAAGGAAATTTAATTTAAATAATATTCTATTAAATTTTAATATGTTTTAAAAAGTTATTCAAAAAATTTAATTTCTCTTATCAATAGACTTTTGTTCTTTTACTCTAGTTTCAACAAATTTTCCTGCATTTCTAAAAGAAACTTCTCTATAAATCAGTTTTTTTAAAATATCTTTTAAATTAGAAATTTTAACTCTAATTTGAAGCGTAGAATCTCTGTCTCTTATAGTTACAGAGTTATCTTTTAAACTATCTTCGTCAATAGTTATACAATAAGGAGTACCGATTTCATCGTTCCTTGCATAACGTCTACCAATAGAACCTGACTTATCATAAATCACATTAAACTCTTTTCTTAAATCACGAACTATTTCTTCAGATAAACTAACGTATTGAGGTTGTTTAACAATGGGAAAAACAGCAGCCTTTATAGGTGCTAATTTAGCAGGAATCTTCAATACTACATAATCTCTTTTTTTGTCATAGTGATATGCTTTTGTTAAAATACCTAAGAATATTCTTTCCATTCCAAAAGTAGGTTCAATAACTTTAGGTATTACTTTATTTTTATATTTTTCATCATAAACAGATTGTGATACTCCTGAATATTTTTCATGTTGAGTTAAATCATATTGTCCACGATTTGCAATTCCTGCAATCTCCTTAGACCCAAAAGAAAATTCATAATCAATATCAAAAGTTGCAGAGGAATAATGCGAAAGTTCATCCTTTTTATGCTCTCTAATTTTTATTTCAGTTAAACCTATAGAATTAAACCATAGAACCTGTTCGCTAAGCCAATAAGCATGCCAAGGTTCTAATCTTTTCTCTTTAAGCATTTCTTCAATAGTTATATCTCTAGGATCATTTTTTCCCTTATTTTGAGTTTCTGCATCAAGAAGTTTAATTTTTAAATTTTTATGAACATCTGTTAATAAATTACATTCTTTTTCTTCGGGATTTATAAAAAATTCAAACTCTCCTATATGAAACTCTCTACATCTAAACAAAAAATCTCTTGGAGATATTTCATTTCTAAAACATCTTCCAATTTGAGCTATTCCAAAAGGTAATTGCATTCTAGATGTTTGTTGTATAAGCTTAAAATTCATAAACATGCCTTGTGCAGTTTCTCCTCTTAAATATGCAATTTCACCATCTCCAGAAGGACCAACTTCAGTTTTGAACATTAAATTAAAAGTTTTTAATTCTTCTTCAAGATCATAACCGCTATCTAAAAATTTTTGTTTATTATCTTTTATAACTCTCAAAATTTCTTCTTTTGACTTGCCTTCAACACTAATTTTTAATACATCATCAATTAATTGATCAGCTCTAAAATATCTTTTATATCTCTTACAAAAAACCATAATATCATTAAAACTACTTACATGACCTGAAGCAACCCATGTTTTTGGATGTGAAATAACAGAAGCTTCAATTCCAACTATATTTTCACGATTAATTACAAAATAATTCCACCAGTCTTTTTTAATATTATTAAAGAGTTCTACTCCAAGAGGACCAAAATCCCAAAAACCAGAAAATCCTCCATAAATATCAGAACTTCGAAATACAAATCCTTTCTCTTTACAGAAGTTAGCAAGTTCATCAATAGTTATAATAGTTTTCTCATCATTAAAATCATTTTCAAATATTTCCTCATCTTTTTTAGAAATATCTTCAAACGATTCATTTTTTTTCATTTTCTCTTCAATTTCCTTAGCTTTAACTTCTGCTTGTTCTTTATCTTTACCTAAATAAGCAATAAATTTGCTCTTAACTTTATCACCTTCTCTAACACTTTTTCTTAGAGAATAATAATCTTTTCCTCCAATAGTTTTTTTTACTATATACATAATTTACACACTACAAGTCTATATTTAAAGATTTTGAAAAAAATAGATTTTAAAATTATTTCAAAAAATGATTTAAGATTACTCTGATATAAATAATCCTGTAAGCGAATTATAAGAAAAATTAAAAGAAACATACTTTCTATTTTGAATTCTTAAAGAAGGGATCATCACATTAAACCTATTATATTGAGGATCTACATTTGTTCCAATATAATATTTCTGATCAACAAATCTAGGATCATCAAAACTAAATAAAAAAATTTTTTTCTTATTTTTATAAAAAAAATCTTCATCAAAATTGTAGTAAGGAACTTTTCTAAATTTCGAAGGAAAATTTTCAAGAGGTTCTCCCTCTAATTTTAAAAGACCTGCAAGATTTTTCTTATTTAACTTATAAGAAGAAACTCTACCTTTTAATTCAACTTCAAAGTTATAAGAATCGTCTTTCAAATCAATTACTTTTCCAAAAAAATACAAACCATCGCTAGCTAAAGATAAAGGAACATGTGAAATCTTTTTAATATCTCCAATAAAAGTTACATCACTTAACAAAACATTATTATTATTACATTCTTCAATAGCTCTTGCTAAATTTTCAAATTTATAATCACCTAAATTTAATCTTTTAAAAAATACAAAATCATAAGATTCAGATAAAATTTTTTTTTCCATTTTAAAAATTATAGAGTATAACAAACAACGTTTTAATTAAAATTTTTAAACAAAATTCTTTATAAATTTTTCTATAACCTCTGAAGAATGATAAATAGATATAATAAAATAAGAAAAAATAGATACTATTAAAAATAATAAATAAGCACGGGGGGAGAATCGAACTCCCGAAAATCCGCTCTGCAGGCGGACGCAGTACCACTGTGCCACCCGTGCAAATCAATGATTACTATATGACTTATTCCAAAAAAAATAAAAATAACAACTTTTTAAATTTAGTTATGTTATTAAGAATATGAAAAAAGAGGAAAAAAAAGAAAATATTAGAAAAGGATTGCTAAAATTATGCATAATTTCAATAGTTTTATTTATTTTTTTAACATTTCTGATTTCAAAACCTACTATAGTTGTCAAATTTGACTTATTCATTTCTAAAAAAATTATGAATGTATATCATCCTATATTAAATAATATTATGTTGTTTATAACAAATTTAGGAGGAACTTTAGTTTTAACTATTTTAACAATAAGCCTTGGAGTTTTCTTTTTATTTAAAAAGAAATATAAAAATTTCCTATTAATTTCAATATCTATGACTCTTGGTCTAATAACAGAATTATTTTTAAAATATTTTATACATCGAATAAGACCTTATGATACTATTTTAGATTTTACTAGATTTAGTTTTCCATCAGGTCATAGTGAGATGTCTTTAATATTTTTTACAATATTTGCATTAACAATGAAAGATTATTTAAAGAATAAAAAATTAAGAAAAATTTTTATTATGATAAACATAATATTAATTATACTTATAGGTTTTTCAAGAATTTATCTAAATGCGCATTGGTTTTCTGATGTAATTGCAGGATATTTACTCGGAATATTTTTTTTAAGTTTAACATATTTACTAGTTATGTAATTACAAAGTTTTCCTTGTTTTATTATAACCTAAAAAATACATTTTTCTTAATAAAATAAAAAATAAAGCTTTATATACAACTATTTTTTTAGTTTCTTATGCTTGGGTAGCTCAGCCTGGATAGAGCACCTGCCTTCTAATAAAATTAGGACCTTTCCTAAAAAAGAAGAAAGCAGGGGGTCGCAGGTTCAAATCCTGCCCCGAGCGTATATATAAAATAATCAAAATTTATTCGAATATATATAATTCAGAAAAACTGCCTAATAGAATAGGACGTATAATAATTCTCATAAAATTTACATAATAATTAATAAAATAAAAACTTCAGCAAGCACATAATAAAGGATACTAAAAAGAGGAAGAATTAAAAGCATAGAGATATACTAAACGTATTACTAACAAAGTTCATAAGAATAAAAGAAATTGCATAGCATTTGTAAAATCATTTGAGTTTATTTGTATAAAGGTGATTTTTTATTGTTATTTTTCATTGTTGTTATAGTGCTACAACAAGATAGTAATAAGTACAACAACTAAACAAATAATGACTATGAAAAAATCTTTTGCTATTATTTTCTAAAATTTTTAATATTTAAAAATCTATTTTTTGATTTTCTTTTTTAATTTAACACCTTTTAATCTTTCTTTATTTTTATTTCCCCACATTATAATAAAAATGATAACAAATAAAACAAAAACAAAAATTAAATATATTATCATTTTATTTCTCGGCTGATTAAGAATTGAAAAACCTGTTGTAGAACTTTTTCCTAACACAATAGGTTGTTTCACATAATTTTTTAAATCATCTGAATACGCAAAATATATAGTATAAACTCCACTCATTCCCTTAGGTAATTCCATAAAAATATTTCTATCAATTATACTATTTTCACTACTACTCTTAACATCAAAATTATCTTTGATTCTATTTATTTCATTTCCATCGCTATCAACAAGCCATATATCAACTTCCAATTTATCACGATAGAAATCTGTTGTATCTAAAATATAGCTAATATTAAGTCCTTTTTTTTCATATTTTATTTCTTTTATATTAATTGAATATAATTTTTTTGGAATTGTAACTTTTATTTCTTGAGATTTATTAATTTCATCACAAATAATCTCTAATTCTCCTGAATAATCGCCAAAAATACCTTCAGGAACACTTAAATCAAATACAAAACTAGCACTTTCTCCAGGACTAATTCCCTTCATCTGTTTAAAATAAAACCAAGAACTTATATTTCCTTTTAACATAATTCTACAGTTATTTAAAAAAACATTTCCTATATTTTTAACATTTAAAGATATTGTTTTTTTAGTTCCTTGTTGCGCTACTATATTTCCTAGATTAGAAATCTCTAAATCTATTACGTTATTTTTGTTATATGACTTTGCAGGTGCAAAACTAACTCCTCCAGAGGAAATTCCTCCTGAAGAACTTCCTCCTGAAGAAGGTGGACTAGTTATTGTTGAAATACTAAAACTAGAACTTGTAATATTAACATTTCCTGCATAATCAGTAACAAATAAGTTCAAAACATAATCTCCTACTGATGAAAGGTTAAAGCTAATTGGGTTGTTACAATTTAGAATAGAAGTATTAGGTATAACAACTCCTCCAGTAGCCCAATTAACATTATATTTGCAAGAAACAGGAGAGTTATCAAAAATTGAAAAAGAAAAAGGAATTCCTATCCAAGAAGTTTTTATTCCTTGAGGTTCAATAATAGTTACTGAAGGGCTTACCGTATCAACATAAAAAGTCTTATTTCCATTAAGAACATAATGACCTAAACTATCATTACATCCTATATTCCATTTATAAGTTCCATCAGAAATACTTTTAACTTCAAAAACATTTTCAACTCCATTTAAAGGAGTATTATTAGTCTGATTTATACTAAAGACTCCTGAAAAATCTGCCCACAAATCACAATAAGTTAAATCTAAATCACTTGGAACATATCTAAAACTTATATTACCAGAATTATAATAAATACCTATTGGAGATATCAAAGTAATTGAAGGATATCCAACAAAAATTGAAAATGTAACATTAGCTTTTCCTATATTTCCTAAACTATCATTAGCATATAAATATAAAGTATAAACTCCATCAGAAGAAATATTAAAAGTTATATTTTCACAATTTAAAATAGTTTTATTTTCTCCATTATTAAGATTATACCAGCAAGATTCCAGATGTGAATCTAAAACTATATAATTTAATTCTAAACTAACATTATTGCCGTAAACATTTCCTTCTTGCGGAGAGAATATATTTATTTCAGGAGGAATTTCATCAAGAGTTACGTTAAGCCATCTTGTTATAAATGACTCTGAATGATTTTCATCTCCTGTTGATATTGCGGTTATATTGTATAAAGCATTTTCTCTAAATGGAGTAACATTTTTCGTATTATTACTAGTTACATCAATACCATTCATATATAAAGAAATATTTCCATAAGGAGTAACAGCAGTTATATTATATTGTTGCGGATATTCTATAGTAAGATTATCTTCAATTCCATTTAAAAATAAACTTATGTTCCCTAAAGATTTATTTATCAAATATTCTATTTGTTCTGAACTCGAAGAATAATTAGAGTTTCCAGCAAAACTGCAATTTATCAAATAGACTCCTGCTCCACGAATAATATTTAATCCTTTTTCACTTGATTTATCGACTCCATTAATATCCATCACTGTCACAAATCCCATATTATTATAACATGAAAAATTAGAAAAATTCCCATAAACAATAGGGCTTGCTGGATTAACTAAAACATTTGTTAATGTGCTGGCTTTATTAATTACAAAAACACTTAAATTTTCAGAATAAGAATAATTATAACTAGAATTCAAGCTGCAATTAAAATTATAATTTCCAGCTCCTAAATATAAAGGAACACCTGAGCTAACAGATTCTCCATTCATAAAAAGTTCAGGAGTTCCAACACCTGTAACAACAGAACAATTAGGAATAATAAAAACACCATAAGTTTGCGGAGAAGTTTTATCAAAAGTCAAAGAAACTTTAGAATCTGCCTTATTTACTGTTAGTGTTCCTTGAGAAGTTCCAGAAGTATAATTTTGACTTTCAGAAATATTACATTTAATATTATGTGTTCCTACTTCAAGTATTATATTAATAGGGTTACTAACAATATTATTATTAATATATAAATTAGGAATTCCATAATCTGCAAAACATTCAAAAGTCACTTCTGTTCCATAGGTTATAGGAGACCATCCAACTGAACTTATTAAAGTAACATTGTTATAAGATTTGTTTATTAAATAATATCTCATCTGACTTTTATTAAAATTTCCTAAACTATCATTAGCCCACCAATAATAAGAATAAGTTCCAGCAGCAAGTCCTGTTTTATTAAAAATAAAAACATTAGATACATTAGAAATGTATTGAGAACCTGTGTAATTAATTCCATTAAACTCAATTCCAACAACATTAAGATTACTTTCATTAATAGTAACATTAAAATAATAAATTTGATTAGAAGAATAAATACTTGCATTTACAGGATTTTCTGTTAAATTTATAAAATAAGGAGGATTAACATCAGCAGGATAGTAAGTTATATTTAAATAAGGCCAAAAACTTGAATTAGAATATTCTTTTGAATAAAAAAAATCAGCATTTCCTGTATCTTTAGTATGAAGCACAATTTTAACTAACTTGCTTCCATTATTATATTCTTTTCTCATAATATTTAAAATATTCCAGCACTGCCAAGTACCATCTTGATAACCATCATTAGTTATAAAAGAATCATAAGTCAAATTACAATTAGTAGAATTATCAAAATTAGTTCCACATGGTTGATTATTCCATGTCAAGTTTAATTCATCAAAATCTTTGTATACATGATATGCTCCGATTGTTTGTGATGACTGATCATTATATAAATATGCACACAAAGTTGCATTCTCAATAATTTGATTATTTGGAATAGATGATATATTAAATTTCAAATAGCTATTTTTTTTAGGAGTTCCCCATCTCACTGAAAAATCAGTTTCAGAACCATAATTCTTATTTGGATAATCTCCCCTAACTTCAGCATCTCCTCCACCGTCTGCACCTGTAATTAGAATATTTGGATCAATAATAACATCAGCACCATCAGAAAAATTTCCATTATTTTTTGTTATCCCAATAGCTATAATTCTAACTGAAGGAACTCCGATTACACTTCCGTTTCCTAAGTAAAAATCTGTTACATTAAAACCATTATTCAGTAAATCATCATATTTAAAAATATAATCATCCTCGAATTTAACTAAAGGCAAAAAACTATCAAAATATCCGTGTTCATAAGTATCATTGACATATCTTGTTCCATTAAACCATATTCCTTTATCTTTATCTATTGTTTGTATATACCAAAATGTTGTATTAGTTATAGTAACTCCAAGATTATTTTTAATTATATTTTTTATTTTCATTGATTGATTTGAATAAAAAATATATTCTTGAGTCCAATTAAAATCTTTATAGTTATTGTAAGCTCTAAACACATATATTTTCGTCTGATTGTTATATTCTCCAGACCAAGTCCAAGTAAAATTTAAAGTAGTATATCTATAATAATTACCATTAATATACCCTGTAATTCCAAATCCAAAACTAGTTATATAATTATTCTCAGAATCATATAAATTAATATACGATTTATTCAGATCATTACTTACTCTATATATAAGACCGTTCCAATCTATAAAGCAATAAGTTTCATTAATACAAAGTCCATATGTTATAGGATTATAACTGCTTCCATTGTAATAATTTATAATATTATTATAGATTTTTAAATTGCTTTTAGTTGTTCCATTTATCCTCTCCCAATAAGCTCCTCTTTCAACTGTTTGTGCAAAAGAAAAATCAGCTAAAAAAATAGATAATCCAAATAATACTAAAAAATAAATTATTAGGTTTTTTTCTTTTCTATTTATTTTTTTAGTTGCCATACATTAATCCTCCCTACCTGAAATTTAGTAAATTTACCTTCATTTTCAAGCTCTAAACAATATCTTATTATAGTATGCCATGATTTTTTTAAAATCTCAGCTATTTCCTGAGTAGAAAGAGGTTTATTCATATTCTTAACAACATTAACAATATTTTCTTTAATATTAGTTCTATTAATCGCACTTTTTTTAGAACTATTTAAAATACTTTTTTTCATACATTATAAAGTATGATATATAGTATTTAAATATTTTTATTAAAAGAATTATTATTTTAATTATCTAAGTTTTTTTGCTAGTTTTCTTATATATTTCTTTTTCTTTTTTCCCATATTTATTTCAACAGCATATTTCCTATAAGCTTTTAATATTAGAACAACAAAGAAAAAGACAACTAAGACTAATAAAAACAGACTAACTAAAGGGTATCTTTGAAAAAAATTTCCTTCCATAATTTTTTCAATTCCAACAGCATTTCCAGTTAAAGAAACTCCTGAAAAAGTCAGGCCACTTTCAGTTGTTCCATCATCAACTTTAACAACATATTCTCCAGAAGGAGCAGTAAGTCTTATTTTCTTTTCACCACCTACTTCTAAATACATTCTTACACTTTCTTTATGATCTCCAATTGAAATTAAAATGTTTCTATCATAAATAGTATTTCCAACATTCTTAATAATTAAACTATTTCCTTCAAGTCTTATACTAGCTTTTTCAACTTTTCCAACTTGAAATAACTCATTTGTTTCAATATCCTTATATTTAGCAATTATTTTCCAAGGTCCTTGAACAGGATTTTCAGGAAAAAAATAAATTATTTCCTCTCCAGAATTAGATTCATCTTCTTTCATTAAATCAGTGTAATAATTTTGAATCATATAATTAATTCTTCCATCAACTAAATTATTAGAATTATCATATAGATTTATCTCAAAAATAACTTTTTCAGAATTAACACTCTTAACATTAATTTCAAGTTTTTCTGCAAAAACAGATGATGAAAAATTCACAATTAAAACTCCTAATATAATTATCAATATCTCTTTTTTCATATTATAATAGAATATTAATTATATTTAAATCTTTTTAAGATTAGTCATTTTTGTTATAAATTTTATTATAAAAATAATATACTTTTTAAAATAAAAAATATCTACAAGATTATAAGATTAAAAATTTATAAAAAGACTTATATAACTCAGATTTTTTTATTTCTTATGAAAATAACAATTAATATATTAGGAACTAGTAGTGCAATTCCAACTAAAACAAGAAACCATATATCAAACTTAATTAATTATAAAGATGAAAATATTTTGATTGATTGTGGTGAAGGAACTCAGAGACAATTTAGAAAAGCAAATTTAAATCCTTGTAAGATTACAAGATTATTAATAACTCATTTCCATGGAGATCATATATTTGGACTTCAAGGTTTATTTCAAACTCTAGCTTTAAATGACTATAGAAAAACATTATATATTTATGGACCTAAAGGAACAAATAATTTTATTAAAAAAACTTTTTCAACTTATATAAATACCAAAAGAATAAATTACAAGATTGAAGAAGTAAACGGAACTTTTTTTGAAAACAAAGATTTCAAACTTTCAGCAATTTCTTTAGAACATGACGCACCTACAAATGGTTATGCATTTATTGAAAAAGATAAGATTAGAATAGACAAAGAAAAATTAAAAAAACTAAATCTTAACAAAAGAAATCCAGAACTAGCAAAATTAGCTAAAGGCAAAGATATTATAATCGATGGTAAAAAAATAAAAGCAAAAGAATTAATCTATTTACAGAAAGGGAAAAAAATTTCATTTATATTTGATACGAGATTATGTAAAAACGCTAAAAAATTAGCAAAAGATTCTGATCTTGCAATAATTGAAGCATCTTTTTTACATGAATCAGAAAATGGAAATGAATTAGCAAAAGAATACAAACACTTAACAGCAAAACAAGCAGCAGAAATTGCAAAATTAAATAATGTCAAAAAACTTGTATTAACCCATATTTCTCAAAGATATGAAAACAAAGAAAATCTTCTTCTTGAAGAAGCTAAAAGAATATTTCAAAACACTATTATAGCAGAAGATTTAATGAAAATAGAGGTTTAATTTTAGAACTTAAAAAAAATTCTTGATTTACTATTTGTAATAGATTTTAACTTAATTTTAAAAATTTGAAAGAATGTTTAAACTAGATAACTTACATATTAATCAATCTTCAAATACTACATACTATAAAATTTATTAAAAAAATTAAGTAAAACAAAAATTGTATTGAATATCTTGTTCAAAATATATAAGAAAAATTTAATTTAAAAAAGTGCCATCTACATAAAATATTTTTTTATAGAACTCTCGACCGTGCTATAATCAAATTAGGTCTAAAGCTCAAATTTATTCACGTTTTGCCAAACTAGCAGGCGAGATGAAAATTATAGTGTCGCCTCTTAAAAAAGTTAGTCCAACACTTCTTTTATTTTCACCTTCTAAAATCTCTTTAGCATTATCAATAACCACATTAATATGGATATCAAATGCTAAAAGAGTTCCGACCATCTGCCTGTTATTTTTAAGTTGAACTAAAACTTCTTTTCCTTTGGCATTGTTCAACACATCAAGTGGCCGTTCAATTCCATTAACCATATGTTTTTTTAATTATATAGGTTTATAAAGGTTTTGATAATTTAAATTATAAAATCCCGAAACCTTTAAATAACACTAAAAATTAAAATTTTCTATGGCATTAGGAAGAAAAAGTTCAGGAGGAAAATATAAATTTTTTTCAAAAAAGAAAAAATATGAAAAACCTGGTATTCCAAGAATAGTTAAACTCAGAAAAGAAAAAAAGAAAACTTTAAGATGCCTTGGTGGAAATAAAAAAACAGTTTTATTATCCACAGAATTTGCAAATGTCTATGATCCAGAATCTAAAAAAACAAAAAAAGTAAAAATAAAGAATGTTTTAGAAACTCCTTCAAACAGATTTCTTGCAAGACAAAACATTTTAGTTAAATCTGCTATAATAGAAACAGAGCTTGGCAAAGCAAAAATTACAAATAGACCTAGCCAAGAAGCACATGTACAAGCTGTCCTTTTAAAATCTGATAAGAAATAATAAAATAAAAGAATGATATTGTCCGTCTATAAAGCGTATTGCGTCTTTATTTATTATTGCAAAAAATAATACATCCCTTAATTTTCTATATATTTAGCAAAAAAATATTAAATAATTCATCTGCTCATCCTTAAAAAAGAGTCGGATTTATTGTTAAGATTTAAAAAATAAAAATATTTATTAATAAATTATATATAAAAATTAAAAAAATAAATAATAAAAAACTAATACCAGAAACATAATTTAAAAAAATACTAATATCATCAACTATTTTTACTTGTGCTGGATTAAATTTTTAAATTTAAAAAAATATTGTTTAAATATGGAAATAAAATTAACTTGTGGAGATTATATAACAGAAAATGAAAAAAACATTTTAAAAATAATTTCAGAAGAATATAAATCTAAAATAGAAAGATTAGTTAAAGAAATTATAGATTTTGAAGTAAGATTAAAATGTTATTCAAAAAAAGGAAAAATAAAAAGATATGAAGTTGAAGCAAAATTAATTATACCAAAACATAAACTCAAGGCTAATTCTGAAGAATACGATTTAAAAGAGGCTATAAAAAATACTATGAATAAAATATTAAATGAAATTGAACACAAAACTTTTGCAAGTGATAAAAAAGGAACTGGAAAAAGAAAAAAATAAAAAATATTAAGATTAAAAATTAAAAGTTTTCTATTAAAAAATTCTTCATAAATATCTTATCTTAAATTAGTAAAAAAATAAATCTGTATTTAAAGTAAATAAAATTAGTTAAATAAAGATTTAATTTGATATCATAAAAATTAATGCGGAGAATAGGATTCGAACCTATGAAGGCACTAAGCCAACACGGCCTAAACGTGTCCCATTTGACCACTCTGGCATCTCCGCATTATCAATAGTACTATAATAGTACTATATAATTATTACATAAATTATATCTAAATAAGGTTTAAAAAATTTTTATTTTTTAGATTACAGATAAAAAATTAAAAAAATGAAAAATCATAAAAATTCTTGCTTAAAAAATTAAATATTTTCTAAAGTAAAATACTAAAAAATAAAAAATATCAAATTAAATAAAATCAAACTATTTTTCCTTTCTTCTAGCTGCTTTTGTCTCTGCCTCTCTTATTTTTAATTTTTCTTCTAAATCTAGTTTATCCAAAAGTTCCTTATATCTATTTCTTATTGTAACTTCAGTTATTCCTGCAACATCTGCAACTTCTCTTTGAGTTTTTTTCTCATTATTTAATAAAGCAGCAACATATAATCCTGCTGCAGCAATTCCTGCAGGACCTCTACCACTTGTAAGTTCACTTCCTTCAGCTTTTTTTAATATTTTCAAAGCTTCATTTTGAGTTTTAGGGCTTAATTTCAAAACTGAAGCAAATCTATGAATATAATCTTTTGGACTTGAAGGAGTTACTTTTATTCCAAGTTTTCTTATAATAAATCTGTAAGTTCTACCTATTTCTTTTCTTTCAACATCTGAAGATGCAGATATTTCATCTAAAGTTCTCGGAATATCATAACTTCTGCACGCAGCATATATACAAGCAGCTATAACAGACTCCATAGATCTTCCCCTAACAAGACCTCTTTGTAAAACAAATTGATAAATTCTTGATGCTTCATCTTTAACAACTTCAGGAAGATTCAGATATGAAGAAACTCTTCTTAATTCAGACATTGCAAGTCTCAAATTTCTTTCTATAGAAGTAGAAACACGTTCTTGCCATTTTTTTAACCTTAAAAATTTTCTTGTTGAACCAGCATCTAATTTATATATATCAGATATCTCACCGACATTAGTAGTTAAACCTTTATCAAATTTCTGCATAGATAATGGCGCTCCGCCTCTTCCTTTTTTCTCTCCAGAGTCAAAACTACCTTGAAGTTCTTGAGAAGTATCAACCATCTTATCTTCAATAATTGTCCCGCAATCAGCACAATATATCTCTCCTCTTTGTTCATCCCATGTTAAACTCAAACTTCCACATTCAGGGCATCTTTTAACAGTTCCAGACATCTTAGAGATTTTAAAAATTTTTACAGTAATCTTTATAAACCAAAAATAGAAAAGTTTATAAATCTTTCTATAAAATAATATATCCTTAACAAATATACTCTATAAAAAAAGACAAAATATTAAAGTTTATTTTGCTAATTTTTTGAATAATTCATTAACAAATTGCTCTTTAGTTTGATTAGAATAAATAAAAGAATCTCCTTCAATAACTACAAAATCTTCTTTATTAAGTTTATTTACAATCAAATTTATACCATCAACATAACCTGTATTTTGTTTTATATCTTTATCATTAGTTAACCACTCTTTTCCATTTATATACCTATATTTTATTGTTTGTCCAGTTTTTTTAAATGTAACAATTATATCAACATTATATCTTAATTTATCATCTGTCCATTCTGTGTTAGATACTGAATTTCTGGAATTTGAAGATGCTTCTGAACTAGTAGATGATGAGGGAAAATTAACTTCAGAAGGAGGAATTATTGCAATTTGATTATTTTGAACTAAAGATTCTGCAACCTTTCTATATAAATTAGCTAAAAGATATAATCCTCTAGCCCTGTATTTATTGGAAGGGCCTAAATTAGAAAGATCTCTTAATTTTTTAACTATTGGAGATATCTTATTTTCAATAGAAAGTTTATTTTCTCCAGGATTTATAATTAAAGATTCAATTTCTTTTTGCGATTCTGCTGCAACACTAGTACTCTGTTCAGGAGTCCAAAAATCAATTTCTCCTAAAACATTTAAATCTATGTTTTGTAAAGTTTTATTCAATATTCCTTTATTCTTAATAACATTTTTAACAGAACTCGTATCGAGCCAACATTTTATTGTAGGATCATCACAATATCCTACTTCTTTCCATCTATCAAAAGTAGAGTTTGTAGTATCAAACTCTCCACTAGGAAGCACTCTTTTACCAGGATTTTCAGTAGAACATACTCTAATTATTCCATAGTTATACATTTGAGGATCAATGATATCTTGAGCACCTTGTTGTAAACTTGGATTTATAGCAGATATTAATGATGGAGTTCCAGCAACACATTCTTTTGAAGTTTTAATATTTAAAGTATTTGCTTGTTCTTCTGCATATGCATCAGAAATGCTATTTATTAAAAAAGAGGTTGAAACTTTTCCAAAACCGCATTCATCTTTTCCATTTATATTTATACACATTTGTTTGTAACCAGAAACTCCTGTAAAGTCTATTGCTCTATCAACCTGACTTCCTCGAGAAACATAGCCTCTATCAACAACATAAATTTGATTTAAAAAAATATTGTTAATAGGAGGAACATCTTTCAAATAAACAGTATAATAAGCACCTTGATCTTTTCCTGCATAAATGTGAAAATAAACTTTATAATGAGAAGTTGCAGGAATAGTTGCTGTAGTATATTGATCTTCTGAAAACCATCCAGTAAATTGAACAGGACTATCTGGCTCTATTAATCTATCAAAAAAATCTTTTGAACTAGGATATGTTACTGAATTAAATGATTTACATATTTCACTTCCAACACTATCTATAGATCTTGCCTGAAATGCTGTCATTGAATTTACAGCATATTCGTTTGTAAAATATTTTATACTTGACTGCATATTATTCCAAGCTTCTTGAACAGTTGAATATTCTCCTCCTCCTCTAACTCCCTGACCATAAAAAGATTCAACCATTCTAGGAATCAGAATATTCATTAAAGGTGTAGCTTGCTTCCAGAAAAATTCGCATAAGTATATACTTTTAATTTCATCACAGATTCCAATATTTCTTCCTGTTGTTAAACTTTCATTTAAACAAGCAACTGTAGAGTTCATAATACTAATATAACCCTCAATTCCAGCATGAACTCCAGATAAACATATTGGAACAACTATTCCTTCTTTATAATTTGGTAAACATAATAATAAACTACCTATTATTCCGGTTTGAACAACATTATCAACTCTAAATTCACCTCCTAAATCACATCTTGAAGAAGGACACATCACAGGATCACAAACATTAAACAAAATATTGCAATCAGAAGGACTCATAAAATCACTGCATCTTCCTTGTTCTCCTCCAAATGCAGTTCCTGATTTAAAACTATAACCATTAATAATAACTCTATCTTTACCATATTGTTTAGCAGCATCGTATATTGCCTGTTGAGCTCTCATTATAAGATTTCTTTCTTCAGAAGGATCAATTCCAAAACCTAATTCTCCTGTTGCTTGTCCATTATAATATCTACAAATGTCATCTAAACTTTTCTGAAAATCAATCGCTCCATTAGGTCCAACATTACATATCCAAAAATTAACAACTCTTCCAGACTCATCATAAGGTCTTCCAAATCCTGATAGCTCGTATGTTAATTCAACATACCATCCGTTTTCAACATCAAAAGGAACTTCTGCAGGAAGACCTTTATAAGGTGCTCTTTCAAAATATTTAACTCTCATATCCTCTGGATTTAAAATCTTATTCTGATAGACTTTCGCGTTAGACTCTCTAAATCTAATAATACCTTTTAAACTCATATAATCTCTAACAGACCTTGCACCATTATCAGAAACTAATTTACCACTTTCTACTAAATATATTTCACCTTTAGGATCTACAGTATAATCTCCTCCAGGCTGTCTTATTAAAGGAACAGTAACTTGTTTTCCAGCAACTTCAGAATCTGCTTCAAAAGCATGTCCTGCATAACTCTCCCTAAAAGGAACATTAATTAAAATTACAGCTTGTCCTACATTATAATTTTTATAAATATTATGATTAGAATCACCTTTAGTAACTATTTTAATGTCTCCGTAGGTAATTCTGTCTCCGCCAGGAACAATTGCTCTTATACCCATATTATTCTTTTTTCTTTCTTCTTCATTTCTTCTTCTTGCACCCTCATTTTCCCAAAAATTTTTTGAATCTAAAACTACCCTTCCAAGATCTTTATCAATCATATTCTGAAGAATAGAACTTCCACCTAGGCTTGAAATACTGTCCCTTGTATTAACTAAGGTCATTATCTGCCTTCTTTGTTCTTGAGTAAGAGTATCCCAATCACACATACCTCCTTCTTTTCCTAAATTAATTGTGGTATTAAATGCATCTGGAAGAGTAATACTTCCCTTAGAATTTAAGCAAAATTCCTTGAATTTTTTTGCAAATTCATCTTCAACTTTTCTAGAATCTACTTGCCCTGTCATATCTAAAATATCAGTTTTCTGAATTCCTACTTGTTTTTGTATTTGTTTTATCAAATCATTAGTTTTTTCTATTTGATTCTTATATATCTCTACATCTTTAGAAATATAAGAGTCATGATCTAAAAGACATTTTTGCACTGTTGAATCTGTATAAGATTTTCCATTTAAAGGAGAACTAGTTTTATCACTAACTAACTTTTCGCAAAACTCATTCCAACCTCCTGATTTAGTCATAACTTCTTTTCTAGCCATAGATTCTCCACTCCAGCCATTTACTAGATTTTTAACAGTTAACATAGCAGAAGTAGCAAAACAAGCACCCTTCATTGAACTTACAATTTTTCCCAATTTATTATTAATATTTTCCCATTCTTTTATATTTTTTTTAAGATTTTCTATCAAATCTTTTGTCTGCTGAGTAGATAATTTTATTGCCCTTTTTTCAATTCCGATTCTAAATGTAAAATTAGCCTCTGATCTTGGTCCAAACATTTTTGGAATTATAGATATTTTAGCTTGTTCCTTAAGGTTTATATTAACTAGCTTAACTCTAACTCCATCAACATCTGTTTGCGCATGAAGATTTAGCCTTTCTGTTTTATAATCTGAACTAGTATAAAATCTCTCTAAAGCAGTTTTAGAATATTTCAAAACTACATAATCTGTGTTAATCTCAGATAATTGTATATTTCTAGAGCTTCCATTAGATATTCCTATATTAATAATCTCATTTAATCCTATTTCAGTTTCTTTCCCGTTTATCAACAAAGTTGCACTTGCATCAAATCTAGTTGGTTTTTTAAAGTCTAATAATTCAACAAAATAATTATCAGTCCCAATTTGCACAGTAGCTCTTGAGTTAGAAGAACCATATTTATTCAACAATTCAACATCTCTTGCTACTTTATTAGCTAAAAAAGTATTAGGATAATCTCTTAAAAGTTTATTTAAATACTCTTGAGATTTTTCATTCATTCCAAATCTTCTTGACATTATAGCTGCTTCATATAGAGCCATAGCAGAATAACTATCTTCGCTTGAACCTTGAACTCTTTTTTCTCCAGGATATAGAGAAATTAAATCCTCGTAATATTTTATAGCCCAATCATAATATTCTTTTGTTATTTTCTCATCTTCTTTTGTTAAATCCCAAACTCTATCTTTTGCAGTTAATATATCTGCAATACTTATTCCACAATCAGAGCTTTCTTTAGTTGTTATGCATACTTTTAATTTATCTTCAATTCCTCTTACAGAAGAAATACCTCTTAATTTAATAGTATACTGTTTTATAATTGCTTCTTTAATCTGTTTTTGAAGCTGCTCTTCGCTTATTAAGATAGTAGATTTTGATAAAACTCCTTGAACAGTATTAAAAACGTCTTTATCGCTAAATTCATAATATGTATCAGAATATTCATCTTGAACAATAACAACAAAATCATTTCCCTTATAATCTTGACCAACATATCCTAAATACCAGTTTCCTTCATTTTCATTTCCTAATTTTACAACATCTCCAATTGAATATAACTTATAGTCTAAACCATTAACACTTAAGTTAGCTCTTCCAGAATTTAAAGAAAGATCAATTCTTCCATTTCTAACAGGACAGCTAATACTTATCTTTCCTCCATTATTATAAGCCTCTAAATTAGTGACAGTACATCTATTATTCATCAACCTATCTCCTCTAGAAACCCAAATTTGTTGATCATTAATCTGCAATAAGGCTGAATCAACAGGAGCTCCTATATTTTCAAGTCTTAAATTCAATCCAGCAGCACAATAAAAACCATTTAAATAAATATCTCCTGATGTTTCTCCTTTCTTAAGTGTAATCGAATAAATTCTTTGTTCAGAATCTCTATAAATAGATATTGTTGCTTTGTCAGGCTCTATTGAATCAGCTCTAATATAACCCTTACCGTTCCAAAAGCCATATTGTTTATAATTTCTATACCATTCTTCATCACTCATCTCATTAATATAAAAATTCGTATTTCCTATACCAAAAGCTCCTTGAACATCATAATCAACTACAGCAGTTATGTTTCCTTCAATAAAATCAGGCATATCTTTTTCAGATTGTTTTCTTGACAAAACTATAACAACATAACCTAAATTATCATTAATTGGAGAACTAATTAATGTCTGTTGACTATTCAAAGCAGCTCGTGCAGGAAAATAAGATATTCCAGAAACTCCTGCAGGATTATTACCTCTAAAATATATACTTCTAATTCTAGAAACATCAATCAGTGGATTAACTGTTACTGACATTACTTTACAAAAAACAGGAACATCTTGCTCTTCTAATAAATCAGATCTAACAACAGCAGGAGTGCATCCTCCTGGAGCAATCTGCATTATAAAATCTGCTCTTTCAAAACAATCTTCTTTATTAAATTTAGGCCAATATACTTCAGGAGAAACAAATCCAGGTCCAATATAAAATCCAGGATTATTAAATTGAGGACCTATCGAAGCTCCATATACTCCACCGCTAAAACTACTACCTCCGTAAGTTTTTCCAGAAAAACTAGAAGAACCTGGTTGAACATTAAAAGATGAGCTTGATGAAGAAACATCATTAAAACTAGAAGAATACATTGATTGAGAATTAATCAAAGGAATATGAATCAAAATTAAAAATATTACAAAATAAAAAATCTGCCTAATTTTTTTATTATCCAATTTAAATACACACTTATATTTTTCATTAATTTTCATTTTCTTCAAAATAAAAATTTAAATGTGAAATGTCAACCAAATTAAAGTTTGTTTGCAAATCTTCAATTTTTTTAGGATTATTAAAAAATTCAGGTTCTATAATCAACTTTTTCGAACTTGACAATCTTGATTCAGGAAAATAAGTTTTTTGAGTACCTCCGCCTGCAATTGCCATATCAATAGTCTGACCGGGTATTTGCATATCAAAACATTTCTCCTCTGTAATTCCAAAAAAACCGAAGATATTACTTTTAGGAACATCAACACATTTTCGCATGCTTCCACCTTTCAAATATAAACTTGTATTTGTATAAATATAAGCAACAACTTTATATTCACCCTCTGTTAATTCTATCTCCTTAACATCTGGATAAGAAACAGTCGTTGAAGTACCATTTTCTTTTGAAAAAGTAATAATTGCTTTTTTATCAAGTTTGTTTCCTTTATTCCTAACTTCGACACTCAACTTATACTTTTTATCTAAAAAGATATTATAACTTCCCTCATTTATAGTTGAAATTAACTCTTTTCTTGTTTCATATCCATCACTTGAAGCAATAATATATCCATTTCCACATTGCGGAAATTCAGAAATTAAAGGAGCTCCGTTTCCACTTACCTCTCCAATATAGCAAGTATTATCAAAACATTTGAATTTTATTCTTGCTGGAATAGGACTTAAACTATTATTATAAGTATAGATTGTAATTTTTGTATTTTTACGCAAACACAAGTCAGGAACAATATTAGGACCACTACTTCCATCAAGTGCTTTTCTAGGCTGATTCTTATCTATTATTACCACAACAGGAAACTGAAAAATTTCTCCTTGAGAATATATTTGTATCAAAACAGGAAAATGAAAATCATATACAAAATGATAAGGGACATAACAAAATCCAAGTATTCCTAAACCTTCTTGAATTCCTACAGGATCAGCTCTTAGAACATTATCTTCACTAGGCCATACTTCAATTTTCATAGGCCAATATCTAGAATACATAAAATTAACATTAAAAGGAGTTTTTTCTCCAATATTTTGAACATAATATTTATTATCTTTATTTTCAAGTCTATAATAATCTCCATCAATTTTTATTTTAGGAATATTTGCCTCTAATGCCTGAATTAAATTTTCTCTTACTTGAGTTAAAAACCATATTTTTGGAGAACAGGAAATTTCAACCCCGTCAACAGGAGCATATAATCTTAAAATATCAACACCGTATTTCTCCAAAAACATATTTTTCTTATTATGATTATAAATTTTTATAGCCAAATTATAAAATTTTCCTAAATTAGATTTTGTCTCTACAATATGATTCTTACCAGTCCAACTTTTTTTATCGTATTTAATTTCAATATTTTGTTTTACCTTACTAATTATAACATTTTCTTTAATCTCACTTGTTACAATAGCTTCACTTAAATTAATCTCATATCCTTGTTTTTCAAAATATGAAAAATCACAATTTCTTAAAATATTTTGTTCTATATATTCTGAAATTTCATCTTGCATATCATTAATACTTGGAATTTTCTCATAAACAAGACCGTTTCCTGAAACATAATACCAATAAGGAATTGCATTTCCTAAAAATCCGAGATGAGATGAAAAAGGCATATAAATACTTCCAGGAGAAAAAGAAGTTTCCTTAATATGTCCTCCTGTCTCTCCAAGAATCAAAGCCCCATTCTTAGCTTCATAATCAATACAAGAGAGATAATGAGTATAAACAGGTTCAAAATTCTTAGGAATATTAGAACTAATAATTTTACCCTTAAATATAAAAAATAAAAAAATAAGTGCAACAATAACTATTACAAAAATGATAAATAAAGTAATTTGCGACTTCTTATTTATAAAAGAATTATTTCTTAACATCTTTTACCTCTTTTTTATCTTTTACTTTTTTCCTAATCATTTCAATAATCTCACTGTTAATATCTTTTTCAATAGAATCCTTAAATTTTTGCCATAATTCTTCATCCTCTATTAATAACAGATATTTTTTCATAACCCCTCTTTTGATTATATATATTGTAATAAAATTATAACATATATATAAAGTGATATAATAGATAATATATAAATTTTTCTTATTTATTAAATTAATTAGTAAGTAAGTTAGTAAGTAAAATTAAGATTATCTTAACTATTTTTAAAAACAAAGATTTCTAAAGAAATTAATTATTGATGAAATTTATCTTTAAATATAAAAAATACTAAAAAAGTTTTTAATTATTTCAAATAATTTTTATTAAATATGGCCCCACCAAGAATTGAACTTGGGACTCCTCCACGTCAAAGAGGTGTTTTACCACTGAACTATGAGGCCTTAAAATTAATAAGAAAAAGTTATTTTTTAATTTTATTGTAATAAAAGATTCAAAGAAATACCTATCCTATATTAGTAAATATTTATAGAAACTGATATCTTTATCAGAATCTTATCAATTATATAAATTTGTAAAAAAATAATCACAAATATAAAATATAAAGAACTAAATGATTAAATAAAACATAGAAATAAGTAGAGCAAATAAATTCAAAATAAAACCTGCGATAGCCAAAGCATGTGTTTGTCTCAATATCTGCATTATAGAAAGAATTAAACCAAATGTAGCAAAAAAAGGAACCACCCAAATTGGAATAATTTTAAATATAAAAGTAAAATATAATATGGTAGATATTAATATAAGCCCTAATAAAAAACTCTCTTTACCTAAAGTTAAAAAATGTCTTTTTATAGTTTTTCTAATTTCTTTATCAAATTTATTAAAATTATCAAATACATAATTAAAATCAAATGATTCTACCATAATATTACTGCAAAATATTCTAAATTTAAATTTATCTAAACTAAAAAATAATGATTAAATTAAAATATATAATGATAAAAAATAAATTTTCCTAGTTATTAACACCTATTGTAAAAAATTTCATACTAAAAAGCCTGCAGCCGGGATCGAACCGACGACCCCCTGCTTACAAGGCAGGTGCTCTACCAACTGAGCTATGCAGGCATAATAAATTATAAATAAAAGAGTTTAAAAAATATTCTATAAACTAAAACATAATTTAATTTTAAAAATAAACTTTCAAAAAAAATAGAACATCTAAAGATTATTAAATTTTAAAATACATGATGCTCATCTACTCTTTTATAAGAATGTATTTCTTCTAAAGAAAACCAAAGTTTAGTTTCATATTCAGCATCTTGTTTACTAGACGAAGCATGTATTATATTCTTTACAATAGTTTCATTCTCATCTGCATGAGAAAAACTTACATGAGAAAAATCTCCTCTAATTGTACCAGGCAAAGCTTCTTTTGATTCTGTTGAACCAACTATTTTTCTTACATTTTCAACTGCATCAACACCCTCGATTATCATAGCAACAACAGGACCTGAAGTAATAAAATCAACCATTTTTTCTCTAACAGCCTCACCTCTCCTCTTTGCTAAATCATCTGTATAATGCTTTAAAGCATGATCTTTTCCTATTTTAACAAGTTTTAATGCAACTAATTTTAAACCTCTCTGTTCAAATCTTTTAATAATTTCACCAACAAGACCTCTCTCAACTCCATCAGGTTTTATTAAAACAAGAGTTTGTTCAATTACCATTTTCTGTTTCCTCAACTTTCTCTTTTTTTTAATTTTTTAGTAGTTTTTTTAATCTTTTTATCATGATTATTTTCCTGTATTTCAATTGCTTTTTTCTGGGTTTCAGATATTACACTCTGAGCTTCCTTTATTTCCTTATTTTCAATTTCTTCTTTATCAAATCCTTTATTATCAATTTCATATTCCGCATCTTGATCTTTTATTTTTTTATCAATTTTTTTACTCACTTCTATTTTAGAAATTTCTTCAGGACTTAAAGATCTTACAATCTCTAAAATTCTTATCTCACATAATGAAAGAGGATATGTCTTTTTTAAATATAATGATAACATCTTTTGAACTTTATTTGAAATAATATCATTAAAGATTTCATAATCGCTCCTTTCAGAAATATAATCTATAATCCAGTTTTTAGCTCTATTTCTTAAAGTTTTTCTTATTCTTCTTGAAACTTTTCTTTTAGTTATTAAAAAAGGTTTTATCTTTAATAGACTTTCTCTTGATTGAACATTAAAAGAATCTTCTACATAACTTATTCTTCTCCTAATCATTCTTCTAATAAAATATGAAAGAAGTTTTATTTTAAAAGGAACTCCTATAACTTTATCATTTTCCAATTTTGTTTTAAAAGTCATTTCAACACTTTTTCCCTTTAATTGTCTAGTTAAATCTAATTTTATTGTCCTTCCAATAATATCTTTAGTTGAATTTCCAATTAATTCTACTTTAAAATTTATTATAGGTAATTCAACTGTAATGAACTTTTTTCTTCTTATTATCTGTTTATCAGTTTTAGTTGCCATTTATTTTTCTCCGATAATTATCTTTGATACCCTCCTAGATCTATTAGAATGTTTTGATTTTTTACATAATTGACAAGTATAAATTAAAACTTTTCTCGTAGTTGTTTTTGTTTTCCTTTTCCAAGATTTAATAGCAGGTTTGCTTCCTCCTTTTGGTTTATTACCTTTTCCAGGAAAAGCTCCTCTTAATTTCGCTCTATTTATAGAACCCCATTTTAAAGCACCTCTTTTATGTCCAGTTGACACTAATTCAATTTTTTGTTCTGTCCTTTTTTTACAAAAAGGACAATATCTATTAGTTTTCTTTGGAAGTTTCATAAAATGAGTTTGATACAAAGGTATTTAAACTTTTCTTACATTTAGGTGTCGCAGCACAAAGAATAAAAGTTATGAACACATGAAAGAACAAAGAATAAAATTTAAAAAAGGAAAACAAAGAATTTTCTTAAAATTAGCAATGAAAAATCTCAACATAAAGTCACTAAAACAAATATTGCAATTCGGATTTAACATTAAATATTCTACATTAAAGAATTATTATAGTGAAAGAAGATTAATTCCAAAATCCTTTTTTCTTGATTTATGTCACATAGCGAATATAAAAAAAAGAAACTTAAAATTTGAATATGTTTCAAACAACTGGGGACAGATTAAAGGAGGGAAATCAAAAAATAAAAAAATTAAATTTTATCATAAACTAAATAAAATAATGAATTAATACATAAATAAAATAATTTAAACGAAAATCTGTTCGATTTAAATAAAAAATTACTATAAAAAATTGATACTTCTTATTCATTAATAAGCTTAAAAAATTATTCATTTTTCCTCTCTTCTTAGAATAGATAAGAAACAATAAAAGAAGAAAAAATAATTTATTTAAAAATTAGAATCAAAAAAGATACTATTATAAAAAATAACTTTTTATAAAATATCATAAGCTTCTTTGATTATTCTTTCTGTTGTTTCAATAGATATACAACCGTCTGTTACAGATACACCTTTTTTTAATTTTGATAAATCATTAGGAATGACCTGATTTCCTTCAAGAAGATTTGATTCAAGCATAAGTCCTATTATTTTTTGGTTAGTTTTCATTTGATTAATAACATCTCTAAAAACTTCGACTTGAAGTTTATAATTCTTAAAAGAATTTCCATGACTACAATCAATCATAACTATATCCTTCAAAGATTCTTCAGATAATCTATCCAACACCTCTGACACAAATTCAGATTCATAATTAGGCCCATTATCACTGCCTCTTAAAATTAAATGACAATAAGAATTTCCTTTTGTTGATATTGTTGAAACAAATCCTTCCTCTGAAATACCTATAAAACTATGAGGATATCTTGCAGATTTTATTGCATTTATTGCTATATCGATATTTCCAGAAGTTGAATTTTTAAATCCTATAGGAATTGAAAATCCTGAAACCATTTGTCTATGAATTTGTGATTCAGAAGTTCTAGCTCCAATAGCCCCCCAAGATATTAAATCATAAATATAAGGATAAACTAAAACATCTAAAAATTCAGTTGCAGTAGGAATACCAAACTCATTTATTTTAATTAGAAGTTCTCTAGAAAGACTTATTCCTTTTTTAATATTAAAACTGGAATTCAAATCAGGATCGTTAATAAAACCCTTCCAACCAATTATTGTTCTAGGTTTTTCTAAATAAACTCTCATTAATATTAAGATTTTAGATTTAACATAATCTGAAATCTTCTTTAATTTCTTTGCGTATTCTATTGCTTCATCAAAATTATGAATAGAACATGGACCAACAATAAATAATCTTCTTTTATCTTTTAAATCAAGAATATTTTTTATATATTCACGATTGGTGTTAACGTTTTCTCTAGCTTCAAAACTTATGGGATATTTATCCTTAAAATATCTAGGAGACTCTAATCTTTCATAATTATTTGCATTATCACTAACATCCATGTTTACAAAAAAAGAAATTACTTTAAAAGATTAATGTATTTTAGATAGATAAATGGATAGATAAAAAAATTGTTTAAAAAATAAATTTTTAATATTTATAAAAATAATTTAAAATTTAAAAGAATGTCTTGCTTAATTTTGAAAAATTGATTTAATGATTAGTTTTATTAGTATTAATTTAAGATATTGAAAAAATTAATTATAATCTTGGAAAAATATAAAAAATTAAAAAAATTTATATACTAAAATATCAATATTCATAAAATGAAAAATAAAAATAATTACGATCCTACAAAAATAGCATTTCAAAAATTAGCAGCTTCATTTGTAATCATAGTTGGTTTAATAGTTTTTTTATCAACTACAAACACAATCACAGGAAGAGTAATTGGAGGAACTAGCAAGATTACGATTCTTGATATTTTTATAGCTCTTTGGGGTTTACTAATAATAGGTGTTGGTTTATGGATGTGGCGTTATAAAAAATTTCATGAGTCTATTTTTGATAAACAATAGTTATTAATTTCTTAAAATATTTAAAAAAGAAATATATATGAAATAAACTATTTATCAAAATCATTCCTCATTTTATGTTTAATTAAAGAGTGTAAAATTTATTAAATTCAAAAATTTTTATCAAATCTTGAATATCTTAATTAAAACTGCATTACAATACAAATATACTTTACACAAAAATAAATGTAAATTTATAATAAATCGTAATTTATCAAGATTAAATAATTTAGTCTTCAGAAATAGCTTCTGCTTTTCTATCGATTATCAATATATTTGCTATTTCTTCAGGAATATTTGCAACATCGCCTTTTTTAAAAGGACCTAATTTATTTCCATCTATATCTAAGAATTCTTCAACATCTTCAACAAAAACAATCATTTTGTTATTAAGCTTATTAGACTCTTCTTCATCCATACCTTTAAGCATTTCTGAAACCTTTTTATCAGTTTTTTCAATTGTCTTAATTATAGAATCAAACATATCTCTTTCAATCTGAAGCATGTTTTCAAAATCTCTTTTTGATATACCTGTTTCAGTTGCAACAAATGCAAGTTCTAAAATTTTTTTCTTTCTTCTAAGCATTAACTCTTTAAATATAGCAAGAGAGTTTTCAAACTGCTTTTTTGTCTTTAATGCAGTATCAGAAAAATCGTCTGTTTTTCTATTTGCGATTTCTTTTTTATCTTTTAAATAAAGTGCAACTTCTTTAATAAAATTTTTTGGAATACTTTGAAGTTGCTCACTGTACCTTTCTTTTCTTAAAGTATCATATAAGTCATTATATGTTATCATTATAATTACAAAAAAATAAACACTTTATAACTTTTTTGAAATTTTAGAATTCCTTTAAAGTAATTAAAGTAAAAAATATATTTTATTAAAACAAAATATCTATTGATATTTTTTTACTATTTATAAAAAAGTCCTACTTAAAATAAGAAATATTCTCACAAAAAATTTAAAAATTAAAGAAATAAAATAATATATAAAAACTAAATTAAACCTGTTTTTTTTATAAAATCTTTCCCATAAAACTTTCCTAATATCCCTTCTTTAGCTATCGTCTCACAAAAATGAAAAGTACCATCTGTATTTTTTCCGTCATAAACCATCACAGGAACAAAATCACTGCTATGAGACTTCAATTTACAAGGTGTTGCATGATCGCATGTAACAACAAGATTAAATTTATGCTTTAATGAAAATTTTTTCAAAAAAGAAAAAAAATTATTATCAATAAACTCAAGAATTTTCCTTTTTTCATTAGGTTTATTATCATGCCCAGGAATATCAGGTTCTTTAAAATGGATATAACATCCTCTAAAAATATTATGATTCTTTTTTATCACTTTAATAAAAAATTTTATATTTTTATAAAGTCCCTCATATAAATTTTTATAAGAATCCATGCTTTTTTGTTTTGGATAATCAAAACTAAAAACTTTCATTCCCGAAAGTTTAGAGATTCCTATTTCAAGAGGCATAGAATTAATTGACATCCAGTTCCTATATTGTTTCAATTTTGGTACTTTAGTACCTCCTCCTCTTATAAAAAGCATGTTAGCAGGTAAAAGACCTTTTCTTATTCTCTCAAAATTTAAAGGATGATTATTTAATATGTCAAATACCTGCGATATAAACTCGTTAACTAAAAAACTAGTATAATTAGATGACAAACTATTATCTAATGAAGAACAAAAATTAAAATAGTTTTCTTGACTTTTATCGAGATTATCTCCATTCCATTCAGGATCAATGCTTGTTATGTTCTCTGAAAAATTTCCTCCGGAAAATAATAAAACACCTCTATGCTGAATTGTTGGAACAAATAAAAATTTACATGGAAGCTTAATTTTATCGTTTATATCCTTTGCTAATATTTTAGCTTCATTACTAGATAAAGTTCTTCCAACTCTTCTGTCGATAACCTTTCTAGTTTTCAGATTTTCAATAGTACCAAAATTCGTTCTAAAAACTATATCTCCTTTTTTTATATTAAGACCTATACCTACAGCTTCTAATACTCCTCTCTTACAAATTTCAGGATTATTTCCAAAAATACTAAGCAAAGAATTATCAGATCCTGGAGCAACATTTTCTGATATTGGATACATATAACCCATACAAGAATACTCAGAAAAAAAATCTAAATTAGGCATTTCTGCTGCCTCAAGAGGAGTTTTTCCATTTAAAAAAGGATGAGGTAAATCAGCTGCACCATCTAATATAACTAATATTTTATTCATTTTTCACCATCTTTGATACATAATCAATAATTTAACAAAGTATAAAAAGATATGTTATTATAAATAAAAATTATAAATAAAATTATAAATAAAATTATTTTTTATATAAGAGTATTACTTATAAACCTTACAATCTTATAAAAAACATGTTTGGGTTGTTAAAGAACAAACTAAAAGAATGGGCAAAAAATGTCAAAGATAAATTAAAACCAGAAGAAAAAATAGATGGAATCATCGAAGAAAAAAAAGAAAAAATTGAAGAACCTGTCAAAGATACTAAAAAAGAAAAAGAGATTAAAGAAAAACCTGAAAAAAAGAAAGGAAAAAAGAAAAAAGAAAAAGAAACGAAGAAAGAAGAAAAGATTGAAGAAAAAAAATCTTTTTTTGAAAAAATTTTTGGAAAAAATAAAGAGGAAAAAAAGGAAGAAGAAAAAATTAAAGAAATTAAAGAACTAAAAGAAAAAGTAAAAAAAGAACTAAAAGAAGAAGAAAAAGAGATTAAAAAACTAGAAAAAGAAAAAGAAAGATTTGCTAAAGAAACCGATCTTTTAAAAATTGAGCCTGAAATAAAGCCAATTGAAGAACCTGAAATAAAAGAAGAAGAAAAAGAGATTAAAAAACTAGAAAAAGAAAAAGAAGAAAAAAAATCTTTTTTTGAAAAATTAAAGTCCACTTTTACATATAAAATAACTGATAAGGATTTTAATGAAATTTTTAATGATTTAGAAATGCTTTTACTTGAAAATAATACTGCATTAGAAGTTGTTGAAGAAATAAAAAATATACTATCAAAAAAACTTATAAACAAAGAAATTAAAAAGGAAAATCTTGAAAAAACAATTTTTAATGAATTAAAAGAAGCATTAAAAGAATTGATAATAGAACCTTTTGATCTTCTAATAGAAATTAAAAATAAAAAAGAAAAAGATCCTTATGTAATCTTATTTTTTGGAATTAACGGAACTGGTAAAACAACAACAATAGCAAAAATTGCATATTTGTTAAAAAATAACAATCTTTCAGTGGTATTAGCAGCAGCAGATACATTTAGAGCAGCTTCAATCGAACAATTACAAGAACATGCAAATAAATTAAACATACCTTTAATAAAGCATAATTATCAAGCAGACCCTGCAGCAGTAGGTTTTGATGCAATAAAATACGCAAAAAATCACAACATTGATGTTGTTTTAATAGATACCGCAGGAAGAATGCACACTAAAAATAATTTAATAGCTGAAATGGAAAAAATTTGCAGAGTAACAAAACCTAATTTAAAGATATTTGTTGCAGAATCAATAGCTGGAAATGATGCAATAGAACAATCAAAAAAATTTAATGAAGCTATAGGAATTGATGGTTCAATTTTAAGCAAAGCTGATATTGATGAAAAAGGAGGAACGATAATATCTATTTCTTATGTAACAAAAAAACCTATTTTTTATTTAGGAACAGGACAATCATACGAAGATTTAAAATTATTCAACAAACAAGAATTTATAGAAAGCTTAGGATTATAAAAAAAATTATAATTTAATAAAAACTGAGAGCTAACTAAACATTTTATATATATTAATAAAAATATTATGAATAATCGTCACTAATATTTGAATTACTATTTCAAATATTTATTTAATACAATACAAAAATTAATATAATTTATATATTAATTATTAAAATCAAGAAAATTTAAAGATATTTTACAAACAATAAAAGTCTTCTTTTTACATATAGATTAATATCTTAAAATAAGAATATTATTAAAAAAGATAATCTTTAAAAAAATTTATTTTTTAATTTATATTCTTTGTTTCTTAAATCTTCCACCAGCTAAAAAATAATATGCAAGAACTATTCCTGCAATTAAAACAGGAATCCATATCCAAGAATATTTACCTATATTTGCAGCAATTGCAGCACCAGTTATAGGATTATTAACTAAATTACTTGTATCAGTAAAAGGTAAGTTTTCAGGAATTTTTTCATTAAACTCTTTTCTCGAATTAGCATCTTCTGTTTCACTCAAAGAAGTAGAAATTGATTGATTTAAAGAAGGAACACATTCTCTTTTCTCAGCAGGTTTTTCTCTTTCAGGAATACATTTTCCAGGAGGCACTCCGCAACTTCTAGTCTGAAAACCATTAATACATTCAGACCATTGTGTACATGTCCAATTATTACTGCACCAACTAAATTGTCCTTGAATAGGCCCTGAACTTCCACCACCGCCAGAAGAAGGTAATGGTTGTTGTGGAGGAGGCTCTGGAAGAGATAATGTCCTAACAGTAATATTAACTATATCAGAACTATCATTTAAATAATCTATTGCCTGAACATAAAAAGTATATTCTGTATCAGGATTTAAACCTGTAAAAATATAACTATTATTATCAACATTAATCCAATCATTACCACCATTTTTTAATTTATAATTTTTCACAACAGAATTATTTATATTAGTAGAAAAATCTAATTTTACACTTGTTTCACTAGGAGTTGCTATAAATGAAACAATGACTATTTTTTCTTTTTTAACAGTATGTATACAATAAGCATCAAGGCTACCTGCTTTATGACAAATATCTTCAGTTGAAGAATTTTTATCATCACAATCTTTATTCTTAAAACATTTCACATTTTGACAAGTATTATTAGAACAAATTAAACAATTTTCAACAATTTTCATAGTAGTTTTATTAGAACAACTACTTTCAAAAGTTCCAGGTTTATTACATTTATAAGTAACGTATTTTTGAACTAAATCATTTCCAGAACAAACAGGTTCATCTATAAAACCTGAAATTCCACAATCTGAATCTTTTTGACAAGTAATCTCAGAAGATAATGGTTTATTTACAAATTCAACACAACTTTTAAACAAATTTCTTGCTTCATCTGTCCAATATTTTGATTTAGTTATTCCAAAAAAGCATATATCTCCTCCAGCACTTTTACTATTTAATAATTTTTCACCTTTTGAAACAAAAGCAATAACATTACCAAAATCAGGGCCAGAACTTGTAGTATAAGTACTAGCCACACTCTTTACAGATTTTGCTTTATTAAAGTTATTTAAATAATAATAAGATATAGAAACTCCGTTATTATCTTTAGCAATTGTATAAACAGGAACAAAAGTCCCATTGATACTAACAGATAAAGGTTCTTTTGAAGCAAGTTTTCCAATACCTCCTAAAGGAACAAGACCTGCTCTTTCTACTTGATTAAAGTTAAATAAAATTGTCTGATATTTATTTACAGGTATATTTCCATTAAAAAACTCATCTCCAACAAAAATAAATCTGTATTCTGATAAATCATTAGGTATTTTCTTTTCTGAAATAAACACTGTTTCTAAACCAGCTTCATTAAAAACATCAACAACATTTTCATCAATATATCCCTGAGATCTATAAATATAAGCTACTTTTGGTTTATTAGTAACTGCAAAAATACCTTGAATTGTAATTAATAAAAAAAATATAAATGCTATAAATCTAATAAGACCTAAATTTCTTTTTTCCATCTTTTTTGCTTTATATAATCTTCAATATTAATTTATAAAATATTATATTTTATAAATGTTTGGTCTCTCTGCTTCTAAATTTAAACCTAAAATATTCATTAAAATATTTGCTAATGAAAAATAGAAAATAACAAAACAATATTAATTTTATAAATAACTACTAATAACTAGAATTATCCCCTTGGTATAGATAGCATAAAATAATCAAAAATTTTGTAATAAAATGAGGTTTGTTATATTAAAATTCGTATATAATTTATAGAATATTTTAACAAATAAATCATTTTAATACTTTTATTTAATAAATTTTTAAATGAAATTTATTTTTTATAAAGAAAATTTTTCTAAAAAAATAAAAAAAGATAATAAAGACAATTCCTATTATTAAAAAAGACAAAAGAGAATATTTAACGAAATTTTTATTATTTTTTTTGGATTCTATTTTAGGAAATTCATTTTCAGAAGTTTCGTTTTTTATTTTTTGGCTTTCTATAAAATTAATATTATTACTAAAATTTTTATTTTTAGTTTGATTATTCTCAGAAATAACAGAAGAAATTCCTACTCCACCAATTCCTCCAGAAACTCCAGAATTCTGATTTATAGAATCTAAAGAACATTCTGAACCACAGTCATTTTTTATTAAAATAAATAATTCCTGAAAATTGGTTGGATTTATATCTTCTGAAAATTGATAATAACCTGATAGAATACATGAACCTTCACCTAATGTTGAAACGGTTATTTTTTTAACTAATCCTTCTGTTGAAAGCATTACTCCTTTATATATTTTTTTTCCATCAATAAAACATTCTCCTGAAAAATTTTGAACAATTATAGCTCCCCATTTTTCAGGAACATCAGAAGCAATATAAGTTATATCGAAGTTTGAATTTGACCTTACAAACAAAGGAACAACTTGCCTCAAATTTGAAGAATAACAAAAATTAATTAATAATATTAGAATAATTAAAGATATTAAAATAATCAAAATTAATTTTTTATTAGTTTCTATAATATTTTTTCTTTTCTCATATTTTTTATAGTTATTCATTTAAAGATTATGTAAATTTTTTTATTATTTGTTACTATTTATCCATTTATTTATTGCACATAAGATCTCTTCATCCTCAACATTATTATTATAATTTGTATCTATGCAAATTCCTATATTTTCGCATCCACAAGAAATATTTTCAGCAGGTTTTCCATCGTTTATACCACAGTTTTTTATATCCTTACATATTCTTTCTTTTTTTGAGTTAATACACTCGCTCCAGTTAGTGCAAACCCATTTTGGAATACAAGTACATCCTTTAATATCTGCTCTTATATGAGTAGGAACACAATCAGGACTGTTTAAAGAGCATACACATTCAGAAGGACAAAGTGAACAACTTTCACCATTATCACAAAATCCATTTTTATTACAAAAATCAACAAAATTTTCTTGCCATTTTAAAACAGGAAAATTTTCTTTATCATTTTTATCATCCCAAATAGAATTAAAATTCCATGATTCTAATGGAGGATTATTAATATAATAAAAATATTGCTCGTTATTTTGAATTGCAACACAACCATCATTATAGTTATTTGTTTGATTGGACCAACAATAATAAGCTAAAGAATTCGAGTGATTATTCCAATAAGAATTTATAATTTCAATTTTTTTAAGAGCCATTATCCAGCCAACAAGCCCTCTAGCTTTATTACTATTTAAAGATGCTGTTGAAAAAGAATTTATTATAGTTATATTTCCATCAACAAAACCAACTAATCCTCCTGACTCTGATTGTATAAAATTGTATATATTTCCAGAAGAATACGAATTTATAATTCTAAGATTGCCACTACTGCCTACTAATCCTCCAACTTGATAATAACCTCTAACATCTCCTTTTGAATAAGAATTTATAATACTACCGCTAGCACTCCCAACTAATCCTCCTATACTAAAAGAATTCGAACCTCCGCAACTTACATTTGAAATCGAATAAGAACTGATTATTTCTCCTGAACTTGAACCAGCTAAACCTCCGGCAGTACTACATACATATCCTCCTACATATAACACATAACTAAAAACATTAACATTCTCTACAGATGAATTTATTATACTTCCTGAATTTGCACCAACTAAACCCCCTAATGCCCTAACAGCTATTACATTACCTCCTCTTACATGAGAATTTATTATAATTCCTTTATAACTATATCCAACTAAACTTCCAGCATACCAATTTTCTATTATTTCAGGGTTAACTAAAATAACATCTGTTATAACACTATTATTAATATAACCAAACAATCCTGAATAAAAGCTTGATTTATTTACAAATAATCCGATAATTTTATAGTTTCTTCCATAAAAATTTCCTTTAAAAGAATTATTATAAGATCCTATAGGCTCAAATCCTTTTCCATTATTCCAATTTTTTGTTTCAGAACAATCTATATCTTGAATTAAAACATAATTAGCATCTAAATTATAATTAATATTCTGTAATTCCAAACAATTAGATATTTTATAAGGATCTTCAATTGTTCCGCTCCCACCTGAAAAAAGTATATTATCTTTATTATCTTTTTTATTAATAGAGTTTAAACTAGCAAGTTCACTTCCTTTTATTTTTAATTCCTTTTCAAAATTAATCTTAGATAAAAAATATTTCAAATAAAAAAAATATATAAAAATATTTATAATTAATAATAAAAAAATAAAGATAAAACAAAATATTCTTATTCTTTTTTTATAGGAGTTCAAATTCATAACAAAGATTCTTTTAAAAATATTAATATTTAATAATTTATAAAGATTATCAAAAAATAAATTATTCAAAATAACTTTTTAACTTTTAATAAATTTTCAATAGTTTATTTTTAAAAAATAAATTTATATAACAGTATATTTGAAGTATATTAAACTTATAAAAAATAAATTACAAAACTCTATAAACTATGATTTTCTATATAAAAACATGTTAGAGAACCTAAGCTCGGCTTTAAAAAAAGGATTTAATAAAATAGCTGGAGCTATGTTCTTAGATAAAAAAACAATAGAATCTGTAATTAAAGATTTACAAAAAGCCCTAATTCAAGCAGATGTAAATATATATCTTGTAAAAGAACTAGGAGACAAAATAAGAAAAGAAGCAGAAAATGAAAAAATAAAAGGAATAGAAAGAAAAGAACATTTAACAAAAATTTTACATGATGAAATACTGAATTTATTAGGAAAAGAAAAACATGAACTTAAAATAGAAAAAGGTAAGAAAACAAAAATATTATTATTAGGTTTATACGGCTCAGGAAAAACGACAACTGCATCAAAACTTGCTACTTATTATTCAAAAAGAGGTTTTAAAGTTGCAATGCTTGGGCTTGATGTTCATAGACCTGCAGCAAAAGATCAGTTGTTACAATTAGGAGAAAAAACAAAAATACCAGTTTTTGTTGATAAAGAAGAAAAAAATGCAATAAAAACTTACAAAAAGTTTAAAGAAAAATTAGATAATTTTGATCTTGTTATAATAGATACTGCTGGAAGACATAGTCTTGATCAAGAATTAATTAAAGAGATAACAGAATTAAATAAAGAAATAAATCCTGATTATATAATTTTAGTAATTCAAGCTGATATTGGTCAAGCTGCTAAAAAACAAGCATCAGAATTTAAAAAAGCATGTAATATCAATGGAGTAATTATTACAAGAATGGATTCTACTGCAAAAGGTGGTGGCGCTTTAACTGCTTGTAATGAAACAAACGCACCTGTATTTTTCATAGGAACAGGCGAAAAACCTGGAGACATTGAAACTTTTAACCCTAAATCATTTATTAGTAGACTATTAGGATTAGGAGATTTAGAAGGTTTATTAGAAAAAGTTGAATCAGCAATAGACAAAAGTTCTCAAAAAAAATTGAAAAATAAATTAAAAGAAGGAGATTTTGATTTAAGAGATTTTCAAGAACAGCTAAAAAATATGGGAAATGTAGGAAGTTTTTCAAAAATAATTGAAATGATTCCAGGATTTTCAAAAACAAAAATTTCTGAAGAAATGTTGGGAGCAAGCGAAGAAAAATTGAAAAAATGGCAATATGCAATAGATTCTATGACAAAAGAAGAAATTGAAAATCCTGAAATATTAGAAAAACAAACATCGAGGTTAGGAAGAATAGCAAAAGGAAGCGGCACTACAACAGCTGATATACGCCAATTAATAAAACAATATAAGCTCTTAAAAGAGTTAGTAAAAGGAAGTGGAAATTTAGAAAATTTTGATCCAAGTCAAGGACTTTCCCAAAAACAAATGATGAAAATTGCTAAAAAATTTGGAAAAAAAATAAGATTTTAAAAAAATTAAAACATAAATCATTCAAAAATTAATTTAACTAAAAATACCTTTTATATAAAAAATTATTTATCAATAAATAATGGAATATCAAATAATCCAACAAGGAGCAGAAGCCATAATCTATAAAGATAAAAATAGAGTAATTAAAAAAAGAATTAAAAAAAATTACAGAATAGATATTCTAGATAAAAAACTTCGAAAATCAAGAACAAAATCAGAAACTAAAATTATTAAAAAACTTGAAAATATAATTCCAGTTCCAAAAATAATAAAATCAGATTATGAACAAGAGATTACAATGGAATTTATTTATGGAAAAAAACTTTCAGAAAATTTAGAAGAATTAAATTTCAAAAAAATATGTAAATTAATCGCGTCAAACATTTCAAAAATTCATAATCAAGGAATAATACACGGTGACTTAACAACTAGCAATATGATTTATGTTGAAAAAGAAAATAAAGTCTATTTCATAGATTTTGGTCTTTCATTTCATTCAAATAAAATTGAAGATAAAGCAGTTGATCTTCATTTGCTTCAAAAAGCTTTAGAAGCAAAACACTTTAAAATCTGGAAAGATTGTTGGACATCTATTCTCAAACATTATAATGCAAAAAATGCAGAAGAAATAAAAAGAAGAATTAAAATTATAGAATCTAGAGGAAGATATAAAGAAAGATATTAAAAATAGAGTTTAAATAATATTATCTAATAGATTATTAAAATGACCGATGATAAATGTTAAATTGTTCGAGCATTCTTGATAGGTAAAAATTCTACTAATTTAAATCAAAAAGATTTTATTAGAATGTAGAAATAAAATATATATGTTATAGAGTAGTTTAATTAAATCATTTTTTCAATTTTAGATATAGATATATCCTATAATATCGTTAATTATGCAAATTACCTTAATTTAGATATTGCAATTTTCTATCAACTATATAATAGCCCCGCCAGGATTCGAACCTGGGTCACAAGCTCCAAAGGCTCGTAGACTTGACCACTGTCCTACGGGGCTTTAAGACTTTTATAAAAATAAAATTATAATAACCTTTAAAAACCTAACTTTTATAAAATAAACATGGTAAAAACTAAAAAAATAGAAAAACCTATATGGTTAAAGTATACTTCAGATGAAGTAAGAGCTATTATTCTAAAATTAGCAAATAAAGGAATGACTGCTGAAAAAATAGGTCTGACTTTAAGAGATCAATATGGCATACCTAATGTTAAATTATATGGATTTAGAATAAAAGAAGTTTTAGGAGATAAATATCAAGATCCAAATATAATCAACTTAAAGAAAAAAGTCTTAGCAATTGAATCTCATAACAAAAAACACAAAAAAGACAAAAAAGCAGAACGAGCTTATATTATCTCAAAAGCAAAATTAAAAAAAAGAGAAGAATATTTAAATAAATAAAAAAACTAAATTAAGATAATAGAGATACATTCCTTATCATTTCTTATTATTTTTTATCCTATAAAAGAAAAGAACTTTATCTTTTATAACTTTGTTAAAAATATCTCCTAATTTAAAAAATAAAACATAGATATTTTTTGTATAACTTTATTAAAAAACAATACAAAAATTATTTTAAGATTAAATTAAATTTTCAAATTATATTAAGCAAGACCGATAAAAATATTTATACTTATTAAAAAATAAATTAATTATTATAAAATTTTAAAAATATGGAAAAAAATCACAAAAATATTAAAAAAATAATTTCAAAAAAAAATTTATAAACAAATATTTATAAATAAAATAATATAATTTAAAATTAAAAAGGCAAAAAAGAGGAAAATGTTACAAGAACATATTGAGAGATTTTCTAAATTATTCTTAAAAAAAATAGAAAACAAAAAAATACAAATAATAGCACATTTTGATACTGACGGAATATCTTCAGCAGCTATATTATCTAAAACTTTAGAAAAACTAAACAAACAGTTTTTAATAAAAATAGTAAAACAACTAACAAAAGAAGAAATAAACAACTTTCCAAAAGAAAGAATAATAATACTTCTTGATTTAGGTTCTGGAAGTTTAAATGAATTAAAAAACTTAGATAGAGAAATATTAATAATAGATCATCACGAGTATTCAACAAACAACATTCCTGAAAATATACTAATATTAAATCCTCACTTTCTAAAAGAGAACTATGAAGAATTATGCACTGCTGAACTTTGCTATTTAGTAGCTAAATCAATTTCTCAAGAAAATAAAAATTTAGCATATCTTGCTATTTTGGGAATTATCGGAGACACTTTAGAAAAAAATATATCAAAAATTAGAAATACCATAATTAATGAAGCTAATATAAAGATTAAAAAAGGACTTTTGATATATCCTTCTACAAGACCAATTGATAAAGCATTAGAATTTTCATCAAAACCGTTTATTCCAGGAGTTACAGGAGATTCAAAAGGAACATATGAGCTTCTAAAAGAAGCTGGAATTGAAAAAACAAATAAGAGTTTTAAATCATTAATTGAATTAGATGAAGAAGAAATGAAAAGATTAACCACGGCAATTTTACTAAGATTGCCTGCAAGCGAAGGTTCTGAATACTTAGGCAATTTATATCTTATAAAATTTTTTAACAAAATAGAAGATGCAAGAGAACTTTCTGCTATAATAAACGCATGTTCTAGAATGGATAAACCTGAAATTGCTTTAATGTTATGTTTAGGTAATACTGAAGCAAGAAAAAAAGCAGAAAGATTATATATTAAATACAGACAACACATTATATCAGGTTTAAGATATATAGAAAAAAATAACAATATAACTGGTAAAAAATACGTTATAATAAATGCAAAAGACAAAATAAAAGATACTATAATTGGAACTTTAGCATCAATTCTTTCTTTTTCTTCAATATATCAAGAAGGAACTATTATAATAGCAATGGCTTATCACAACGAAAAAATAAAAGTTTCAGCAAGATTATGTGGAAAATATTCAAAAGATTCAAGAAATTTAAGAGAACTAATGGATTCCATAACTTCTATAATAGGAGGAGAATCTGGAGGTCACAAAGAAGCAGCAGGTTGCATAATAAATAAAAAAGATGAAGAAAGATTTATTGAACTTATAAAAAAACAATTAGAAATAGAAATAATAAAAGTTTAAATTTTAAAAATCAACAATATAAAAAAAAATATTATTTAAAAGATTATAAAAAATTTACAATCTAAAAGATATTTCTTAGCTCAATAAATTACTATTTATTCTTTTAATTACTTAATTAGACATAATAAAAATAGAAATATTATATATACAATTAAACGAAAGTCACATAATAATAACAGATAATAAAATTTAGTATTAAATATCGATTTAGAAAAATCTATAACCAACATCTTTAAAAACCCTTAGCTAATAATAATTTAATGGGAAAGTATAGATTCATAAAAGTAAGATGTCAATCATGCAAAAATGAACAAATAATATTTGAGGGTGCAACAACAAGAGTAAAATGTTTAATTTGCGAATCTGTTCTAGCAGAACCAAAAGGTGGTAAAGCCGAAATATTGGCAAGGGTTATAGAAGTTCTAAATTAAAATTATGTATAATAAAAAAAATAAAAAAGCAAATCTTTATAATCTCCTATTATAGTCATTATTTATTATGGTAAATGAAAATTTAAATGAAGGTGAATTAGTATTATGCACTGTTGAAAAAATTGTAGGAACAACTGTATTTGTTAAAATTGATGGAAATGGAGAAGGCACAATAACAACCTCTGAAATTGCTCCTGGAAGAATAAGAAATCTTAGAGATTATGTAGTTCCTGGAAAAAAGATTGTTTGCTTAATATTGAGCATAAAAGGTGAAAGAATTCATCTTTCATTAAGAAGAGTTGGTTTAAATGAAAAAAAGGATTTTTTACAAAAAGTAGAAAGAGAAAAATCTTATATAGCAATATTAAAAACAATATTAGGAGAAGAAGAAACAGAAAAAACTATTAAAAAAATTTTGGAAAAATACTCTATATTAGAATTTTTTGAAAAAATAAAGAATAATCCTCCTCTATTAAATGAATATATTGAAAAAGAAAAGTCTGAAAAAATTTTAAAAATTATAGAACTTAAAAAAGAAAAACCTAAAAAAATAAAACAAATATTTAAACTTTCAAGCAAAGATTCAGATGGTATAAAAAAAATAAAAGAAATAATACAATCTTCTTGCAAAAACCATAAATGTTCCATAAGTTATATAGCAGCAGGAAAATACAGTATTGAAATTTCAGGTGAAAACTTAAAAAAAATAAGAAATGAAATCAAAGATATATTAGAAGAAATAGAAAAATTAGCAAAAAAAAACAAGTGTGAATTTTCTTTTGAAAAAACTTAAAAAAGTTCTAAAATAAAGTCTTTTGTTTTTCAGTTTTTCTTAAAATTTTATAGTTATTATTAGAATTATTTGTTTTTTCATAGAAGTTTTTTTCATTACTTTGAATAGAAACTTCACTTCCTCTAATTAAAACTTTTCCATAAACTCCATCATAACCAGGTTTTACTTGTATTTTCCCTTCTCTATTGTCTATTATCAAATCAGTCAAAATTTTATTATTAGTAACTTTAAATATTTCATCTTTTGAAACTTTAATTAACACATTAAATTCATTTCCAAATTTTTCAATTAAGTTATAATAAACTTTCCAAACAGCTTTGCTATTAATTCCTGCATTTAAAGATATAGAAATTATTTCATGTAAGGGCATTAATTTATAATAAAATTTTTTTTTCTGGTGATTTGCAGGAGCTATTTTTGATAATTCCTTAACCCTATATTCAACTCCTACTAAAAGTTTTTTTCCACAAATAGGGCATATACCATTAAGTCTTAAAGTTTCTTCAGGAGAACAAGAAAAATTACAATTTCTATGACCGTCAAAATGATATTTTCCATAAGCAGGATCTGTTTCAATGGTTCCAAAAAAATCTTTTTCACGAATTTGTCTTATTATTTCATTATAAGATAGCTTTCCAGATATAGGTATATTGAACATAGTAGCTTCTCTACCAATCCTATGAGGCCAAAAAGAATGAGCATCAGAAAAACTAACTATAGATATGTTATCTAAATCTTTTATTTTCCAATTCATCTCAGGATCTGAAGATATTCCTGTTTCTATTGCATGTATTAGGTAAGTCTTATCTAAAAAAGCCTCTGAAAGTTTATCAAATCCTCCTAGACTTCCAAAAATTCCAAACCAAGGAGTCCAAGCATGTGCAGGTATAACTTCTATCTTAGAATCAATCTCTTCCATTTTAGCAACAAAATCTCTACAAGAAATCCCAAAAATTGGTCTTCCATCATAATCCCTACGTCCAATAGTATCAAGCCACATATTTATTTTTTCTACAGTTTCTAAATTTGGTGAAAGATAAACCAAATGAATTTTCCTTAACTTGAAATTAGAAGTATAAACTAAAGAAATTTCAGAGCTTAATATAAAAGGAAATTCTCCATTAGAATCCTTATAATAATAAATTCCATCCTTTTCTTTAAGTTTTGTTTTAATTTCATTAAACCATAAAGGATGTGTAAAATCTCCAGTTCCAAGTAAAGACAAGCCTTTAATTCTAGCCCATTTAACCAAATTTTCAAAATTAAGTTCTTTTGAACAAGCACGAGAATACTTTGAATGCAAATGTAAATCAGCAAAAATAAATTTATTTAGCTCTATAGATTCTTCTTTTATATTCTCTACTTTTTCTTCTTTCATTTTAATTTTTTAATATCCTATATAAAAAAATTATTAAAAAATTATCTTATAAAATTAAAATAATTTTTATAATAAAACTGCATAATCATTGTATAATCTCTTGCAAAAAACTTTTTATACTTTACTATAGCAATAAGAAAAATTTTAAAATATTTTATTATAACAGAAAAGAAAAAATATTAGTAGTATTGTCATAAAAAATTATAAATATATCTCATTATAAAAATTTTAATAAATTCGTTAAATAAATTTAAATTATTTTTATAAATTTAAATATATAAATTAATAGATTATATTGCGACCATATGATTTATTAAACTATAAATGTCTCCAACTCTATAAGTGATGTTAGAAACAGTAATTTGAACAAGAGCTAAAAGCCACATGAATAATATCCAGTTTATCGCAATTTGCCAAGTTAAATCATAATCTTGTTTAAACTTTATTTTATAATAAGTATAAACATTTGTTAAAGCAAGATAAACTCCAATTAAAAATAAAAATCTAAGATCAGAAACAATGCCTGCAATGTTAACCTCTGCTCTCTGATATTTATCAAGCTTCTTATACTCATTCATATTAAATTTTGTAACTCCGAGTTTTGTAACTTGAGGATTAAAAAAATTAGGGATTGTTTCAAGTAAATTAACTGAATAATAACTATCAACACCATATTTTTTTAAGGCTTTTTGATGCGCTTTTTCATGAAAAAAAGTTGAGATTTGAATTAAATAAGGAAGTACAAAGAATATAGTTATAAACAAAAAGCTTCCTACACTAAAAACTTTCCAAATCTCTTTTTTTAATTCATTGTTCATATTAAATATTAAAAAAAATAAGAATATGTTTATAAATATAACTCAAAAAAAATAAAATTTTAAAATTTGATTATAAATAATAATTATTATATAAATTAAAAATATTTTATAAAAATATTACCAGAAATAAGAGCATCTAATAAACATAATAAAAATTTATTTATTGTTTTATTGCTCTTCGTCACTAACTCCGTTATCTCCAACAAAAAATATACACTCGTTATCAGGAAGATTAGGTGAATCTATCATTTTTGCAACACGACTACCTTTTTTTCCTTTTCTTAAATAAATTCTATAGGTAGAACTATGAGCAACAATATTACCTCCAACAGCAGTCGTAGGATCTCCAAACATCATTGCAGGATTAGCCATTACCTGATTTGTAACATAAACTGCTAAATTATATTGTTCAGCCATTTTCATAAGATTATGTAAATATCTGTTAAGTTTCTGCTGCCTATCAGCAAGTTGACCTCTTCCTGAAAATTCAGCTCGAAAATGAGCTGTAAGAGAATCTACTATTACAAGCCTTATAGGTTCTCCATTTTTTATTAATTCACCTACCTTATCAATAAGCAATATTTGATGATCTGAATTAAAAGCTCTTGCAACCAAAATATTTTTTAAAACATTATCTGGATTTAAACCCTTGTTCTCTGAAATTTGTCTTATTCTTTCAGGTCTAAATGTTCCTTCTGTATCAATAATTAATGCTTTTCCCTCTGCACCTCCTCTTTCAACAGGTAATTGAACGTTTATAGCTAAGCTAAAACCAAGCTGACTTTTTCCACTTCCAAATGCTCCATAAGCTTCTGTAATTGCTTTAGTCTCTATTCCTTTGCCTCCCAAAAGTTTATCTAATTCTTTTGAACCTGTTGTTATATAAAAAATCTCTTTTCTTTTTTGAGCAAACTCAAGTCCATCTTGAAAACCAAGATCTAACATCTTACGAGCTGCTTGTATAGCTTTACGAGCAACTGCTTCTCCTAAACCTGCAGTTTCAGACAACTCTTTTGGACCCATTACAGCAATTCCCATTAAATCATAAATTCCAGCAGCTTCAAGTTTTTCTAAGGCTGCAGGCCCTATTCCAGGAAGATCAGAAAGACTAAGCTCCTCTCCTTTAGTTTCTTCTTTTTTCTTTCTTTTTTTAGATACCTCTCCATTATCACCACTTTTATCTTTTTCAACCATTTCAATTTAAGTTTCTCTTTATTTATAAAAATTATCTAACCTCTGTTATATATAATAGAATAATCACAAACATAATAGAAATTCTTACATAATTTTTTATTTCTCAAAAACTAAATTTAGAGAATAATAAAATAACAGATTTTTAATTTAACGATTTTTAAAATATTTTAGAAAAATATAGAATATCGAAATATTTTTATAATTTTAATTAATTTGATTCAAGCTCATTTATAATTTCATCTAAATCTATTTCCTCAATCGAGTTAACAATAAGCTCGTTTTCATTATATAAAGAATTTTTTCTAACTTGTCCTGTGATAATTACTTCTTTTCCTAATAATTCTTCTTTTTTAACAGAAAATAGTTCACTATCCTCAAGTATTTGCAAACTTCCAAAAAATTTTTCTGCTTGTTCTGCAAACATTACAGCCCTAATAGAATCGCTTCCATCATCAATAACCATATTAAGAACAGATCTTTTTTCAGGTATTATTTTACCATGAACTTGACATTCAAATAACTCATTTACTTTTTTTTTACAAGAAGAACAAACATTAAAAAATTTTGGTTCAAATATTTGAACAATAAAAGCTCTAGTAGAAATATTATCATTAGGATTAAAATCAATTATATTCTTTTTCACACTAGGTTTTTCAAGAACTATATTATCTATAACCTTATCTGTAAGTTTTATTTCAGAAAAACTTGTCAAATGAATTTCTCCATTTCTAATTGTAGCATTATAAATTTCAACAACAGAATTTTCCAAAATTTTTCCTTGAGAAATAAGTTCAATATGATTTTCATCCCAAAGAACTACTCTAATATTACTAGTCTCGTCTGCTAAAATAAAACTACCAATCCTTCCACTTCTGCCATTCTTATTATATTCTTTTATAGGGAAAATATTAATAATTTTACCTACGAGGTTTACTTTTCTCATGCCAGAAACTATTTGAGATATCTTTATAACTTGTTTATCAAAACTAATATTAAGTTCAGCAGCAATTATTTGTGCAGCACCTTCTTTACTAATTAAACCCGCAAGTTTTGCTCTTTTAGCTTCTATTCTTCTTTCTATTTCTTCAACAGAAATCTTTGAGTTTTGAGAAATAAAATCTAAAAGTTGTTTATAATTATCCATTATTATCACCTTTTTTACATATTACTGAATAAACAAATTTTCCTCTTTATAAGTATTGCGGTAGTATCCAAATAAAGATTTAAAAATATAAAATTAGTTTTAGAAAATTTTATAAATAAGATTAAACAAAAAAAAATATGGGGCTTGCAATCTTTAAAATTAAAATAATGCCTAAATCTCCAAATTCAGATTTAGAAAAAATAGAAAAAAAAGCAAAAGAAATTACAGAAAAAGAAAATTGTAATAGTTTTAGAGCAGAAAAAGAACCTATTGCTTTTGGATTAACAGCTTTAAATATATTATTCACTCGAGAAGAAACTTTAGATTCAGATGAATTATTAGAAAAATTAAGAAAAATAAAAGAGGTAAATTCTGCAGAAATAATAGACTTTAGAAGAGCTGTAGGATAAAAATAAAAAATTTTATTAATGATTTGTTTAAAATAATATTAACAACATAATAAAAAAATCAAGTTTCCAATAAGTTTATAACTTTAAAAATATTTTAATTTGTGTATGTCATTTACAAAAGAACAAATTGATGATATAAAACAACAATTAATCTCATATGTTGATAAATTAGATAATCCAAATAAAGAACAAATAAAAAAATACATAGAAAATCTAAACGAACAAGAATTAGAAGAATTCTTAAAAAAAAATAATATTAGTGTTTCTGAAAAAGATGGATTATTAGAACAAGAAAAACAAAACGAAAATGAAAAAGAATGCATATTTTGTTCAATAATAAAAGGAATTATTCCATCATATAAATTAAATGAGAATAATAAATCAATAGCAGTTTTGGAAATAAATCCTTTATCAAAAGGTCATTCTATAATTCTTCCAAAAGAGCATCTTCCAACTGAAAAAATACCAAAAACAGCTATGAGTTTAGCTCAAAAAATAGCAAACAAAATAAAAAAGAAACTAAAACCTGATGATATAAAAATAGAAACTTCTAGCTTTCAAGGTCATTGTTTTATAAATGTAATTCCTTTATATAGAGATATTCCTTTAAAAAAACAAAAAGCAGAAGAAAAAGATTTAAAATTCCTTAAAAATAAATTAGAGCAAAAACATCGAATATCAAAAAAAATAAAAGACAAAAGTGAAAACGATGATAGATTACCAAAAATAAGTTTTAGAATACCTTAATTTAATAATTCATTAGAAAATATTAGACTTGATATCCTCCATCCACTAAAATGGACAGATGTCCTTATTGATTTAGCCGGGGATTATGATGCATCTCTTGATTCTCTATATATTTCATTGCTCTTTAATCATAATGCAATTCATCTTCCCTTTAAAAATGTTCGAATTTCTTGCTAAAGATTTAATTAATAATATATCTCATTTCTTATACTTACAAATTAGATCATATAACATAACAAAAATTAAAAATTAATAATATATCATAAATAATTAAATTTAATTAATAAAGTTTTTATAATTATTTTTTAATCTTACTTCCTATTTTGATTCCAATTAAAAAAGGAATAGCTATAAATAAAATTATTTCTGCTAATATTCCAAGATAATCATAACCTTCAGGTAATTTTAATATAAGCTTATTAACTTCTGCTATATCTTTGCTTGAAACAAGAACAACTGCAAGTAAAATAAAAATTATAATTAATAATAAAACGAAAGAAAATTGTAAACCTTTAAATCCCCATTTAAGTTTAGAATCAATATCGTCCCAAAATTTTTTTTTATTTTCTCTTAATTTTTCTCTTTTTTTCATATAATAATTAAATATTTTTTAATATTTAAACTTTGTTATATATTTTCAATAAAAATTAATCAGCAATTTAAATTTTAAAAATTAAAACAAAAGTTTATATTTCCATAAAATAAATAACAAAATCAAAAATCCTATCAAAAAACTAGGAGTAAAGGGAATTCCTTGTTTAATTAATACTTTCTTTTTATATTTATTTCTAATTAATCTTAATTCATCTTCAGAAATACCCTCCCAATTTGCTATTATTTTCTTTTTACCTACTTTTAAATTTTTATAAAGCCATTCTCCTTCTGTTATTTTTTTTGGATCTAATGCTTTTATCATGCAAGATTCTTCGATAGATTTAGCAAATATAAACAAAACTGGAAATAAAGATAAAATTATTCCCAAAATAACAAATATATTTTTACCTAGCAATAAAACAATTAATATAAAGAGAAGAATTATGACAAAAAATACAAAAAAATAATTATGATAAATTCTCCATTGCTTCAAAAATTCTTTTTTAAATTTTTTCCAATTAATAAACATCAAAAAAATAGCCCAGATTAATACATATAAAGAACCTAAAAATAAAAAAGATAATATATATATTCCAAAAATTTTAACATTAATTATCCAATCATAACTAAGAGGAAGTATTCCTCCTAATGCTATTAAAAGTTTAGCATCTCCTCCGGCAAATAGCCTAGAATAATAAAATAAATTACCTAACACAAAAAATACTACAACTCCAATTATTCCATTAATAAAAAACCAGTAATTTCCAGAATAAGACATTACAATGAATCTATATCCTAATGCAAAAATAACTAAAGAAAAATTCCATAAATTATCTACCTCACGTCTTTTTAAATCTTGTAATACAGCGCCAACTAACCAAACAATAGCAAGTATAATCAAAAAAAGATTTTCATAATTTAATAACATACGCTATTAATCACCTTTTTAACAAAAAAAATAAGAAATAATCATTTATTAATCTAACTAATAATTTTAGCTAATTTAGTTAAAAAAATATTTTAAGAAAAAATAATCAAAAATATACAAATCTAACAGATTTTATTCATTTTCTTAATTCTAGAGTGTCCACCACGCTTATATCTATTATAGCGATTTTTTGCTCTTTTATCATTCTTATTTTTCCGCTTTTCAGGAAATCCGTAATCCATATAACGAATATTTAAATATTTTATTTATAAATTAAGTTAAGATTGATTTATAAAATTTTTTGATTTTACTTATATTAATAGAATAAAAATACTTTTTTATATAAATTGTTATCAACTTATTAAAAAATTATTTAATAACATCTTTAAAAAAATCATATTTATTTCAAAAAATTTTATTAACAATTTAACTACTATGATTTAAATAATAAATTATTTTGCAACACAGCAAAATCTATAGTTATTAGGATTATCACTCACTTTATCAGTAATATCGTCAGTTCTATCATTTTCAGTTCTTCCATCACAAGGACTAGCTCTCCATATTCCATTAAGAAGAGCGCATGTAGTTTGACAACAGAACTTATTATTACCTTTATTAAAATTATTTGTAACTCTAGAAGTTATATCTAATTGATACGAAGTTAAACAAGGATCTAATTGCCATTTTCCACCAATATTTTCACAACTACCAGCTTCTTCAGTTCCAGCACAAGATATAGATAAACAAGGCTCAAGACCTATAGAAGATCCTCTCTGAATTTGCAAATCCTCGCAAGATCTAAATTGAACAGGTTTTCCTTTATCTTCAAAAATTACTTGTCTTGGTTTGCAATAATCATATTTAGATTCAGAAGTGCATGCAATTTGACATGCTTGAACATGAGTATGAACATTTGATTTTGGTGAAAATCCTGTTATCTTCTGCCATAAATTACTCCAACCAACTGTAAATCCATAGATAATAACAACAAGAACAACTAAAGCTAGTATAATAACAATAATCGTTCCAATAGTCATTTCAGCACCGCGCTTATTCATTTTTTACCTCTTTTAATAAAATAATATTAACTTTAGTATTTAAAAATCTTTTTATGAAAGTTTCTTTACAAATTCCCTCCTATAAATGTAACTTACTTTAAAATTTTTATCTTCGCTTTCTTTAGAAATCAAAATATTAATTTTAAATGTTATTTTATCATTATCAACAAAAATATTATCAAAGTTTAGTTCTCTTAATATTTGACTTTTATAAATATTAATCTCACGAGGTTTATAGTTTTCCATATTTTCAATATATTTATTAATAAAATCCTGAGGACTAAAGTCAGGCTTCATTTCTTTTAGCGCCTTATCAAAAAGTTCTTGCAAATAAAAATCTAAACGTAAAACTTCATTATTCATATAATAAATTTGAACAGGAAGTTCAAAATAATAAGCTTGTTTTCTTTCATTTAGAACAAAATTTCCTAAAGCAACTCCAATTAAAACTAAAGTTAATAAGACTAATAATACTGTAGCAATTGACATTAAACCTTTTTTATTACAGATATAATTATATTTTTTAAATAATATCATTTTGTTAAATCTTTACTACCTACGCAACTTTTTAATGTAGAGTATCTTATAAAAACTTCTTCAACATCTTCATTAGGCCTATAATTAACTCCATAATTCCAGGGATTTTTTTCATTAATATCTTTACTTCTAAAAAAATAAATTCTTCCTTTTTCATAATAATTTGGCTCTAAACCTTTCGGCAAAAATTGAACATCAGGAACCCATATAAAATAATCTGAACAATAAAAACTCATAGTATCATTAACTATTTTATAAAGTTCGTAATCATCGACAGAAATTTTCTTACTTAACAAAGCATCAAGAATTCTCATCTTTTTATTTTCATATACCACAGGTGTATTTAAAAAAGAATACATACTTTCAAGTAATGCAAAGTCATCTCCATAATATTCTCCTTTTAAATTAATGTCAAAATTATTTAAAATAAATTTTTTCTCACTCATAAAAAAAGTTATTAACAAATAAATAAAAAGTAAGATTGCAATTATTATAATTGCTGCAACCCATGTTACAGTATCTCCTATGACTGCTTTTTTAAATTTGATTTTCTTAATTTTCATAATTATTAAACTCCTTTTTGATTTGATCCTGTAAGAACTTTAATTATGAATTTTTCTTCTGGATTTGTTCTATTTAACAAAATAAATTCACTATCCCTACATTTTGCATATTTCTTTCCTTTTAACCTGCACTGAAATTCAAAATCAGGATTTCCAAGAACAAAACTTCTTAATTCTCTATAATTAGAATTATATATTGTAACATTAAAATAAAAATCTTTGCTGTCCCTTATGACAAAATCAGATATTTCAACAATTTGAGTAATTTTAGAGTCTTTATTAAAAACTTCATTATTTATATAACCTCCTGTAGAAAGAGACATTATAATTTTATCATTCATTGAATTAGCCTCTAATTGTCTAACATCTATATCAGAAGAATAAAAAGCTAATACTCCTATAGAAATAACAAAAGCTATTAAAAACAAAATGATGATTAACCAAAACGAAAGTATTTTGCTACTTGCATTCTTATAAATTTTTTTAGCCTTCATTTTATTAATTTTTATTATCTTTATCATAAACCAAAATCTTAATCATTAACTAAAATTTTTTTCATATATCATCAAAATATTGAGATAGCTCAATATTTCTTATAACATTTTCTTTATTTTTAGACAAAATAGTAACATACAATCTCTTTTCTTCAGGTTTAATATTCCATAAAACATCAGCATCGCTAAAATATTTATATCTATAACCTTTTCCAGAAGTTAATTTAACAAAAACATTATGGTTATTATTATCTATTTTAATTAACTCACCATTATAATTATTCTCTCTTGCAACTTCATATAATTTTGAAATATCTAAACTAAAATTAGTGCCTGTTAATGAATAGTCTATCATTAAAGCAATTTGTTTTGAATAAAGTTGTTCAAACATAGAAGCTGTTTTACCAAACCTGTATATAAAAAGAATTAAGATTGAACCAAATAAAATAATAACGACCAAAAAGATGATCGCTCCCAATAAAACTTCGCTAGCAATTTTATTCATTTTTCTCTTTTCTATTTTCATTAATAGACAAAGTTATTTAACATTAAAAATTTATCTCTCTAAAATTTAATTTAGAAAAAAATTTAAAATTTTTAAAATCGAAAATTGTTAAACAATTTAAAAAAAAATCTATTTTATTTTAAGTTTAAATAATACAAATGAAATTAACAAAATAATATTAAAAATGAATACATTTTTTATTATAAAAATTAAAAAATTATAATGAAAAATAATTAAGGAGAAAATTCAAAAGAATCGCACTCTAAACTTTTTAGTGTATCTATATCCCCTCCATATATTGCAGGAGGTGAATATAGATATCTTTCATCAGGAGCAGTATACCAAAAAGTAACTCCTGCGCTAGTACCTACTCCTATTAAAGCTATACCTACTGGAGCTCCAATATATGTCAAAACCAAAGCACTACCAAGTAAAACAGCTCCACTTGCTAAAATTTGGTTTAAATAACCTTTTGTTGTCATTTGAACAACAATCACAATACCATCTTCCTTAGAAAGATCAATTTTCCAATCCTCAAATTTATCAGGCATTTTATCAGGATATTTATCTTTAAAAACTCTGTATAAGTCTTGAGCTCTTCTCCAATCTTGCCATCCAGAATATAAAAAATCAAGATAACTTCTTCCATTAGGAATTTTTTTCTCTGCTAATTTTTGATATAATTCTCCATAAGTAATTCCATTAATATTTTTTCTTGCTTCATCATCTAAAACAATTCTAGAACAAATTAGACAATATTTATTATTAAAATCAAACCACTTTGCAGGCATAAAATAATAGGGTTCTCCTTTATCATTAGTAAATAAAGTTTGGCATGTTAACATTTCTTCAACAATTTTTTCGATAACTTGTTTTTTTGCTTTTTCAGGATCTTTATCAAGTTTTTTATTAAAAATAGATTGTTTCTTATCAGGTTTCCCAAATCTTTTGCAGTTTTCTCCAGATTGAGTTAAACAAATTTTATTTGTTACACAGTTCAAAGGAACAATATTATCTACAGGCAAAAAACCAAGATTAATGCTGTTTCTAATAATAATAGAATCCTTACAGCCTGAATTTTTTATAATATCAGTATAAACAAAATAACCTATAGCTAATAATAAAATGACAAAACTTATTACAAGAATTATTATTTTTACAGAAGTATCTGGCAATATAGAACCTCTTTTTTTATTTATTTTATTTTTCATTTTTTTATTAAAACAATTTTAAATTTTTTCCTATGAAATAAACTGCAAGTATTAATATAATAGCTAAAAATATCCAAATTAAATATTTAACTAATTCTTCAATTAAAGCTTTATTATTTTTATTCATTTTATTTATATAAACAATTTTACAAAGTTATTTTACAAAAGTTATTTCATAACCTTTATCTGAATCAATATATTTTATACTTATTTGAATTGGAGGAGATTCTATTGGAATAGGCATATTATAGCCTTGATTAATTGTTTTGACAGGATTTTCTACTTCTAAACATCTTCCATTATTATTACATTTTTGTAATGAAGTAGTTATGCTTCTTATCATTAAATTACTAGTAATCAAATTCCAAGCTACTCTTAAGTTAGAAGGTCTTTCACAAATACATATACACCAAGATTTTCTGTATAAATTACATTTAATAGGTTTTTCTATTCTATTTTGATAAGGCCAAGCAATTATCCACCACCATTTATTTCCAGGACCTTCAACATCATAAAAAAAATCCTGCCCAGGATTTCTTTTAGCTTCTTCCATTATATTTCTTATTTTTTCAACAACCACCTCTGCAGTCTTAACATCACTTGAATTAACAGAAATTAATTTATAAACCATAACACCTACTCCAATTAAAATTATTAATGCAATTAATCCAATTACAAAGTTGACAACATTTGAACCTAATGGCTCAGTCTCTGCTCTTTTGTTATTTTCAAATTTTTTATTTCTTTTTGTAAAATCTTGTTTTTTAATTTTTTTTCTCATTTTTGTTATTTTTATATTAATTCCAAGAACATTTATTATCTAAAGTTTCCTTAAAACTATTTTCAATATCAGATATTAATATACAATCTCTACCTAACCCAGCACAATCTAATAAATGCCATCCAGAACTTTCTCCAACAATTTTTTCATCCCATGCATAAATACATATCCTATCTCCTTTTTTTTCAATTTTATATACAAATGTGTATCTGAGTTCACTACTCAATCCTAAATTAGTACTTTTTTCCCAATCATTTCTTTCTTCTAAAAAAACATAAAATCTATCTCCTTCATCTGCATTTTTCATTTTTTCACGAAAATCAGAACTATCTATAATTATTTTTCCAGGATCAAAACCAATTTCTGTTACATCTACAGGAATCAATTTCCATCTTTTTATTACTTTTTGATTTAAATCTTTATTCCAAGCAACAAACTCTATAAATTTTTCATTTGAATAAGTGAAAGGCTTTGGAGCAATAAAACAAGTTTCTTCATTATCATCAGAATTTCTAAAACCACTTTCTATATATTTAGTATTACTATCAAAACTATAACATATTGGAACATTTCTCTTAACAAACATTGCAAGAGCATATCTAGTTCCAGGAATTCCTTTAAAAATATTATTATTTAATATATCTTTTTGCACTTGAGTTTTACTAAAAAAAACATTTTCAAAATAAGACTTTGATAAAAGTGTTATATTTTCAGAAGATAAAAATTCAGCTGTTTCTTTTACACAACAATATTGTCCATTCGGACAATCTATTTGTCCATTATAAACCTCTCCAGCAAGACAATTAGATCTACAGACACCTTCAACAAGTTCGCAAGTTAATTTGCAACTCATAATAGAGTTTATATAATTCATCATTTCACTACTTAAACAAATAGAAGAACCTTCTAAAAAAGGATTATAAAATAATAATCTTCTCTCATCTTTAGAATTTGGAAGAAGAGAATTTGTATTATAAGAGTATCTATCATCAGGATTAAATCCTGCAAGAGTTATAACAATCAAATATCCCTTTTCTTTTCCATGAATAAATCCTATTTGATTATCTTTTTTAAAAGAACTTCCATCATCTAAATAAATCTTGTTTCCTAAAATATATATATTTGTTCTGCTTCCATTTAAAATAATATAATTTCTTGAATCTAAATAAGCTACCTCAAAACTTCCAGAAGGACATCCTCTTTCACCATAATAAGATTGATTACCAACAATCCAATCTGGCAAAAATATTTTCCACTCTTGAATCCATCCTAATCTAAATACAAAAAATACTACTAAAAATATAACTATAACGAGAATTATCAATAATACTAAATAATTTATAGGAAGACTAACTTTTCCATATTTTTTCATCCTCTTTTTATTTTTATCCATTTTAAATATTAAATTTAACTTCTAAACCTAAATAAATTGATAATAAATTTTATTCCATTAAACATTTTTTCCTTCCATATAGCAATTAAAATAATTAAAATAATTAAAATAATTAGTGCTATAATAAACCAACCAAGCATATCTAATTCAATTCCTTTTTTCTCACTTCTTTTTTTAAATAATCTTAATTGCATATTTAATTAATTATTCTATATTATTTATATATTATCCTTAATATTTTAATTATACTAGTTTCAATTTTATATTTCTATACAAATTTCGTTCTGAATTTAATAATTAAACATTAAAATAAATTAGCAATTTTTCAAACTTTCTATTTTCTTAATTTGTTATATTAAAAAAATTTTTTAAATAAATATTAAAATAAAAAAAATAATAAATTTTTTAAATATAACTTTAAAAATCTATCCTGCACTGATACCAGCAAGAGCAATTCCTGCAAGTATTGACAATAAAATTATTGAAAGTAATGAAGTAAATAAATATAAAAAACCACCTGCAATTAAGTTTTTTGATATATCATAAGTTTGTTTTAGTTTATCTTCTCCAGAATCTATAATAACTAAAGTTATTGTTAATATAAAAATTATTTCTATGATGTAGATTCCTATAGCAATTTGTAAATAATAAGGAGGAATAATAGACTCTAATCTAAAAAGAGTTATGATATTAAGTATATTTGCTCCAATTCCACTACTTTCTATATCAATAACTGTGCCTAAAAAACTTTTTAATTGACTGATTATAAGAGTTATCATAGATGCAAGACCTATTACTATTCCAGCAAGTAGCGGAGCTAAAAAAGTCATATTACTTTTCATATCAGAGACTACATCAGCTAAAAGATCTTTTAATCTATCATTAATTTTATGAATATTTCTAACATATTCTGAAATACTCATTAAACTTTGTGCAGCAACTTGCAATCCTTTTTTAGAACTTTCAATTAATATTCTCATACTTGTAGCTATAAGGCTGCTTGGAAAATATATAATAGCTCCTCTTTTTGAATTAAATATAGCTTCTTCCAAACTCATTCCCATTGATTGAATGTTAGAATTAACAATTTTAAAGAAATTTTCAGTCTTTTGTCCCCTAACAGAATCGGCAACTTTTGCAAAAGCAATCTCAGCAGGTATTCCATCACCAATTCTATTTCCTAAAGTAAATAAACTAGAATTAAATTCTTCTTCTAAAGCTTTAGTAGAATCTCTTTCCTTAATTAAATTTTTTGTTCTTAAATTAAAGGAAATAGCAAAAAACATAGCTATTGAAAAAGGAATAAATAAAGATAAAATAATTGAACCAAAACCAAAAGGTCCAAAATATCCTGTCTCGGTTTCTTCAAATCCAAAAAAATTTCCATTTCCTAAAATTCCAAGACCTATATCTACTAAAGAAAAATCTCTAGGAATTCCTATAAATTCAGGTATATTTGTATAACCAAAAATCAAAGGCAAAATTCCTATTATAAACATAGGAATGCATATTAGTGCTGCAATATAATAAGGTTTTTTGGATTGATATTGATAATATAAAGGATTTTTTTCCAAAAAACTTGTTTCTCCATATCCTCCAGGTCTTTTTAAAGTTACCTGAGTTGTAAGATAAAATACTAAAAAAGGTATTACAAGATTAAACAAAACAAACACATGAACTGCCTGTATCATACCTTGTAATAATGTTGAAGCAAGAGGTAGTAAAGCAAGAGCAAGTGTAGGCAAAACAATTCCAAGCATATAAACATTTGTAAGAGGAGATTTTATTGTATGAGTATATTTAAGCATTTTTTCATAAACTCCGTCTAAAATAACTCTTAATGCTCTTTCTAATATCTCAACTCTTCTTGTTTCATTAGGTTCATATAAACTAGATTCAATTAAATGAAAACTTTCAACAAACTCCATATTTGTTTCTCTCCAAAAATCTAAATAAGAGTCTAAGCTATCCTTCACATTAGAAAATTTTCCAGTTTCAACATCCCATAAAACCTTTTTTAAATCTAGTGATAATGGCGGATCAATATGTTTGCTTACAAAGTTTATAGCTCTTTCTAAATTACTTGTATGTTTCATGTAAATTACTGTATATAAAATTGCAGGAACCATTTGGCTGCTAGCCTTTAGTTTCCACTTTATAGCAAGTCTAGAAGGCATAGTAGAAAAATAATAATATAAAAATAAAGAAATTATCAACATTAAAAAAAAGAATAAAAATGGAATTTGTTCAGTAAAAAACCATATTGAAACAGAAATTAAAAATCCTGTCAATAAAAAAATAAAAAAACTCATAAATGCAAGTCCAATAACTTCTCCAGGAGTTATATCAAGATGAGCTGTATTTAATTCTTTTTGAATTCTTACCTCGTCTTTCACAGATGGCTTAATTCTAATTATACTTCCAAGACCTCTAGCTAATCTCTCATACCTAGACAATGCAGGAATCATATCTTTTTTGAATTGCTCATAATCTCTAGAAATAGAAACATCCGAAGAATCTGTAGAGTTTAAATTAAAATTACTTCTATTGATTTGACTTTCAATTTTTTTTGAATATTTTTTCAAAATTTCATCTACATCCATCATTCACCTTTTTTAATAATCAAAAATAGAAAAAAGAATTAATAAAACTTTCTTTATATAATTTTATATTTATAAATATACCCTATAAATATAACCTTATTCAGTTTGACTAAAAAATACTAATAAATTCATAAAACTAAACATAAAATTTTAATAAAAGTAAATTATGTAATAAAATAAATCTTACTTTTTTAAAATAGAAAAAATAAATTATTTTTGTCTTATATATTCTTATTCTTATTTTTATATTTATAAATAGATATCGCCCTTTTTCTAAACTCCTTTATTTTTCTTTTTGCATTTAAAAATAAATAGACTTCAAAAATTATACCTATAACAAGAATTATTAGAACTAAAACAGCAATATATAAAATCCAAGGAGTTTCTTCTTCTGATTCATAAGGAACTTCAACAGATTGTTGTTTAGACTCATTTTTAATTGTCTCACTCTCGTTTATTTTATCTGAATCTTGATTATTAGATTTAGGAGTATATTTAACAAAAATTTTAACTTTTGACTTATCTAAATAATTCATTTTTACATATAATTGATTATTATCAATATCAAATTTTTTATCATCACCTATAAAAAAATAATAAGTCAACATTCTATTCAAAGAAAGATTTATTTTAGCATAATTAAAGAATATATCTGTAACTCCTATAAAATAAGTTTTGTTAGATATTTTAAAAACAATTCTATGTCTTGTTAATAATTCATTCTCAAAACCTTCTTTTAATTGACTATCATTTATATAAATAGATTTAATCCAATATTCTTTTTTACTATCACCTACTGAAGAAAATTCATTACTTATCTTATTATCCTCCTCTTTTCTACAAGAACCGCAATCTTGTGAACATGTTAAACAATTCTCCATATTATTACATATATTATCCCCACAATAAACTAAAAAAGAATTTTCCCATTTTAATTTAGGATATCCTTCATGAATATTATCTTTACTCCAGTCTTCAACAAAATTCCAATAAATCATAGGTTCATTTTCAAAATTATAAAAATAATTTTTATCATTAACAATTGTGCATCCGTCATTAAAACTTCCACTTGAATTACTCCAACACCAATTTACATCTCCTGTCTCGTTATAATAAAAAGAATTATAAATAAAAGAATAACAACTATCTCCTCTATACCCTACTATTCCTCCAGAATTAAAATCTCCCCAAACATTTCCGCTAAAAAAAGAATTATTAATAACTATTGAATTACTAACTCCTACTAATCCTCCTGAAGAAAAACTTCCATAAATGTTTCCAACTGAAAAAGAATTATAAATTCCATCTTTCCATTTGTTACGTGCAACACTAAGTCCAGCTAAACCGCCAGCATTATAATCTCCATAAATATCTACATTAGAATAAGAATTAATAATATTTCCATTATTAACTCCTACTAATCCTCCTACCTGAATAAACCCTTTAACTACTCCATAAAAATAAGAATTAGATATATTTCCTATATTAAAACCAACAAGCCCTCCAGTACCTTCTCTAAAAGAAATACGAATTAGATTATTTAATTCTAAACAATCTGCATATATAGTTCCAAATTCGTAATTTCCTCCTTGAGAAACATTTCCAATAGAGCTACAATTCTCAATAACCCCTTCATTTACATTAACTAAAGAGCCTCCTCCAGAAACATTGATATTTACTAAATGAACATTTTTTATTTTACCTTTTAGATAAGAAAAAATACCTTCTCCATATAGATTTGTTATATTAAAACCATTGCCATCAAGAGTTCCATTAAATTTTCTATCCACATATTTTTTAGCAACATTATCCCAATAATACTCTCCAATTGATTGAAATCCAGCACCATTATTCCAGTTAATAGTATCAGAACAATCAATATTATTAACTAAAATGTAATTAGAAAAAGGATCTTTATTTATATCTTGAAGTTCTTGACAATTAGATATTATATAAGGATCTTCAATACTTCCTGATCCGCCTCCAAAAATTCCTAAGCTTGGAAGTTCTTCTTTTAAATGATATTTTTCTTTTTTATAAAAAATATTAAATAAAAAAACAAAAATAATAAATAAAATAATTACTAAAAATACAGTTATAATTAAACTTTTTAGAATATTATTTTTTTTACTTATTCTGTTAATACCTCTTTTTAACTTTTTTTTCATTTTAAATTATTTAATTATGTTTTGATTATACTAAAAAGTATTCATATATAACATTACAATTTGTAATATATAAATGTTTTATTAATTGTTATCTTAGGATAGAGAAAATATTAAAAAAATTAATAAAAAATAAAATTCCATTAAATAAATTTTGTTACAAAATCAATAATAAATGAGAGTAATGTTTTTTAATACAAATAAATAATTTAAATTAAAATACTTTCTAAAAACTAGAACGAATATTAATCTTAAAATTTTTGTTTAAAAATAAATTTTTAACAGAAAATTCTGTTATTCTCATAAAATAAATTAATTAATTTTAAATTAAAGTAAAAATTATTTAGTATAATATTCCACAACTTTTTTATTAAAAAATAAATATAAAAAAATAAATCCTGTAATAAGAATTGTTATTATTTGCATTACACTTCTAAATTTTACAAATATAAAATCCATTAATGAAATTACAAATATAATTAAACTAATTAGCCCAATTGTTATCCTAGCCCAATTTTTTCTTTTCCAAAATGCCAAAGAAAACCAAAAACAAAAAATGAAAGAAAATAATGAAACAAATGCTCCTATTAATAAAATAAAATTTTCAGCAGCTATAATACCATACCTTGAAATAAAATACTCTTTATCAAAAATTCCAGTAAGCATATAATCTCTTAAAGAACCTTTTACAAAAAAACTAATTATGTATAAGCTAAATAAAATCAAACAGTATAAAGATAATAATAAAACTAAAAGTGTTATGACTTTTATTCCAAACAAATAGTATTTACTTGACTCTTTTTTTAAATTTTTATTAACAAATAAATTGGAAATATTTTTTTTTCTCTTAACGCTCTTAGTATTCTTTTTCTTTTTTATCATTTCAAGTTTCACCTTTTTTTATATATGCATATATATTTTAAGATATATAAATTATTTGTTTTTTATAAAAAATAAATTAAAAAAGATTATACAAATAAGAATATTATCTATACATTTAATGAGTATTATAAAATTATACTAATAGAGTTTAGACTAATAATGTAACTTTGCTCTTATTAACTCTTGAAATCTAATATTTTTATTTGATATTAAATTGATAAAAAAGATTAAAAGTTAAAAAAATTTTTAGAACAAAAAATTATTTTTATATTTAAACAGTAAAAGTATAACTGTATTCTTTTTGTTTTTTTCCATCAATATACAGTTCAGCCTTAACTCTATATAATCCGAAAGACGAAACAGTTATATTTTGAGAATTCCAATATTTCGATATATCTAATTGACTTTTTCTATTTAAAGATAATGTATCTTCAAAAACTTTTCTTTGATCCACCCATTGATTATTAATATTTTTTTCTAATTTTAACAATAACTTTACTTTTATATTAAAATTATTCATATTTATTAATTCAGACTTAATTGATTCTTTACTTAGCATCTTGGTATTGATATCATAAAGAATTATATTTTGATTAAAAGTATCATATATAGAATCTCTATTATCAGACCATATTATTGAATTATTATAAAATTTTAATGTAAGTAAATTATTTATCAAACTAAAAACTGTTAATTGATACTCTTTATTTTTTGTTAAATCGTATAGATAAATAAGCCCATTCCTTGAATATACAATGTAATCTTTATAAATTATTGGACGTATTCCATCAGCTATTTTTCTTTGGCTGTTATTAGTTAAATCGAATAAAAATATTTCAGAATAATTACTCCAGACTATTTTATTTCCATAAATAGTAGGAGTACTAAAACCAGAACTGCTTGTTATTCTTTTCTCTATATTATTAGATAAATCATACATATAGATATCAAAATTTCCATTTCTCTTATCTTCCCAAACAATTTTATTATCTCTTATAAAAGGATTATTTATAATATTTGAAGTTTTAGTAATTCTTTTTTCTTTTTTACTATCTATATTGTAAACGTATATATCGGATAATCTATTTACTAATTTATTTTTTTCTTCATTTCTCTCGTCTAACCAAATAACTATATTCTTATCAATAGAAATAAAGTCTATTTTGGATTCGTCGATATTACGAGGAATCACTGCATTTGGTGCAATCATCTCTTCTTTATCCTTTAAAAGATCATATAAAAAAATACTATTCTTACCCTTTCTAAAATCAGTATAAACTAGATAATTACCAGAAATACCAATACCCTTAAGATTTGGTGAAGAAGAAATATTAACATTTTTTTCTTTATTATTTTTTAAATTATAAACATGAATCTTTCCAGTACCAAACAAATACATTCCTATCCATGCAACATTATCATTATCTAAAGAAGAAAAATATGCATACTCATACAGTTTAGAGTTACTTATTTTTTTTGAATCATAAATATCACTTAACTCAATTTTTTCATTGACTAAATATTTATCTTTTTTAGTTGAAACTAAAACTCCGGCATTAAAAATTTCACATGAATTATTAATGCAAAACTTACCATCATCACAATCACTAACATTCAAACATTCAACGCACTTTCCATTATTAATATCACAAAGTGGTTTTTTAATATATGAATTATAAAGACAATCTATATTTTTCTGACATTTTTCTTTTATACATCTACCATTTAAACAATTTACAAAATTAGGGCAATAATAAGATACGCTCCTAATATTACCTGAAACATCGCAATAAAATTCATAAAGTTTCCCGTCAAAACCACAATAGTCTACAAAAGTTTTATTATTCCCTTTAGTAGTACCTTTTAAATAAGGATTATTTCCGTCTGGATATTTACTAAATACATCAGAATCAGTACAATTAGAAATAAAAACTGAACATTTTCCTTCTGAATTACATACTAGTGAATCTTTACAACCTCCGCAATATATCAAAACTCCACAACCATTATCCCAATTTCCACATTCTTTTCCAAGCTCTGAACAATTTTTAGGTTTACACGATTCTGGACAATACCCATCATTACAAGTATACTGACAAGTATATAGATAACCAGTAAAATTACCATTAGGCAAACAATAATATTCCATTAATTGATTTTTATAACCAGTACAATAATCTTGTGCTTGACGACCACTTTTCATCTCCTTTACGAATCCTTTTACATAAACATTTTTTCCATCTGGATAGTCTGAACTAACGTCGCTGTCCTGACAATTAGATCCTGTAGAACTTATACTAGTATTTTCTAAAATAGTTATATTGATATAGGCAGGATAAAGATCATTTTTTCCATAAAAAGATATAATTTTATTTTCTAATGTACTATTTCCTATAATGGAAAAATAAATATCTTTATTTCCTTTGGAAAGTTGAAGATTTACATAATCTGTTATATCAAAACAATTGTAGTTATTCTTAGATGTATTTACAATTTTTTTATAAGAAATTGCATATTTCAATCTTGAATTAAAAATAGGAATATTAGGACATTTCAAATAAGTTTCATTTAATATCCATATATTATAAGGAATATTATCGCTGTAAGATATTGCATAACAAACCTCTGCTTTACTTACAGAATTACTAACTATATTAGATAAATTAAAATAAGAAACTCCGGATTGTTGATAATTAGGATATTTGTTTGATAAATTAAAAATCTTTGCATTTTTTGAAGAAGAACATCTAATGACACCATTATTTGTAGAATAAGAATAAGTTTGATCAGAAATATTTAATGTTATATACCTTTTTAAAATATTACTTCCTAAAGGTTTTACTGAATATATCTCTTCATCATTTAGCTCTTCATTACTACTTAAAAAATTATTTTTATTTGAATTTTGTAAAAAAACAGCAAACAAAAATGAGATTAATAAAGAAATTAAAAACGTAATTATTAGAATCGATTTTAAAAAAAAATGTTTTTAACCTTTTTTTTCATTTTAATAAAAAAATAATCATTATATAATATTTAAATTTTTCTCTTAAAAAGATTTAGAAGAAGAAAATATAAAAAAATTGCACATCAAAATAAAAATTTATCTAAGATATTCTTCAAAACTCGGTTTTTGTTTTCCAATTCTTTTTTTATCTTCTTCTTTTTTTTCAGAATCATCTGTCTCTTTTTTTGAATTTTGCATCCCTACTATTTTTTGTAATTCTCTTATATTATCAGTCAGAGGATTTAATATTTTAGAAAAAGAATCTTGAGTTGCACGCATTTCATTAGAAATTTCCTGAATGTTTTCTCCATATTCTCCTATTTTCTTTAATATAGCAATTTGCAAATCATTAAAAGTATTTTCTAATTTCAAAAGACGTTCATTTATCCTATCTAAATCAATTTTAGTTTCATCTTTAAATCTTTTAAGTTCAGAAACCTGTTTGTTTAATTCAGAATTCTTTTCTTCAATGATTTGCTCTACAATATCATTAATAGTCTCTATATCAATTGCTAATTGTTCTTTTGGAGCCTGATATTCTGGATAATATTCATATGTTGAATCTGGATTATAGTATGGATAATTTTGATAATTCTGATCCTCATAATAAACAGGTTCTTGTTTTTGAATATTTTCATAAGCAGGCTCTTGATATTCTAAATATTCCTCTTCATTTTCAGAAGGTTCTTCGTTATTTACTTTCTCTCTTTTCTCAAGCATTATACTTGGTTTCATATTTGAAAATTCAGTTTGAGAAGATTCTAAATTTTGTGTTATAGTTGACTTAATTTTAGATTGATTTAAAGCATCATTGATCTCTTTAGGAGAGACTCCTTCTTGACGTAAAATATCAATTATTTGAGAATCAGACATTCCTCCTTTTTTTAATTGAATAACCCTTTCCAAAATAGCCATTTTATATATTATTTATTTGATTTATTTAAATTTTCAAATTCTTCCCTAACTATTTTTTTAACATCTTCTATTCTTGCAAATTTTAGAGGTTGAAATATTTCAAATTGTCTTTGTAATATTTGAATTTCACTTCTTCTAGCAAAATTTCCAATCTCACTAATTATTCTCTCATTTAATTGCTTTATTCCTTTTATTTCAAACTCAATATCCTTAATATTCTTTTTTATATCAAAATTTTGTTTATCTAATTCTTCCCTTGTTGTAATTATATTTTTACCTATAAGAAGTATTCTGTCCTTTAACAATCTTTGTCTTTCTTCTAATTCACTTATCCTTATACTTAATTCTGTCAATAAATTGTTTAGGCTAGATTGTTCGTTTATATTTTGTTCTACCATTTTTTTATATAATTAAAGAAGTATATTAGGTTTAAAATACTTATTGTATCAAAAATAAAAAAGGGTAATAGATATGATTTCTAAAAAAGGATGTAAATTACATAAAAAATTTAAGCTAAAAAACACTAACTTTAAAATTATTTTGATTTTAACTTTTTTTTAGAATATGGCAAATAGACTTTCTAAAAAGTATAAACGAACAAAAAATTCTTTTAAAATAATTTTCTAAACAATACATTTTTATCTATTTCATATTTATTATACATAACTTTTAATATAATAATCTCTTCTTAATTTTATAAAAAAGGTGAAAAGATGATATTTAAAACAGGAACTCAGCTTTATGCATATGAAATTTTAAAAGAAGCTGGAAGTCAAACAATGTATATTAACTATTTAGGAGCCTTGACTGTTCCAAGTATAGCAGATAATCCTGATATTATGGCTAGAACAATAGATCTTTTAATAGAAGCTCCTAATATCTCAAGAATAGTTTTTGTTCAGCAAAGAAATTATAGCTATGATTCATCTCAAGTATTTATACTACAGGAAATAGCTAATCTCTACGTTTATTTAACTAAACAAGAAAAAATTTTATCACCTTCAAAGTTATCTATAAGTAATTCCAGATATTTACCAGAGAGATATAACGATATAGCAAACTTATTAACTTTACTAAAACGCGATCCTATATCTTGTTATATTCAATTAAATAGAATCCTAAGAAAAGAGAAAATTAATCTTGAAAAATCTCCAGAAAATCTTAAATTAGATCAATCAAATTATATAAAATTACTAGAAAAATTTTTAGGACTTTTAGAAAACTTAAGAATAATAAAAGAAGTTAAAGAAGAATTAACGAATTACATATCAGAAAAAAGAAATCTTTATCATAAATTTTTCAGACCTGATATAATACCTAATTTCACATTTACAAGATTAGTTGCAAGTTTGCCTGAGTCTGCAGATATAATAAAACAATACGAAATCTCAAAAGAATATGATAAATCAGTTGTTACCATTCTAAAAAAAATTGAAGACTCTAAATATATTTATCACTTATCACCTCCTGAATATTCTTTAGATGAAAAAAAACAAGAACTTATTAATCTTGCAAGAAATGTTTTAATAGAACACCAACCAAAAGCAGAGGAATTCACTGATCCTGAAAAAACACGACAAGTTTTTTTTAATGTGTCTAGAGATTTATTAAGAGAATTAGCAGATAACAAAAAAATAAAATTAGACTATGATGAATTAAATAAACTAGCAAACATTTTAGTAAGACATACCATAGGTTTTGGATTAATAGAAGTATTGCTTCAGGATAAAAATATACAAGACATAGTTTTAAATGCACCAATATCTATAAACCCTGTTTTCATAAGGCATCAAGAATTTGATGAATGTATAACAAATATAATTCCAAGTAAAGAAGACGTAGATTCTTGGGCTGCAAAATTAAGAATGATTTCTGGAAGACCTTTAGATGAAGCTAATCCTATTTTAGATAGTGATATTGGGCTTGGTAACATTCGTGCAAGAGTTGCTGTCATACAGCAACCATTATCTCCTGATGGATTAGCATATGCAATAAGAAGACATAGGGAAGAACCCTGGACATTACCTTTATTTATCAAGAACAGAATGATAAATAGCTTTACAGCAGGTATTCTCTCTTTTTTAATAGATGGTTCAAGAACACTACTTATTGCTGGAACAAGAAGTTCAGGAAAAACAAGTTTATTAGGTTCATTAATGCTCGAAATAATGCCAAAATATAGAATAATAGTAATTGAAGATACTGCAGAACTGCCAGTAGAATCTTTAGCAAAACTTCATTATGATATTTTAAGAATGAAAGTGAGAAGTAGTTTATTAAAAACATCAACAGAGGTATCTGCAGATGAAGGAATAAGAACTTCTTTAAGACTTGGAGATTCTAGTTTAATAGTAGGTGAAGTAAGATCCTTAGAAGCTCAGGCACTTTATGAAGCTATGAGAGTTGGTGCCTTAGCAAATGTAGTTGCAGGAACTATTCACGGTTCTTCACCTTATGCAGTTTTTGATAGAGTTGTAAATGACTTAGATGTTCCAATAACAAGTTTTAAAGCAACAGATATAATTATAATATCTAATCCAATAAAAACTCCTGATGGTCTAAAAAGTATGAAAAGAGTTTTACAAATTTCAGAAGTAAGAAAACATTGGATAAAAGATCCTGAAGAAGAAGGAGGATTTGTCGATTTATTAAAGTATAATGTAGAAAAAGATGAACTCGAACCTACTGAAGAATTAATAAACGGTAATTCTGAGGTAATTAAAACAATTGCATCTAATATAAAAGGATGGGCTGGAAATTGGGAAGCTATTTATGACAATATTTTATTAAGAAGTAAAATTAAGCAAGAAATTGTAAATGTATCAGAAAAATTTAATATTCCAGATCTGCTCGAAGCAAAATTTAATAGTTTATCAAATAATATGTTTCATCAATTTTCTAAAGAAATTCAAGAAGAAGTAGGATTGCCTATAAGCGAACGTGTTTTTCCATTATGGCAAGAATGGTTAAAAAATACTATAAAAGGTAAAAAAATATAAAAAAATCTTTAAAATATTATATCAAGATAAAAATAATTTCATAAAAATTTAAAAAAATATTAGCACATTAAATTTCTCAAAAAAATTCTTTCGCGTTTTTAATTTGATAAAAAGATCAGATAAATTTTAATTTAATTCTTAGTTATATAACTTGCAAAAAATTCATTTTATAAGTAGTATAAAAAAGAATAATAGATTAAAATTATAGATTAAATTTTTTTATTTTAAACTTATATTAAAAAACATTAGTAAACTTTATTGAACAACTGTAAAAATTTTTAATTAAAAACTTATTTAGCTCTTGTTATAACCCAAGCAACTATAATTGCTATTATTATAAGTAATATTCCTCCACCAACAGGTCCTGAAATCATATTTTTTAATTGAAGTAATATTTGTGGTTGCCCTGTTGGAGAAGAACTTATTCCATAAACAGGATCTAATACTGGAGAAAAAACTCTTATAGCAGCTATTAAAAATATAACTATTAATATAATTGCAAATACCCAAGCAAACTTACTAGTCATTATTTTCCCAACATCTTTGGTAGCTAAACCCATAAGTAATAAAACTAAAAATACACAAACAAACAAGACTGCAAACCATGGTATAATAGTTCTAATATATTTTTCAGTAGAGAATGTAGGAGTTGAAAATCCAATAAAAATTATAGCTACTATAAAACCTATTAACATATTTACAAATTGACTTTCTCCTAAAATCTTAGTTTTAAACAAAATAGCATAAACAACTACAAATACAAATAAAAAACTAAATACTGGCATGAAAAATGAAAGACCTGTAATGTTAATTGTTTCCATAATAACAAAATGATTTATTATTTACCTGAATCTTTTTTTGAACCAGGGGGGTTAAATACTATCAGATACATAAGCCATAATAAAATTCCTCCAGCAATTAAAGCAGGCCATGAATTTGAAAGTGCAAAACCTATACCAAAAGGCATATCACTAAATGCTGAAATAACAACAACTACAAAACTTATAATTCCAATAGTAAACCATATTTTTCCAGACCAATCCTCTTCAAATGCAAGTCCCATTAAAATAAGAGCAATTAAAAGAACAGCAATACCCATTCCAGCATAAGGAAATAATCTTGAAAAAAAATTAGTTACATAATCATTTAATAAAGATAACAAACCTACTGTCAAAGCAACAGTTGCTTGAACTCCTCTATTTTGTCCCAAAAGATTGCTTTTATTAAGTATTCCATAAACAACAGCAAATATCATTAAAAAAGGTAACAGATATGCAAATACACCTGCAGCTTCCCATGATCTTAAAACTTCAACTAAAGTTACCATATTAACCCTTTTTTTATTAGATATATCAAATATTTTTTCTTTAAATATATTTCTATTATGAAAATAATAAAAGTTTATTTTATTATTCGTGTTATAATTTATAAAACGAAAAAATATTATAATTAAAATAGTTTTTTATATTTAAATTTTAGAATTACTAGATTTTTTAACTTTTGTAATTAATAATTATAAAAACAATTTAAAAAATAATCTGATACTAATAGACAGGATATAAGAGTGAGTAATTTACAAAAAATATAAATTATACATACTTTTTAAAAAAATAGTTGATATTTAATTAACAAAATTAGTAGTAGAAAATTATTAGAAGCGAAAACTTAAAAAGATAATGAAAGAATTTTGGAAATATTTGATAGGAATTTAAAAAATAAAAATAAAACTATATTTAGATGTCATTAATTATAAATCTGTAAGTAATTTATTTTTTGTTTTTATTCTTAGATATATAATTATTTATAAATTACAGTTGTATATAAATTATGATATGTATAAATTATACCTATTGATTTAGGATTATATTATTTTCCATTATAATAAATAGTTCCACTATATTTATAAATTAAAAAAAATTTTTTAAAAGTGTCAATATACGATTTAATTAAAAAAAATGAAATTAAAGAACTTTTTTTGTTGTTCAAAAATAAATATTTTTATATTTCTTTTTTTATACTTTTTATAGGAATATCGTCTAATTTTTTTTCTCAGACCTATTTATATAAAAGTTTAGATAACGGTAAAAAATTACCTTCATTATCAGATCTTATCTTAGATAATATTCCTTATTATAACGTTTCTTGGTTATATGACTGGATAGCGTTTTTTTCTTTTATTATTTTTTTAATTTATATAATTAATAAAAAAGAATACAAAAAAATACCTTTTTTTATGATAACAATAGGAATTTTTGAACTTATTAGAGGAATATTTATAATACTAACACCTATTGGAAATCCTCCTCATTTTAACGGAAGTGAATCTATTTTTAATGGTTTTTCAAAATATGAATTAGGAGTTTATCCTTCAGGCCACACAGGAAACTTAACATTATATTTTCTTTTTACAAAAGGAATTGCTAGATATACAATTTTATTTTTTAGTATAATAATGATTATAGCACTTTTTTTATCTAGAGGACATTATAGTATTGATATTTTATCTGGAATTCTATTTGCCTATGCAGTTTATTGTTTTTGTAATAATTATCTTAAAAGATTTAAAGGAGAAATCTAAAATAAAAATAATAAATAAAATATAATTAATTAATTTTTTTCATTCGATAATTTATTATATAATATATAAAATTAAAATATCCTCATTTTTTAATTTTAAGGTATATAATTTCTTAAAAAATTATTATCTTATAAATAATCTTTCTAACTACTTTTATCTTTTCCTACTAAAACAGCAACTAAAGCTCCAATAATTACTGCAATAAGAAGTGCATTAAACCATATACTGGAACTTCCAGGACTATTAACAAGAAGATCATATAGAGGTTCCCAATAATTAGATATAACTAAAAGTGCAATGATTAAAGATATAGCTAATACTCCAATAAAAAAATATTTCCATCCCTTACTTAAAATATCTCCATCTTTTTTTCCAGAAATAAAACCATATAATATCATAAAAACTAAGAGTATCACTGCAAACACTGCTAAGAATGGCATTAATTTTAAAACCATATCTCTAGCAAAAGGAGTAGATACAAGAACAAGTCCAACAATTAGTCCAACAATAGCATCAATCTGCTTTTTACCTTCACCTAAAAGTTTTGTTTTTTGTAAAATAGCAAATATTAAAGTAAAAATAAGCGCAAATGGCAAGGCATAATATAAAAAAAACCCTGATATCAAAAAAGGTTGTTCAGCCATCTTTTTAAGAATCAGCCTCTTTTTCTTCAGCTGAAAGATCTACAGTATCTTCTACATCAGATTCTTCATCTAAAGGTAAATTAGCTCTACTTATAATAACAATATCTCCAACAGCTCTTACAAATTGATGAGGAATTATAACACCTCTTGCACCTCCAAGAAAATTAGACATTGAACTAGCAACCTTAATTCTCCAACTTTCAACTTTATTCTCTAAAAGATTAGATTCTTCAATTTCTCCAAAATAATCTCCTGTGTCTGTATAAACTTTTTTTCCAATAACGTCTGTAATTTTTTTAATTTTTAACATCTTATCAAAATTTTTATATAAAAAAAATAAGTAATTAGTTTATATACTTTTCTATATCTTTAAAATATACTTCAAAATCTATTTTTTTTAATTTCACAAACTCTATTAATTTTTTATATCTTAAAAAAGTAAGGAGAATTAATTAACAAATTAACAAAATAAATTAAAAGTATTTATTTTTTATCTAATTTTTTATAATCTAACTTTAATTTTTCAACTTGTAAACTTGAAAATTCTGCCTTAATAAAATATGTATTAAAATTGTATAATATTATTTAAAAAATATAAATAATTTTTAGAAAAAATTTATATAAATAAGAATTTTATTAAAATCATGAATAGAAAAAAAATAGGTACAAATAGATTTATATATTTTACAAATAAAGAGATAGTTTGGATAATATTAATGATTATTATTTTTGAATTTATAATTACATTAGATATTGACAAAAATGAAAAATTAATAATAAATTTAAAAAATCCATTCATTCTTTTAGTTCCAATACTTATCATCTTTACAAGTATAACTGTAAAAAAAATAGCATCTTATTACTATGATATAAGAATAGAATTTGAAACTTGGAAAATTTATAGATGGAGTTATTATTCAAGATCTCATTTTAAAAAACCTTTTCCAATTGGAATAGTTTTTCCTTTTTTTATTACTTTATTTTCTCTCAGTTATATTAAACCTTTAACATTCTTGCAATTTAATTATAAAAACTATCCTGAAAGAAGAATTCAAAAACATAGAGGAAGAATAAGAAAATCAGAAATAAATGAATACGATCCCGCATTTGTAATAGCTTGGTCAGGATATGCACTTATAGGGCTTTCAATAATCGGAATTTTATTAAATTTCAAAGAGTTAGCAAGATTTCCTTTATACTATGTTTTGTGGAACTTGATTCCATTCGGAGGATTAGACGGAACTAAAATATTTTTTGGAAGTCTGATTAATTGGATCCTCTTATTAATAATAACATTAATAACCTTAGCAATATCTTTTATAGTTTTTTTATAATTATTTTTAAATTAATTAATTTCTAAAAGTTTAAAGATAAAAATCAAAGTAACAACAAAAATCTTTTATATTTATTAAATTTTAAATAAAATCATAGAATGTTTCAAGAAATTCTCAAAAAAATAAAACCTCGAAAATATCAAGAAGATATATATAATACTTGCGTAGAAAAAAATTGTTTAATAATATTGCCTACAGGTATTGGTAAAACTTTAATAGCATTAATGCTCACTATACAAAGACAAAAAAAGTACCCAAAAACAAAAGTATTATTCTTAGCTCCAACAAGACCTTTAGCAGAACAACATTTAAAATATTTTACAAAACATCTTCCAGAACTATTTGCTGAAATGACTCTGTTTACAGGAAAGACAATTGCAAAAAAAAGAAAAGAACTTTGGGAAAAGTCAGACATAATATTTTCCACTCCTCAATGTATTCAAAATGACCTAAAAAATAATCTATACACTTTAGAAGATGTATCTTTATTAATTGAAGATGAATGTCATCGTTGTTTAAAAAATTATGCTTATACTTATATAGCTGAAAAATATAAAGAACAAGCAAAAAATCTAAGAATTATAGGAATGACTGCAAGCCCTGGAACAGATAAAAAAACAATAGAACAGATTGCTAAAAGTTTAAATATTGAAGCAATAGAATTAAGAACAAGAGAAAGCCCTGATGTAAAAGAATACTTGCAAGAATTGGAGTTTAGTGTTGTTAAGTTAGAACTTACTGAAGATATAAAAAAAGTTGTTGAAATAATAAAAAAAATTTTTGAAAAAAAAATTGAAGAACTAAAAAACAGAAAACTTCTATTTCAACCTCCAACAAAAATAAATTTATTAAAACTACAATCAAGTCTTATAGAACAAGCTTCATTAGGTAACAAACATTTCAACATTTTATCAGGAGCAAGCGCATGTTCTCAAGCAATAAAAATATCTCATCTTATTGAATTAATAGAAACCCAAACCCTTCATTCTTCATTATGTTATATAAAAGATTTATATGAACAAGCAAATAAAAACAAATCAAAAGCAGTAAAACAATTAACAAAAAATCAAGAATTTAACAAAGCATATATTATTCTAAATGAGCTTGTTTCAAAAAATATAGAACATCCTAAAATTAATGAGCTTATAAAAATAATAGAAAAAGATATATTAGAAAATCCTAAGAATAAATCAATTATTTTTACACAATACAGAGAAACTGCATTAAAAATAACAAATGAAATAAAAAAGATACCTAATATAAAGGCAAGTATTTTCATAGGACAATCAAAAAAAAGAAAAACAGGACTATCTCAAAAAGAACAACAAAAAATAATTGAAGATTTTAAAAATGGAATAATAAATGTTATTGTAGCAACTAGTATAGGAGAAGAAGGGCTTGATATTCCAGAAGTAAACTCAGTTATATTTTATGAACCAATACCAAGCGCTATAAGAAGAATACAAAGAGCAGGAAGAACAGCAAGATTAATGAAAGGAAAACTCATAATTTTAATGACAATAGATACATTAGACCAAGCTTATTATTATGCATCAATTGGAAAAGAAAGAAAAATGCATCGCGCAATTCATTCTATAAAACAAGAATTAGAAAACAAAATAAAAATAGATGAAAATAATTATGAAAAATATTCAGAAGAAAAAAAAATTGAAGAAGAAGATTTAATAAAAGAAAAAAACAATAAACAAAAAAAGTTATTTGATATTTTTAAAAAATAAACAGTATTAATAATGTTTCATAATATTTTTAAAAAAACAAAAAAACGAATAAAAAATAAAAAAAAATAAAATTATTATAGATATTCATGAAAAAAATTGTTTAATTCCTGCAGAATTAAAAAAAAGAAATATCGACATTTGTTTAAAATACTTAAAAATAGGAGACTATATAGTAAATAATGTTATAATAGAAAGAAAAGAAATAAATGATTTTGTTAATTCACTCACATCAAAAAGACTAGATAATCAAATAAATAATTTAAAAAAAGTAGATAAAAAGATACTCTTAATAGAAGGAAAATTTTCAGATATCAAAGTTAATATTAATAAAAATATTTTATATGGAAAAATAATATCTATTTTATTAAAAGATAATATACCTATAATTTTTTCTAAAGATTACATTGAATCAACAAATTATCTAGAAGTATTATCAAAAAAGAAAAATAAAGATTATTTGTTAAAATAATCTGAAAAATAGTAAAATGTTATAATATTAAATTTTTATATATACATAATCTCCTATTTTTATAGAGTTTCTTTTTGCAAATCCAGAATTTACTTCCAAAACATAAATTGCAGAATTATTTGAAAAATAGGTTCTGCAAATTTCTTCAACACAAGGTTCTGCAGTAATTATTTCAACAATCTTATTTTTATTATTTATCCAAATTATATCTAAAGGTATTTTTGTATTTTTCATCCAAAAATAATATATTCCTTCTTTATTAAAAACAAATAACATACCACAATTTTCACATAAACTATCTCTATACATAAGACCTCTTTCCAAAGATTCTGTTGTATTTGCTATCTCAACATTTATACATTTATTTTTAATACATACCTTGGAAAAATTATTTTTATTATTTTTTTCATTTAAATAAAGATTATAAAATATCCATAAAATAAAAATTAACATTAAAATAATAAAAAAGAATATTAATAGAATAAAAAAAATTTTCTTTCTCATTTGCAAAATTAAAATCTTCTTCTCTTTAATTTTACCAGAGTGATTATTATAATAATTATTAAAATTATAGATATTATTATTCCAGATGTAAAAGTATTAATTTTAATTAAAGGTTCTTCAATTTCTTTGATATTTAATTGTTCTGAAGCATAAGCACTAATTTTGCCATAAGTAACTTTTGAATAAAATATATAATTTCCAGGTCTTAGGTATTCAGGAATTTCAATTTCTCTAATAACATTTAATTTATCTTGAATTGCTAAACTTTCTTGCCTATAATATAATATATCATTATTAAAATTTTTAATCCCATAATAAAGCTCAACATCTATATTTTTTAATTCTCCTAAATTTTTTATCTCGTTTGTAGCAGTTATTTTTTCTTTAGGATATACTGATTTTTTATTTAACCACACTTTAATATCAAATAAAGGTTTTTTCTCTTTTATTTCAAGTATAACCACAAAATTCTTAGATTTATCAGCACTTTCTATAGTAATTTTTTCAATATAAATATCAGGTTTTACATTTTCTTCTGCATAAAAATACAATTCAATTTCTTTTGTTTTTCCAGCTTTTATATTAAAAGAAATTTCAGATACATTTACAAATTTTCCGAAAATTTCTGAATTTAGGATGATATCTATATTATTTTTTCCTGTATTTGTAATTTTTAAAGTTTCTTTTTTAGCTTCACCTTGAACTAAAGTAATTTTTATAAAATTAGGATTTATATTAAAAAAACTTTCTTTTGCTTGTTCTTGAGTTACACCTAATATCTGTCCTCCAGCTGAAATACCTTCTCCAGAACTTCCAGCACCTCCACCTTCTACTCCAGGCACTGCAACACCTCCTCCTGAAGGAGGACCTGAAGGAGGTGGACAATACCCACAATCCTGCGGACAAGTAACACAAGTCTCTCCTCTAAAAGCTTGACAAACAAAATCACCACAAAAAGGAGTTTCAAAAATTTCTATCTTCGAAAATTCAGGGGCATCTACTACTAAAACAGCATTTGAATAACTTAAAATACTGCAATTATAACAAGGATCATCATCAACATAAATAAAAGGTGAATTTAAACTTATTCCTTTAAAATAAATTCTTGATTGTTTTAACATACTAGAAAGACTTAAGGTATTTATTGTAATTCCTCTATGATATATTTTAACATTATCATCAAGATTAATTACATTATTTACAGAATCTTTTGTCAAATTTATATTTTCTCTAAAAACAATTTTTCCAAAAATATTCTCCAAAGTCATATTTGAAATATTAGAAAGTTGAATATCGCTCATTCTTAAAAAATCAGTAGTTGAACCACTAAAAGTATTATAAATAACCCTTATTCCAGGATCAACAATTATTGAAGAATTCGTAGAAAAAACTTGTTCTATTGCAAAACCAGATAGTCTCAAGCTAAAAAAAGTAAAACAAATTCCAGCAAAAACTATTAAAAATATGAAACATAAATTGTTAATTTCACCACACTCTTTTTTTATTATTCTGTTCATAAAAGAATTAAAAATTTAGATTATTAATAACTTTCTAAAAATTGTTCTAAATTATATAACAATAGCATTTAGATTTAAAATTATTAACATTTTATTAAAATACAGGTTCTCTTGCATCAATGAAGGATAAGAAAGAGAATTATCGACGATAAAAAAAATTATAAGAACTTTTACTGTTTTGTCTAAAATATTAAAATATTAGACGATAAAATAATAAATCCTGCGCAATCGCAACGAAATCAAAATACAAAAAGTTTTAAAAAATATAAAACTAGATATTATGTAATTCATCATATAAACATATCAGCATAAATCTATTATCATAAATTAAAAAATTCTAATAATTAAATTAATACCTTTAAAGATCTATATTTAAAAAAGATTATTATTTAAAATTAATTATAATTTTTATATTTTATACAATAAATTTTATCTTTTCTTTTTAGATTTGTCCTTTAAAATTTCTTTTCTAATTTTTTCTTTTAATGCTTTTAGTTTTTCTTTATCTCTTTCTAATGATGGTTTTCTATATTTTTTATAAAGTAATAATGCTATAACTAAAACAGATATTACAGCTATTAATATATAGATTAAAGTAAAGTCTCTTGAGCTAGGTATACATTTTATTCTAATAGAAAGTGGAGCTCCGACAACCATTCTTGTTGCAGAACCTCCAGAACCTCCTGAAGGAGCTGCAAAAGGAACTGAACTTGCAATAACTTCTCCATTATACTCTTTCATCTCTTCGTTACATTTTTGTTCACATAATAAATTTCCAATTAAACAATCTTTTTTATATACTTTCGGAGCTTTAAAACAAAACTTTATAGGTATTGACTCATTACTTGAAGTATATGCAGGAACAAATTTTGTTTCAGACTCTTGCATTATCAAAATAGACTTTAAATTTTCAGATAAATCAACTTTAATATTTGTATCTGTAGGCCAAGGATTATATACAGAATATGATAAACAAGTTTTTTTTCCTTCATCAATAAGTGCAGATTGCTGATCCCATTTCAAACCAACACCTGCAAAAACAAATTTAGGTAAAACTACTAAAAAAATAAATGCAATAATTATTATATAAAAAATTAATTTATTTTTCATTTTAGCTTCCACACGAACTTCCATTTTGTACTCCTTTAAAATATATAGTATTATTATAACTTCCTGCAGGAGTTGCAGCAGGAATATCTAACCAAAACCTAAAATAAACATTATCTCCTTTCTCAACATTAATAGCTGATTTAACATATGAATGATTAATACTTTTTTCATTAGATAAAGATGGAAAAGTTAAATTATTTACTGAAGAGTTAGAATAAGTTTCATTATCTATTCCTATCCTATTGCCTCCAACACTGTCAACTAAATCGTCATTTGCCTTAATACAAAAATCAACAGCAGTATTTGAATCTAACGAAACATTTAGAAACATAGAACTTTGATTTGGAGGACTTTCACCGCTATCATAATTATGAGTTGCATTAACATTTGTAGCAGGCAAGTTACTAACAGTTCCAAATAATATTCCAGCAGTTAAATTAGGAGACATGTCAATAGACAAAAAACTCGATATTGAAACATTTGAAACAGTATAAATTTCTGTTGCATGACCTGTTATAGTCTCCTGAAGAGAAATCTCTTGTATAAAAATCATTAATAATGAAAATCCAAATAATATTGAGAATACTATTATTAAAATATTTTCTTTAAAATAACGCTCTTTTTTCATTTAAAATAAATGAAATTTCTATTTATAAACATTTCTCAACAAAAAATTATATATTAATCTCTACCCTGTGACTCATTCTACAAATTTATTACAACTTTTACTTGAAAAAATTTGTTGGCAGATAATTTTTCTCTAATTTTAAAAAGCACAAACTTATTATTTCAATGAAACAAAGGTAAATCTGATTTTTTAACAATTTAATATTTAAGGATTTTTTCCATGACTTACAAGCTTAAACATTATTGTATTATTATAATAACCTGCTGGCTGACCTGCTGGTGCTGATAAAAAGAATTTAAAATATACAGAATCTCCATTAGATAAACCATCTCCAATTTTATTATCTGAAAAATTTTTAGTTAATCTATATTTTATAGAAGATGGAACACTTGAATTTGTCATATTATAACTAAATGTTTCATTTCCAATTCCAATTCTATCTCCACCAGAATTAATTAAATCATCATTAGCTTTTATATAAAGATCAACTTTTCCACCTTCAGTAGAAATATTAACATAATAAGTAGAAATCCCATCTCCAGAATCATTATTTCCATAGGCAGACTGATTGTAAATCGGAAGTGATATAATACTCCAATTAATTTGTTCAGATAAGCTTTGGGAAAGTTCAAGTGAATAAGAAGTTGCTCCATATATTATAGAAACATTCCATTTCTCAGTAATATTTCCAATATCTAAATAATTTGTCTTATTTGCATAACTAAAAAATTCATAAGTATTAGGCTCTCCAGTTGCATTAACCCAAAATATAACTAATTGAGACTCACCTTCATTTAATGTAAGATTAAATGGATTAGAAACATTTGTATAAAAAGGTGTTCCAGATCCATAAGGAATTAAACCCTTAGTTGTTTCTTCATTTTCAAACTCAAATCCTAGTCTTGGATAATCATTACCATTATCAATAAACCAAACTTCATTAGTATAATTTTCTTTTAAAGCAATACTCCAATTAGCAGAACTAAAAGTAGAAATATTTTTCATTTCTAATGTTGTTTTTCCTGTTCCTCCATCAGAAGTTAATTGTCCAGAAGTTTCTTTATCCCAAAAAGAATTAGAAATTGTTCCTTCAAAGTTATAACCAACTAAACCTCCAATACCATCACATTCATATAAACAAATGATTTTTCCTGTTGAATAAGAATTACTAATAACACCATCTCCTCCTACACCTTCTTCATAATAATTAAAACCAACTAGCCCTCCTAAATAATAATTTGAATAATAATTTTCTCCAGAAACATTGGCATTAGAATACGAATTATTAATTATTCCTTTATTAAATCCTACTAATCCGCCTATAAAATTATTTCCATAAACTATTCCTGTTGAATAAGAATTACTTATAGTTCCTGCAAAATTATAAGCTACTAATGCACCAGCTGTTCCTCCAAACTCACCATCAAAACTTATATTAACATCAGTTAACCCAACATTTTCTATCCAACCTTCATCAACATAACCGAATAAACCTACATTATCGCCATCTCTCTTAATATATAAATTTCTTATTTTATATCCATCCCCTTGAAAAATACCATTAAACATAGAACTCATATTTCCAATAGGTTCAAATCCTTTTCCATTATTCCAATTAACAGTATCAGAACAGTCAATATCATTAGTTAAATAATAATAACCAAATAAATCATTTTTCATATCTTGTAAATCTGTGCAATTAGTTATAGGAATTAAAACAGGCTCAGGATCTAAACTTACATTAATCTCTCCACAATCACCCTCTAAACAGCTAACATTTAATGTAACGTTAAAAAATGTCCCAAAAGTAACTTCAACATCTTCCTTCGGATAAATAATAGATAAACCAATTTTTGGAGTTACATTAACAGTATAACTTCTTATTTCAGAAATATTTAAATTTTCATTTGAATCATTACCAAAGGAAATCCAATAATAGCTATATGTTCCATTAGAAAGTCCTTCTACAGAAACATTAAAAATATTACCTGATAGATTTGAAGCAGTAAAATTTGTATTATTAATGTTTAATATGACAGTGCCATTTGTATTAGCAACTGTCACATTAAACATAGCTAACCCGAAAGAAAATATAGAACCATTATTATCCCAATAATTACTAAATTGAGGATAAATTTTTAAATTAAGATTTACATTTACCAAAAGATTATCGCTCATATTAATAGTGCTATTCTCGTAATCATAATAACCAACACGACTAACATTCAAAATATAATTATCTGCATATATTTTCTCTTGAGTTCCAGACAAGTTTCTTTCTATATATTCAGTTAAATTAAATCTAACAATTCCAGAAGCAGGAGTAGTTAAACTTGAAATTAATCCTGAGGAATTTGAAACATTAACAATAGAATTATCAAGTTGCGATGTAGAATTACTTACATTTACATCTAAGTAATATTGATTAATTAAAAGAAAATCACTATCTAAAATAAGAGTATCTGATTTATTAAAAGTCACATTAACTAGTTTTAGATATGAATCCGTTGTTAAATCACTACCTGCGTAGATGTCTGTTTTATTGCTAACATTAATTACTGAATCAATAAATGTAGAATTAACTTTATTAGATGAAATTAAAATTCCTGCAAATGAATTTGTTTTTGTATTAGAATTTATGAATATATTTTTTAAAATATTATTATAAGCATTATTAGAAATACTAACTCCTGATTGAGCTCCTAAACTTTTTATATTAACATTATAAATAGTGTTATTTGAACTTCCATACAAGTTTAAAGTAGCATGATAATTTCCATTATCAATTAGAATACTAGAAGATATATAATTATTATTAGAACTTGAAATAGGAAAAGCACTAGAAACATCTCCATAAACTGAAACATTATTATTAGTAAAGTTATTATTATTTGAATTTGATTCTAATCTAATACCGTTAATATAATTTCCTCCAGTTGAGTTTAAATAATTTCCAGCTACAGTGTTATTAAAACAATTTGAAAAAGAAATTAAATATCTATAATAAAAACCTGAAGAAGCTGTAATTGAATTATTTAATACAGAAATATTTCTACCCCAAACACAATTAAATACAGTATTAGAAGAAGAATAAACATAATTATCAGTAAAATTAATATTACTTGAATTATATAAATTAATTCTTACACCAACTCCAGAAATATTATTATTTTTTATTATTGAATTATTAATAAAAAATAAACTTAATCCATCTTTAGTTATATTTGAATTTTTTATTGTTAAATTAGAAGAGTTTAAAATAATAATTTGTCCATATTCATTTCCAGTTAAATTTTCAAAAATAAGATTATTTATATTTTTTAAATAATTTAATGGAAATCCATCAACAAAATTATTATCTCCAAAATTTTGATTAAAATGAGAAAATGAAGTTCCAGATATAGAATATCCTTCTCCATAAACAACAGTTACATTATTTCCAATTATAGTATTATTAGAACTAGAACTAAGAAGAATTCCAGGGTAATTTCCTGAATCTGCTATAAAACTGTTATTTAAAATAGAGTTATTTGAACCTGTCAAAATAAGTATTCTATTACCATAACTAGTAAGATTAACAAAATTTCTATATATGCTGTTATTATTTCCTGAAAGTCTGATTAATCCACCTGCACAAAATCCGTATGAAAAATTACCTGTTATATTATTATCATATATATAATTATTAGAACCAGAAACTGCTATAGCATCTGCATAACCTTTTGAAATACCACTATCAAAATTGTTGTTAGAAATATTATTACTACCAATATTACTACCTATATAAATTCCAATATCACATCCTGACCTGAAATATAAATAAAAAGAAATATTATTATTATATAGTGTAAAATAACCTGAATTAATTGTGTAAATTCCATAAATAGAATAAGAACTTCCAGGTTTTCCTTCCCTAATATTACAATTTTTAATAGTTGTATAATTTTTGTCGCTATAAATTCCGTAAATTGCTGTTCCATTTGCACTATAATTTATTTCATAACCTTGACAATCAATTGTAACATTAGTTGCAGTAATATTAAAACAAGTAGTATTTGAAGTTACGTTATTAATCAAAACATAAGTCACATTAGGAACATCTAAAATTTGGCATGAACTTATATTAAAAACATTAGAATAAACTAAAGTAAAGTTTGTAGAATTCCAAGCACAATTAGATAAATTATCACATACATAATAATTCCAATAATAAGTATCTAATCTAGGAAGTTTTACACTTATATTTGATAAATTATTAGTGCCGCTTATACTTATGTTAGTAAAATTAATCAAATTACCACTTGAATTCCAAATATAAAGTGTAGAATTTAAAAGTCCTCCAGTTAAATCACTAAAATTACCTGCAAAATATTGAGTCCCATTAATAATATTAGTATTATTTTCAGGAAAAATTAAATCAACAATAGGAGCAACACTATCTTTAAAAAAACTTACACTTGAAAAATTCAAATTTCCTGCAGAATCATTACAATACAAAGTAAAGTTATTCCATCCTTCTTCTGAAATAACATTTGTAAAATTTTCTCCTGCAGGAACACTTGAAGAATTCCATATTCCTGAATTATTTGAATACCAACAATATCCTGGATTATCATCAGAATATGTATAATTAATTTCACTAACATTAATGTTATAACTAATATTTTCAGGATAAGTTATATTTATAATAGGATTAATACTATCTTTAAAAAAACTTACACTTGAATTACCTATATTTCCTAAACTGTCATTACAATAAACTGTAAAATTATTCCATCCTTCCTCTGAAATAACATCAGTAAAATTTTCTCCTGCAGGAACACTTGAAGAATTCCATATTCCTGAATTATTTGAATACCAACAATATCCTGGATTATCATCAGAATATGTATAATTAATTTCACTAACATTAAT
>JAVYLW010000002.1:0-173028 GCA_038740375.1 Candidatus Pacearchaeota archaeon | reverse complement strand
ATACAAAAGGAGCTCAAGTTAGTTTGATTGTTGGAGCACCTACTAAAAAGTGAAGTTATTTAATATGAAAATAATATGAAAAAAAAGACAATAACAATAAAAAAAGAGGAATCAAAAAGTATTAATGATGTTTTAGCTGTTTTAGCAATTGCAGTAGTTTGTGTTGCTTTTGTTAGTCTTGTTATAACATTTATTAAAATTTCTGATTTTAATAGGGAAGTTACTGGCTGGGCTGCTACATATGGTTATGTTAATATTTCTGTAAATACAACTGTTGCTATTGATGCTAATCCTAATACAATAAACTGGAGTATTGGGTTTATTACTCCTGGATTAACTCATGCAAATCTTACTACATACGGTCCTGCTGGAACAGCTGTTGTTTCAGGAGGAAATTGGTCTACAGCAGGAGTTACAGGAATAAATATATCAAATAGAGGAAATACTAACTGTACTTTAAAGATTAATGGAACTAAAAATTATACTGATTGGTTTGGAGTAACTGCTCATCCTGCTAATTATTCTTGGAATATTTCAAATAATCAGGAAAATAGTTGTTCTGGAGGAGATATAACTTTAGGAACATGGATTCAAAGAAATCATACTGAGTGGACTGCTTGTTCACAATTTGGATATTTATCAACAGCAAATACAGTTTGGCTTAATGTTCAATTTCAAGTTCCTTCAGATGCTCAAAATGTTAATACTCCATTAAGTGAAGCTATAACAATAACTTGCAGTTAAATTTTAAAGTTGATTCGCGAGAGAAATCCAATTCTTTTAAAAGGCAGATAAATTATACGGATTTTTTCTTTAAGTATTTATTCTAATCTTGATTGTGAAATGCGAGTTAGATGTTAACTTAATAAATTAACTTGATGAAATATATAGAAAAAATCAAGAAATATATCATGGTTTTAAACAATACTAAGAACACCTGTTCATTTTAGTCCGCATCATTGGACAGAAGATGTTATTTTGATAGAATATTTTATAAATAGAAAAGTATAAAAATAATTTTTAATTATATATAAATTAAGTATATAGAAAAAATCTTTGTTGAAGAGATAATTTTTATTAAGTTAAATAAATGAGAAATAATATGAAAAAAGAGTATATTTTTTTTATAATTTTTTTATCAATTTTATTTTTGGATTTGAAATTTAGTTGTGCTTCACTTGGACTTTCACCTGCATCTAAAGTTTTTTATTTTACACCCAATTCTTCTTATTTTGTTGATTATGTTGTTTTATATGCTGAACCTGATCAAAAACTTATTTTATCTGCTGAAGGAGATTTAAAAGAATACGTTCGGTTTGATAAAAAGAATTTAACAGGTCCAGAGGCATTTAGAGTTTATATTGATCTTCCAAATGATATTAATAAATATGGTGAAAATTTGTTAAGAATTATTGTTAGTGAATATAAAGATCCTGCTTCAGGAATATCTACAGTTTTAAGTGTTGGAGCCAGAATTTATATTTATGTAGCATATCCTGGAAAATATTTAGAGATTAAAAATTTTTCAGTTACTGATGCAAATGAAAACGAGTCATTTTCATTTATTTTAAGCTTTAAGAATCTTGGTTCTGAAGCACTTGAGCCTAGTGCGTATTTTGAGGTGTATTCAGATGAAAAATTATTAGATAGATATAATGTTGGAAGAAAACTTGTTGAACCTAATACTGAAGATACTTTTGAGAAAACAGTTGATATAAATAAGTATAAGGCTGGAAATTATCAGACTTTTGCTTATTTAATTGTTAATGATGGAAATAATACTGTTCTAAAGGCAAATACTACATTAAGAATAGGTTCGTTATTTGTTGAAATAAAAAACTGGACTAGAGAAGTTGTAAAAGGTAAAATTAATCCTTTTTTTATTGAAATTGAAAGTAAATGGAATAATGATATTAAAAATATTTATGCAGAGGTTAATGTTTCTTATGAAAATGGAACAAAGGCAGATTATTTTAAAACTTCTCCTATTGAATTAAAAAGATGGGAAAACGGAGTTTTAAATGGATTTCTAAATGCTGAAAATTTAGAAGAGGGAAATTATAACATTTATATAACTTTATTTTATGAGAATTCTAATTCAAGTAAATCAGGAAATGTTAAAATTATAATTCCAGAAACTCCGAAAAAAGAATTTAAAATACCTGTGTTATATATTGTTATAGGATTAATTACACTTATTGGAGTTATAATAATTATATTTATAATATTTTTTATGAAAAATAGAGAATTTAAACCAAATGTCAGAGAAAATAGACATAAAAAGTAAAAAAATAGAAAAGAGAAAAATTATTGCTTTTTTAAGTTTAATCGTTATTATAATAATTTTATCTATATATTTATATTCAAATTTAATCGATAGTATTTCATTGTTTGAAAGAAGAGAAGTAGAATGTTTAGTTAAGGTTGATAATCAAATTGGAGTTGCTGTTAACGGCACTGCTTTGGTATTTGGAGTGATTCCTCCAGGTTCATATTCTACTAAAACATTGCATATTACTAATGTTCATAATGGTATAGCAAAAGTAAAAATTTATGCAAAAGGTAATATAAAAAATTTTTTAAATGTTTCTGATAATAATTTTATTTTATATCCTAATGAATCAAAAGAACTTATATTTAGAGCAAAAATTCCTCTTGGAACCAAATACGGAGATTATTCTGGAAAAGTTATTTTTGAAATAAGAAATGCAATTGTAAAATGATAAAATTTTTTATTCTAAAAGCGATTAATCTGTTTATTATACTAAATAGCAAGCTTCTTTATTTTTATTCTGATTTTTTACGTAGTTTTTAATAATCCTTAATTGGAAAACTAATTATGAGAAGAAAAAATTTAAGACTTCATAGAAAAGGACATTATTAAGTATTAAAAGGTTGATTCTTATTAGAGATTAATAATAATTTTTTAGAACTTTATTTAAATAAATTTAGTTTTTTCTAATTTAGTTATGTGATTTATTATTAATTTTTATTCTCTCTCTTTTATCTCTTTTCATATTTAGTTTTTATTATTTAAAAAAACATAAGATAATTTTTATTAATAATTTTATTTAATATTTTTTAAATCAGAAGCTTTGTTCAATAATTCCTTTCTGCTTGAAAAAAGTCAGACTTTTCAGAGATTATTCGGGCAAAACTTAAATCAGAATAGATAAAATAACTTAGCTTATTTATTTTTTATTTTTACAAAACTTTTAAAACATTAATTTTTTTACTAAAATTTAATAATTTATATATTATTTGAATAAAAAGATATTTAAGTTTGAATTTGTTTTAGTTTTTGTTATGGAAAAAAGAGAGTATATGTTTATATTTATAATTGGAATAATTGCCTTTTCAATATATTTTATTGTTGCACAGCAAGTTGGAGTAAATATAGGTCATTTTTATATAAATTTTATTAGCCCTTTAAATTCAACTTATAGTTTTTATGTTAATGAGCCTTATAGACTTGTTTTAAATGTTACTTCAAATAGAAATGTGACTCTTTGGAATTTTACACATATTTGGAATAATACAATTCTTAATAATAGTGAAAATTTCAATCCTCCTATTCAATTTTTAGGAAGAAGAGGAGCTAATAAAATTATTGTTAGTGCTAAAGATAATTATAATAATACTTATAACAGTTCTATTTCTTTTACTTTAAATATAATAAATAGAGCTCCTATTATTTCAGGTTTAAATAATAATATTTATGTTTGTGAAAATAAATGGCTTTCTGAGTGGGCTATTCCTAATTCAATTTTTCAAATTACAGAGCCTGATTTAGATATAATAAGCTATTATTTAGTTCCGTCTGATCCTTTTTATATAGGATTTTTAGGTGAAATAAATGAGACTACTGGAAGTTATGAAATTTTTTCTGGAATTTTAAACAAAAGTGATGCTGGAGGTGTTAATTCTGGAGGTAAAAATTATACTGAAATTGTTTTTGTTAGTGATGGAGAAAATGTAGAATCAAAAGAAATTAATATAACTGTAATAGAAGTGAATAATCCTCCTTTAATATCAAATATAGGTGCAAAAACTGTTTGGACTCGTGGAGCTAATTCAAGTTTTAATTATATTGTTCGTGCTACAGATGTTGAAAATGGAGATGAAAATAGCGGGAATTTGTTTTTTAATGTTAGTTTTATTGGACAAAATTTATTTACTATTGATAGTTCAAATGGAGTGATAAATTTTACTGCAAATGAAAGTTATAAAGGAGTTCATAATATAACAGTATGTGTAAGAGACTTGGGTATATTATATCCTCATCCAAATATAACTCTTTGTGGTCAAGATGGTTCTAGTATTGTATCTTGTATAAATTTTTCTTTGACAGTGACTGATGAGAATAGACGTCCTGAATTTTTATTTTGGAATCCAGAAAATTTTAGTATAACTAATTATAGTGATTCTGATTTTATCTTTAATATTTCAGTTTATGATGCTGATGGAACAATACCTGATGTTTATTGGTATGTTGATGATGAGTTTAAATATTTTGATTTAGGTATTGAAACTGGTTTAAATCATTCATTTTTTTATAATTTTGGTTGCGGTATTGGTGGAAGACATAATGTTACTGCAGTTATAACTGATGGCGAATTAAATAATTCTTTAACTTGGAATGTGACATTAATCTTTGTAGATTGTCCTAGCTATCCTTCAGGAGGTGGTGGAGGTTTTTCTACAAAGGTTTCTTGTGTTGAAAAATGGGGATGTAAGGAATGGTCTGACTGCAAGAATTTAAAAAAGGCGCTAGATTCTAATGACAATATTTTTGGATTATTTTTAAAAATAAAAGAAAGATGTAATTTGTTTAATTGGAATGAAGATAATTGCGGTTATCAAACTAGAACTTGTAAGGACGTTAATAAATGTGGAACTAATTTTTCAAGACCTGGATTTGTTAGAGAATGTTTTTATTCTGTAAATCCTACTTGTTTTGATGGAATTAAGAATTGTCATAATGGTTCATGTGAGATTTTGACTGATTGTGGAGGTCCTTGTAAGCCTTGTCCAACATGTTCTGATAAAATTAGAAACCAAGGCGAGATGGGTGTTGATTGCGGAGGTCCTTGTAGTCCTTGTTTAGAGAAAGAATCAGCTAAAGAGAGATTTAATTATATAAAAATAGCACTACCTTCTTTTTTTATTTTAATAGTTTTGTTAATGATTATAATTTTCATACTTGTTAGTGAGTATTTCAAGAAAAAAAGACGTCTTGTTGAGATTAATAAACCTAAAAAAAGATTTTAAAAAAACCTTGGCAAGAAATACTAATCTTTTAAGTATAGTATGTATAGGATGATTAATTACATAGTATTTCTTGCTAAATATATAGTTAATCAAGAGATACGTCTTGGCTCTGCGATTAGGTTTTAAACAATACTAAGAACACCTGTTCATTTTAGTCCGCATCATTGGACAGAAGATGTTACATCTACTTATATTAAATCATTTTTTTAATTATAGTAAAATTTATAAAGTTACTAATAGTTATTTATAGTAACTAATAGTTACTATAGGAGAGATAATTTGGCTAAGTCAAAAGATAATGGTGTTGCAGTAAAAATTGATTTTTCTTTATTTTCAAAAATAGAAGAAATTATGTCAAAAGAAGAAAATAAATATAAATTTGTTAATAAAAAGCAGTTTATTGATTTAGCTGTAAATGAATTTATAAAAAATTTAGAAAAAGAGGAGTTAAAAAAGAAAAAATGAAAAATAATAAAAATATATTTAAAAAAAATATTATGAAAAGAATTATTTATATAATTTTTACATCAATTATCTTTATTATTTTATTATATAATCTTATTTTTGCTAAACCTGTTTTTGATCCTCAAGGAACAACATCTTTTGTTTATGAAGATGAAATACCTTATTTTACATATAATTTAAGTGCAAATGTTACAAATCCTGAAGGAGGAAATGTTACTTTTCTAATAAATTATATAAATTCTTCATTATATACTACTATTACAGATAAAGAATTTTTTAAATGGATTTCACTAAATTCATCTACAGGAATTATTACCATAAACTCTAGTTTAGATAATGAAACTGGAAGATATGATTTGTCTTTAAGTGTTATTAATTCAAGTGGTTCAGGAGATATTGCAGCTTTTACATATATAATTAATGCTAGCAATGATTATCCTTATTTTACTGATATACAACCTTATTATAATTTATCTCAAAATGTTACTTTTGTTCAATATATAAATGCAAGTGATGAAGAAAATCATTATCCTTTATATTTTAATATAACCTTTCTTAATAATTGCACAAAAGCATCTTGGTGGAATGGAACTGGAGGATGTTTGGATTTATTTACATTTGTAAGTGTTTCTAATAACTCAATAAAAATAAACGCAACTCCTTCAAAAAATGATGTAGGTGTATATTATGCGAATATTTCTGTAACAGATTTTGGAGCAAATTATACATGTATTTCTGGTTATTGCCTTAGTAATTATTCAGAAAATAGGACTTATTATTATCCTCAATTACTAGTTTTTAATGTTTATTCTATTTTGGAAATAAATGCAACAGATTGTCAGAATAGGATATTTCAAGAAAATATGTCAGGTAGCTGTGTTGTTAATATGTCCACAAAAGGAGTAAATGATAATATAACTATAAATTCTGTTGCAAGTGTTAGAAATTATTCAGCTTATGTTTTTAATACAAGCTGGTTTTATCCTTTAAATAATACATATGCTATAAATTATACTAGGTCAGTTAATGTTTCTTTTATACCTCAAAAAACAGAGATAGGAAATTGGAGCATTAATTTTACTGTTACGGATACTAGTTTTAATCAGTCAGTTTCTGAAATTATATATGTTTATGTTAATAGAACAAGTAATGATGTTCCTAGGATGAATCCTTTAAATAACATTAATACCTCAATGGATCTTTTTACAAGAATCAATATAACTGTTTATGATGATGATTTGTTAATTCCTGATAAACTTCATGGATATAATGAGACTATTAATTTTACTGCCGTTGTTATAAATCTTTCAAATATGGAAGAAGTTAATATACCTAATTTTAGTATTCAGATTATATCTATGCCTGTTACAGGAACTAACAGAACTGAAGCTAAAATAGAATTTACTCCTAATTCAAGTTTTGTTGGAAGCTATTTTGTTAATATAACTGCAAGAGATAAAAATAATGAAGTTGCTTCAAGATATTTTAATATGACTATATTTACAAATAATGCTCCACAATGGATAACTCCTATAGAAACTACGATAATTATATGGGAAAATAATAATACTTATTTGAATTTAACAGAAAATGTTACTGATTTAGATAATGATGTTTTGATTTTTAGTTATACTAATGATACTATTTTTCCTTCTTTTAATTTAAATTCTAGTACTGGAGTTATAAATTTTATACCAAGTGATATTGATGTTGGTCAGCACTTATTAACGATAACAGTTAGCGATGGTTTTTTAACAAGTTCAAAAATATTTAATTTTACAGTTTATAACATAAATGATAGTCCTTATATTGAAAAACCATTGTTAAGTTCAGATGTTATCAATGCTAGTGTTGATAGCAATTCAAATATAATTGCTCAAGAAGATAATAGAACGATTATTAATCTATGGATTCAAGATGATGATTTTAAAATTCCGAGTAATCAAAAAAGTTTTTATAATGAAAGTTTAACAATTAACTTGACAATACGAGGAATAAATACTAGTTTATTCTATTTTGTTTTAGATAATAATTTTCCAACACCTGGAAATAACAGGTCTAAATATCAAGCAGTATTTAAACCTTCTAGGTCTGATATAGGATTTTATAATATTTCTATAAATGTAACTGATAATAGTGGAAGGTCTGATTATTTAGAATTTAATTTAACTATACTTTCTATAGAGCATAATCCTTCTATTATGGAACTATCTAATTTTTCTACTGCTATAAACAGAAATTTTTATTATAGAATAAATTCAAGCGATATTGAAGATGGAAACACTACAATTCCAGGAGGAAACCCTAATTTTACATATAGTTATAGTTTTCTTGATGGAATAGATTTTATTAATAATAATCAAACAATATTTAATATAACTACAGGAGAATTAAATATAACTTTTAATTCAAGTCAAGGAGGAAAATATAGACTCAATATAACTGTTAACGATAGTTCTGGAAGGAAAGATTCAAAAACTTTTTGGATATATGTTTATGATATTCCTAATATATTGTATCCTTCAAGTGATTATAGTTATCATTTAATAGAAAATTTTAGTTATAATTTTACTTTTAGAGCAAATCACACAATTTTAGATAATCTTACATTTGATGTTTATGTTCAAGATAGATATGGAAATAATAATTTAAACTACAGAGGAGATTATTTTGGAAATAATTCAAACTATACTTTTGTTATGTCAATATCAGATGAAACTATTAGTGTTAAAAATTTAACTTTAGTTGTTTATCCTGCAAATACTTTGTTAGAAAATAGAAGCTCTGTTAATTATACAAAAGTTTGGAATCTTACTGTAAATCATTCTAATTATCCATTACAGTTTATTAATAATATAGGAGGAATAAACAAAAATTTAAGCGGAGGTTCACCTTATCAATTGATTTTGTCAGATTATTTTTTTGATAAAGATGCATCTGATCCATATCATAATCAAACAATTGAATTCAAAGTTAATCTTATAAATGCAACTTTAGGAACTATTTATTACAATGTAACAAACTGGACTAATGGAACAACACCTATGATTTATTTTAGCGCTAGTTCTACAAGCAAGGCAAATTATACTATTACAGCATATGAGTATAATGAATCTAATATAAGTCAAATAATAAGTAATGTTACTAGTAATATCTTCTCGTTAGAATTAATAGTAAGTGAAGGTTCTGAAGCTACACCTTCTCAAACTTACAGCGCAGGAGGAGGTGGTGGTGGTTCAACTTCTATGACAACCTCTACGAAAGGCAAGATGCCTTATGCTTTTAAGATAATTACTCCTGGAAGAATTTCTGCTTTTGCATATCAGACAATAAAAATTCCTATTAGTTTAGTTAATACAGGAAAGGATACTTTTAAGGATATAGAGTTATCTGCCTATGCTTATAAAGACGGTGACTTGACAAAGTTATTAAGAGCAACTTTTGATAATTCTTATTTTTCAGTTTTAAATTCAGGAGATGTTAAGAATTTAACTTTGACTGTTTATTTTGGAACCAATAAAACAGGAGATTATGAAATATTAGTTAATGCTACTTCAAGTAATCCTGTTTATAGTGACTGGTCAAAAATTTATATTAATCTTCAAAAAACAAATGAAACAGATTTAAAAAAATATTTATTATTTACTGAAGAATTTATAGTTCAAAATCCTGCTTGTCTTGAATTAACAGAAATGCTTAAGGAAGCAAATAATTTATATGATTCTGGAAATTATGGTGATGCAAGAGCAATGGCTGAAGCTATTATAAATAAATGTAAGGAATACGTGTCACAGACTTCTTTACCTGAATTTACTTTAGCTAAAAAATTCGGAATTAATGAAATTATAATTCTGTTTAGTTTGTTTGCATTTGGTTTTGGAATTTTATACTATTTTTTAAAGAGAAAACAAATCCAAAAAGCAGGAGGTTTATATATAAAATAGGTATGTTAAATAAAATTTATTTTTCAAAAGATTTAATAACTAAATTAAATATTAGTTAATAAAAGAGGTTAAAAAATGTTTAGAAAAAATAAAAATAGAGATTATAAGCCAGATAAGGAAGTTACTAAAGAGATTATTAGTGAAAAAGAGATTATGGATTGTGCTGAGTCTATAAGAAAAATTAAAAATGAGATTTCTAAAGTTATAGTTGGTCAAGAAAAAGTTATTGATGGTCTTATAAGAGGATTGATATGTAATGGTCATGTTTTATTAGAAGGAGTTCCTGGAATTGCTAAGACATTAACTATTAGAGCTCTTGCACAGGCAAGTGGCTGCAGTGTTAAAAGAATTCAATTTACAGTTGATCTTCTTCCAACTGATATAACTGGAATTACTTCATATACTCCTAATAAAGGCTTTGAGGTTATTAAGGGTCCTATATTTGCTAATTTTATCATTGCTGATGAAATTAATAGAGCTCCTCCAAAAACACAATCTGCATTAATAGAAGCAATGCAAGAAAGACAAGTAACTATAGGAAAAGAAACTTTTCCATTACCTAATCCTTTTTTTGTTATGGCAACAAAAAATCCATTAGAAAATATCGGAGTTTATACTTTGCCTGAAGCTCAAGTTGATAGGTTCTTGTTTAAATTAGAAATGAGCTATCCTGAAGAAAAAGACGAATTAAAAATTATGGAAAAAAATGCTACTTTAAAGAAATTTGAGTATTTTAATATAATGCCTGTTATTAAGATAAAAGATATTTTAAGAATGCAGGAGTTTGTAAATAAAATTTATCTTGGAGATAGTGTTAAGACATATATTCTTTCTATTGTTAAAAAAACAAGAAATAAAGATTTTAAAAATTCTGATTGTTTACAATATGGAGTAAGTCCAAGAGCAACAATTGCATTATTTATTGCGTCTAAATCAAAAGCATTAATGGAAGGAAGAAATTATGTTTTGCCTGAAGATGTTAAGGCAGTTTCTTTTGATGTTTTAAGACATAGATTGATATTATCTTATAAAGCAGCTTTAAGAAAAATTACTGCAGATGATTTGATAAATAATATTTTAGAAGAAGTAAGTTTGATTTAATTATTTTTTAAAATGAAACTATTTGTAAAAAAATGGAAAGAAAATTAAATATTAATATTCCTGAAGCTGCGTTTAGGTTTGAGACTTTAATTGAAAGAATTTTACCTAAAAGAATTTTTTATAAACTTTTATTAAGGGGGAAAGGATTAGAATTTGATGGTTATAGAGATTTTGCTCCTGATGATGATTTTTCTATAATAGATTGGAAGGCAAGCATTAGAGCTAATAAATATTTAACAAAACAGTATGTAGAGGAAAGAGATATTAAAATTATCTTTGTTATTGATGTTTCTGATAATATGATTTTTGGGTCTGGAAAAAAATTAAAGTGTGAACATGTCGCTGAAATTGCTGGAGCTCTTGGAAGAGTTTTATTAAATGATCCAAGAGATCAATTTGGATATTTATTTTATAGTGATGATATTGTTGATATGAGGATGCCTGAACCTGGAATGAAACAGTATGAAAGATTTGTTTATCAATTATCTAATCCAAATATTTATGGTGGAAAGGGAAACTTAAAAAATGCTTTAACAAAATTAATGGAAAGAATAGATTCGTCAATATCTTTGATTGTTATAATATCTGATTTTTTAAAAATAGAACGTTCTGCTTTGGAAATATTGGAAAATGTAACAGCACTTATTGAAACAATCGCAATTATTGTTAAAGATCCTCTTGATTTTACTTTTCCAGAAGTCGATAGAGAAGTTGTTATTGAAAATCCAGAAACAGGAGAAAGGCTTTTAATTAATCCTAAATTAGCAAAAAGTGTTTATGAGCATATTTCTAAAATAAAAGAAAAAAAAGTTAGAAGATTATTAAGAGAAGCAGGTGTTGATAATGTAAAAATAGTTACAAATAAAGATTTTTGTCCAAGACTTGCATTTTTTTTAAAAAGAAGAACAACAAGGAGGGAATAAAATTTAAAGATGTATATAAGTTTTACAAGTCCTGCTTATTTAATATTTTTAATAATAGTTCCTTTAATGATTTTTTTCCATTTTTATAATTTAAGACACTTAAAAGGCAGAGCTTTAAAATTTGCAAATTTTGAGGCTATAGCTAGAATAAAAGGAATTGACTTATATTCAAAAGATATTATACCTTTGATATTAAATATTGCGGTTGTTTCTTGTTTAATTTTTTCTGTAGCAGGATTAACTTTAAATAAAGAAATGGATGTCAGCACATATTCATATGTTTTAGCTATAGATTCTTCTGAAAGTATGGGTGCAACAGATATATCTCCAAACAGGCTTTCTGTTGCTAAACAGACAGCTATTGATTTTGTAAAAATTTTACCAGAATCAACAAAAGTTGCTGTTGTTTCTTATACTGGAAATACTTATGTTGAACAGGAATTAACTGATGATAAAGGTTTAATTATAAGTGGAATAAATAAAATTGAACTATCAAATAAAGGAGGAACTGATCTTTATGAGGCTGTTTCAATATCTTTTAATTTGTTGAAAAATGAACCAAATAGAGCAATTGTAATATTAAGTGATGGTCAGATTAATGTTGGAAATTTAAATGAAATTATAGATTATGCGGTTTATAATAATGTTAAGATATATACTATTGGAATTGGAACATTAAAAGGTGGAACTACTCGTTTTGGTATTTCAAAATTAGATGAAAATAGTTTAAAAAGTTTAGCATATAGCACAGATGGAAAATATTTCAAAATAGATACAAGAGAAAAAATGCAACAAGCTTTTTTGGAAATAATAGAATTAACAAGAAAAATGGGTTCAATTAAGTTATCTTTTCATTTGATTATGGCAGCAATATTAATTTTTATTATTGGACAGATATGGACTGGTTATCATAGAATTTCTTTATAATTTTTTTTACATATACTTTATAGAATTTATAATTTCAAAGTCGATTAAATTTTTACAGATTTTTTATTAAATAATTTTTTAGATAAGGATAATGAAATCTTTATTATATAATTTTAATTTTTTTAATAATAATATTAACTCTGTTTGTATAAATAAAATGAATTTATTTAGTTTATATTTAAATCGATTTATAATTGTCTATTATATCTGTTAAAAGCAAGACTAACCTTCTTATATCTCTTGCATCAATTTTTTTATCTGAATATAAAACATCGGACATTAATTCACAAAATTCTACTCTTTCATCAAATTTTTCTTCTTTAAATTTTTCTGCAAGTTCAAGATAAGTCATGCTGTAGTTCAGGTTAAATCTTTCTTTGAAAAAATCTCTTGCAAGTCTATTTAGAGTTTCAAGATCTTTTTTAGATAGATCAAATTTATCTAAATCTTTAAGCTGTTTTTTATATAATAAAAATCTGTTTTTTTCTTGTTCTATTCTTTGTGATAATTTTCTATTTATTGTAATTAAATAATAAATTATTATACATAAAATACATATAACTACAATTATAGCAATTATATTTATTAATTCCATATTTTCTCTTTTTTATTTAATTTAAATAATTATTATATAAAAATTTATTCTTTTAATAAAAAAGTTTTTATTTTGTTTATTAAATTCCAAATTTTTATATCTATAATTTTTTTAATAACTAAAACTTATGAATGATTGAATAAAAAAATTTTATTTTGGTTTGCATAATTGGTTTATTTTATATCTTTAGTATTAAAAAATAAATTTTTTTATTTTTTCAAAAACTTTATATATTTATTTAATTTTTTAAGGGTATGAAAAGAAAAAAGAAAAAAAATTTAAAGAAAAATTTTAAAAAAAATGTAAGAGAATTTAAAAAAGTTAATAATAAAAAAAAGACTAAAAAAATTAAGATTGAGAAATTTTCTCAAAATAATAAATTAACTGATTTTGCATATGCTGAAGATAAAAAAGATAAATCTTCAATTTACACAGGTATAGCTATTTTGATATTTATTTTAATATTAATATTTTTTATAGCTCTTGTTTATTTTTTATTTGATAAATTAACTAATTAATAAGTTTAATTTTAATATAATTTTGTTATACTCTTTTTTACTCATAATTAGTTATAGGAGAAAATTAACTGTTTATTCTTATTGAAATTTTATTAAAATTCTCATATTTTTAGTTAATAAACTGGTTGAGTTGTATTTCTTGCTAAAATCATACTTTAATTTAATCATGAAAAATAATTATATATTAGCTTATTGAGTTACAAAATTATTAACAACCTTCAGTTTTTTATTTTTTTACTAATTTTTTTATAAATATGATGTTCTTTGTTTTAATAAAAATTTAAAAAAATTAGAATCTTTAAAAAATTAGCAAGAAATTCGACCTTTTTTTTAAGTATAGGTAAATTATTAACTATTATTTTTGCTAAATATATAGAAAATCAGGAAATAAATCATAGTTTTGCGCAATGCTAAAATACTGAGGACATCATCGGTTTAAGAAGTGAACAGATAATTTCTACGTATATTTTTATATATGTTTAAAATAAATTAAAAAATACGTATTTTTTTGAATTATAATATAATAATTTTTACTAATTTTTTTATTTTTTTATCTTTCTTTCTCTTCATAAAAAACTTTTGTTTTATCGACGGAAAATTAGATTTTTTGCATAGAAAGATTTATAAACTACTAAACTTATAATTTAGTATTGGAGGTTAGGTTTGACTTATAGTAAAAAACTTAAAAAAATCTATTTGGATTTTTTAATTTTTCATAAAAAAATCCACAAAAAATTATTAAAAAATTTGTTTTAATTAGTAAAAACTATCTTAAATTAATAAATTAAAAATATAATTTAAAAAACTAAAAATATTCATATTTAGGGCTTAAAAATATTATAAGTTAGATAAAATAGAGGTTAAAAAATGGTAGAAGTTAAGTCTGAATATAGAGCTGAATCAATAAAAGTTCTTGAAGGTTTAGAAGCTATTAGAAAAAGACCTGCTATGTACATAGGTAGCACTGGAAAAGACGGATTACATCATTTAGTTTACGAGGTTGTTGATAATTCTATTGATGAAGCTATGGGCGGATTTTGTTCGTTAATAACTATAACAATACATAAAGATGGAGGTATAACTATTATTGATAATGGTAGAGGAATACCTGTAGATCCTCATCCTATTTATAAAAAATCTGCTTTGGAAATTGTTTTTACTAAACTACATTCTGGAGGTAAGTTTGATAAAGAATCTTACAAAATTTCAGGAGGTTTACATGGAGTTGGTCTTTCTTGTGTTAATGCATTATCTGTTAAAGTTTTAGTTCAGGTTAAGAGAAATGGTAAAATATATCAACAAGAATTTAAATTAGGCAAGCCTTTATACGATGTTAAAGTAATTGGAAAATTAGATAAGGATGAAACAGGAACTTCAGTAACTTTTTATCCTGATAAAGATATTTTTTCAACTGTTGAATTTGATTTTGCTGTTCTTAAAAAATGGCTTCAAGAAGTTGCATATTTAAATCCTAATGTTAAGATTATTTTAAGAGATGAAAGAACAGGAAAAGAGGAAAACTTTCATTATACAGGAGGTTTAATTGAATTTGTTAGTTTTATAAATAAATCTAAGAATGTTTTTCATAAACCTATTTATTTTAAAAAACAAGTGGATTCTAATATTGTAGAAGTTGCTATTCAGTATAATGATGGTTATAATGAAAATATTTTTGGTTTTGTTAACACTATCAATACCACTGAAGGAGGAACTCATGTTTCTGGATTTAAAACTGCTTTGACAAGAGCTATAAATGATTATGTGACTAAAAGAGGTTTATTAAAAAACGAGAAAATTAGCGGAGATGATACAAGAGAAGGTTTAACTGCAATAGTTTCCTTAAAGATGAAAGAACCGCAATTTGAAGGTCAGACAAAAACAAAGTTAGGAAATTCAGAAATTAAAGGAATTGTTGATTCTGTAGTTTATGTTGCACTTACTGAATATTTGGAGGAAAATCCAAATGTTGCTAATAAAATTGCTCAAAAAGTTATTTCTTCAGCTAAGGCAAGAGAGGCTGCAAAAAAAGCAAGAGATCTTGTAAGAAGAAAAAATGCTCTTGGAGGTTTATCTGGACTTCCAGGAAAACTTGCTGATTGTTCAAGTAAAAAAGTTGAAAAAACTGAACTTTATATTGTTGAAGGAGATAGTGCTGCAGGTTCTTCAAAAATGGCTCGTGATAAAGAATTTCAAGCTATATTACCTTTAAAAGGTAAAATTTTAAATGTTGAAAAATCAAATCCTACAAAAGCGCTTTCTTCTGAAGAAATTTTAAATTTAATTACTGCAATTGGAACAGGAGTTAAGGAAAATTTTGACATTTCAAAGTTAAGATATAATAAAATAATTATAATGACAGATGCAGATGTTGATGGAAGTCATATAAGAACTCTTTTATTAACTTTTTTTTACAGGTATGTACCTGAATTAATTGAACAAGGTCATATATTTATTGCTGTTTCTCCTTTATATAGAGTTAGAAAAGGAAAAGATATTTATGTTTATTCTGAAGATGAACTTAAAAAAGTTTTAAATTCTCTTGGTGGAAAAGCAGATGTTCAGAGGTTTAAAGGATTAGGAGAAATGAACCCTCAGCAATTATGGGATACTACTATGGATCCTAAAAAAAGAATTTTAAAAAAAGTTACAATAGAAGATGCTGTTCAAGCTGATAATACTTTTTCAATGTTAATGGGAGATGTTGTAGGTCCTAGAAGAAAATTTATTGAAAAAAATGCAAATATTGCAGAGATCGATATTTAAAAAGATAAGATGAAAGAAAAAAATAAAATTAGTGAAAAAGATGAAGAATCTTTAACAGAAGAAGGATATAATGATAAAGATAATGGAGAAGTAGATGTAGAGTTACTTGAAAGAGAGACAATTAATTTAAAAGATTTAGATGAAAATAGAGTTCTTGGAGTTGAAATTTCTAATGAAATGAAAAGAGCATATATTGATTATGCTATGTCTGTTATTGTTGCAAGAGCACTTCCTGCAGTTGAAGATGGTTTAAAACCTGTTCATAGAAGAATACTTTATGCTATGAAATTGATGGGTTTAGAAAAAGGAATGACAAAAAAATCTGCAAGAATTGTTGGAGATACTATGGGTAAATTTCATCCACACGGAGATATGGCTATTTATGATTCTCTTGTAAGAATGGCTCAAGATTTTTCACTTAGATATCCTTTAGTTCATGGTCAAGGTAATTTTGGTTCAATGGATGGAGATAATGCAGCTGCATCACGTTATACTGAAGCAAAACTGTCAAAAATAGCTGTTGAGTTATTAGCTGATATTGATAAGGACACAGTGAAATTTGTTCCTAATTTTGATAATTCAATTGAAGAACCTTTAGTTCTTCCAGGAAAAGTTCCTAATCTTTTGATAAATGGAAGTTCTGGAATAGCTGTTGGTATGACGACAAATATTCCGCCTCATAATCTAACTGAGATTTGTGATGGTATAATTAAGACTATTGAAAAACCTAATGTAACTATCGATGAATTAATGGAAATAATTAAAGGTCCAGATTTTCCAACAGGAGGACTTATTGTTGGAAATACTCTTAAAGAATTGTATGAAACTGGTAAAGCAGGTTTTATAGTTAGAGGAAAGGTAATTACAGAAACAAAAAAAGAAAGAGAACATATTGTAATAACGCAAATTCCTTATCAGGTAAATAAGTCTGAACTTGTAAAACAAATTGCTGAACTTGTTAGAGATAAAAAACTTCTTGAAGTTGCTGATATAAGAGATGAAAGTTCAAAAGGAAATGTAAGAATTGTTATTGAGATGAAAAAAGGAGCAAATTCTCAATTTGCTATTAACAGACTTTATAAATCGACAAAACTTCAGTCAAAGTTTGATGCTGTAATGGTTGCATTAGTTGCAGGAGTTCCTAAATTACTTAATCTTAAAGAAATGATTAACTGTTATATTGACTATAGAAAAAAAATTGTAAGAAAAAGAACTGAATTTGACTTGAAAAAAGCTGAAGAAAGAGAACATATTGTGAAAGGATTATTAATTGCTTTAAAAAATTTAGATGCAGTAATTGAAACAATAAAGAAATCTAAAGAAGATGCACTTGATAATTTAATAAAGAAATTTGGATTTTCAAAAAAACAAGCTGAAGCAATACTTGAAACAAGATTAAAACAACTTACTCAATTAGAACATGATAAATTAAAAAAAGAAGAACAGGATTTGTTGGAGTTGATAGATAAATTAAAGAAAATTTTAAGTGATGAAAAAGAAATTTTAAAAATAATAAAACAAGAATTAAACGAACTTAAGAAAAATTTTGGTGATGAAAGAAGAAGTAAAATAATAAAAAGTGTGAAAGAAATTGAAGAAAAAGATCTTATACAGAAAAAAGATGTTATTATAACAATAACTGACAAAGGTTATATTAAAAGAATGCCTTGCAAGGTATATCATGAGCAGAAACGCGGAGGTAAGGGAGTTATAGGAGCTGAACTTTCTAGCGAGGATTTTGTTAAACAATTAATAACTTGTTCTACTCATGATTATCTATTGATGTTTTCATCTAGAGGAAGATTATTTTGGCTTAAAGCATATAAAGTTCCAGAGACACAAAGATATGGAAAAGGTCAGGCAATTGTTAATTTGTTAAATATTAAAGATGATAGAATTACTAGTGTTATTCCTGTTAAGGATTTTAAAGACTATTTAATTTTAGTAACAAAAAAAGGAATGGTTAAAAAAATACGGCTTGAACTTTTTTCTAAACCAAGAAATGCAGGTATAAGAATAATCAGTCTTCCATTAGATAATAGTGATCAGGTTGTTGATGTCAGAATTATAAAACCACATCAAGAAGTAATGCTCATATCTAAAAAAGGACAGGCAATAAGATTTAATTCAGATGAGGTTAGGGAAATGGGAAGAGCAAGCTATGGAGTTACTGGAATAAAACTTGAAGGAAAAGACGAAGTTGTTTCTATGGAAATTGTTGAAGACCTTAAATCTACTATATTAACTATAACTGAAAAAGGATATGGAAAAAGAAGCAAAATTGAAGATTATAGATTAACTGGAAGAGCTTGTAAAGGAGTTATTAATCTAAAAGTTAGTGAAAAGACTGGAGATGTTGTTTCTACAATAGAGGTTGAAGATAAAGACAAATTTATTGTTTCGACAAAAAAAGGAATTGTAATAAAAACTTCTGTGAAAGAGATAAGAGTTATGGGAAGAGCTACTCAAGGTGTTAGGATAATTAAACTTCAAGAAGGAGACAGAGTTGTCGATATAGCTAGAATTGCAAGAGAAGAAGATATCCCAAAATGTGATTTAGAGAATAATCAAAAAGGGCTTGATGCTTTTGAAAAAGATAAGAATTAATTAAAAGTAACAATTTTATAGTATATAATATTAATATAATTTATATTATTTTTTGGTTAACTCTATTAAATTTATTAATTTTTAAAAGTAAAACATAAAAAATATTCTTCAAAACTTCAAGATATTTATCATAAAATAAATTTAAGAAATTTTTTATTTTAATATTTAAATAATATTTAAAAAATTGTAATTTATAAAAATTAAAGAAAAAAATTGCATTAATGTTAAGAAAAGTTGTAGTTATTTCTGTGAGATTAAATATTTAAATCTTATTTTTTTATCTATGCATATAAAAAAATTAAAAATTATGATTAAGTTTTGGAGAAAAGGCGCACTAAAGAAGGTTTCTGAACTTGAACAAAAGTTTATATCAAATGGTGAACGAGTTCAAATTTTTTTAATAGATTTTAGTAGAAATTTATATCTCTATGAAACACCTCACTTAAGGAGAATATTATATATGTTCTTGGAAATGAGAGATGAAACAAGAGAAGATGAAAAACAATATAAAGATTTATTTTTATTTAAAGGAGGATATAATCCTGATTTAGAAAAGTTAAAGCAAAGATTAAACGATATAATTAATTTTTTAGACTATGTAACAGAAAAAAGAATTTACGGATAAATTATAATACTTCTCCATAACCGACAAGTCTCCAATGATTATGAATATTTCTTGCTAATCCAACACTATCTCCTTTTATAGGAACTATAGGGATTTTTAATGTGAATTCTGCAATATTTTCTTTTATATCTATTATTTTACCTACTGTTATTGTTGTATTTGCAGATAACATTATTATTTCAGATAATTTAAGAGGTTCTGTTTTTATTTTTTCTTCTCCTCCTAATATTTCTGGAAATAGATTAAATCTTATTTTGACATTATACGAAATCTCTGGTAAGTTTCCAATTGTTGAAGCAATACATCCAGAAAGCGCGTCTGCTTTTGTTAAAATGTTATCTAATTCTGTTTCAAATGCTAAGCTTCCTCCGGGTGTTGCTTCTTTTATTGGATAAGTTCCTCTATAAATTGAAGTTATTTTTGTTTTTATAGTTCTGTAAATGTTTTGGTTTTGTTGTTTTTCTAATAATCCAGGTTTTATTTCTATTTCATCACCTATTTTTAATTTTCCTTTTTTTAGTATTCCTGCTATTACTCCTCCGTGTAAATCTGATATTTTTGTTCCAGGTCTGTTTATGTCAAAACTTCTTGCAATTAAAAATTCAGGTTTAGATTCAATATCTCTTTTTGGTATTTTTAGTTCTAATAAAAAGTCTTTGATTTTTTCTATATTAACATTTTGCTGTGCTGAGACAGGAATAATAGGTGAATTTTCTGCAATAGTTCCTTTTATAAATTCCTTTATAATTTTGTAATTTTCAATTGCTTTTTCTTTACTTACTAAATCTATTTTGTTCTGAACAATTATTATATCCTTGATTTTTTTTGCTTGTAGTGCAATTAAATGTTCTCGTGTTTGCGGTTTTATTCCTTCGTTTGCCGCAATTACTAAAATTGCTGCATCCATTAATGCAGCTCCAGATAGCATTGTAGCCATTAACATTTCATGTCCAGGACAGTCGACAAAACTAACGTATCTTTTTTTTGAATCTTTTTCTAAAATAATGTCAGCATATCCTAATTTTATTGTAATTCCTCTTTTGATTTCTTCTGAATGAGTATCTGCAAATTTTCCTGTTAATTTTGCAAGTAAAGTTGTTTTTCCATGGTCTATATGTCCGACCATACCTACATTTAACATTTCTAAGTTTTCAATGTTCTCATGGATTTTAATCATACAATATAAATATCTGTATGGTTTTTAAGTATGTTGGTTTATAAACTCTCTTTTAAATAAGATTTAATCTAATTAATTTATACTTTATTTGATATTTAATATCAAATCACTATTTTTATTTTTAAGACTATTTTTGTAGTTTCTACATAATAGTAACAATCAAAAAGTTTATATACTGCCTTTACTATTATATAAAATAGACCCTTAGGGAAAAGAGTTCTGATAAAAATTAAATAAATATATAATTAATATTTGGAAAATGCAAAAAATAAAAATGATAAAGTTAAAGTTTGATAAGCCTGTTTATACACAATGCAGAAATTGTTTTAAGTTGTATAATATGGTTGAATTCGGTGTTGACTGTCCGATATGCAAGAAAAAGGAAATAAAAACATCAAAAGAGAAAACTAAATAATAAAATTTTAATAGCAAAATAATAGTAAAATTAATGCATAGAACTAAAAACTTAGAAATATTCTATAATTATTAGTCATTAAAATGATAAATTTGAATAATTTTTGTGTAGTTTATTATTTTAATATTTTTTATTTAAAAAACTATAAAAAGAAAAATTTTTATAGACTATTTTTATAATTAATGAATTTTATAAAAATAATAGAGTCTTTTTTAATAATTTATTCACTTAATTTTCAGTTTTTTCTTCTTTTTTTATTAGTTCAGAGAATTTTTTTTCACCTTCTTTAACTACACTGCAGTTTATCTGAACTGTTTTTGCTGAAATTTCTTCTCCTCTTATAGTTTTTCTAAGTCTTATTCCTTTTCTTTTATCTTTCATACCAGGTCCAAAACTTAATAATACTCTGTGATATTGTGGACCGTCAAATCCTTTAAAACCAGGAATTCCTGAAATATCACTTGTTCCTTTTATTTCTATTTCATAACCTTTTAATTCAGGAGATAATTCTTCACCTCTAAATTTTTCTCCTATTTTTTTTCCTATTAAAAATTCTGATTCTGTTTCTAATTTATACGTTTTACCTTTGTGAGATATATTAATTTTAAATGACATAATAAATAGGGATAATAAAATAGGTTTTTAAAGATTTGCTTATTTTTTAAAATCTTTAAAAAGCTTAATTTTGACTATTTTATTTATTATTTTTTTAATCATTATTATGAAGGTAATTTTCTTTATTAATTTTTATTTCCTTTAATAACTCTTTGATATATCTTTTATTATCTAAATATTTATAACAGGTAAATTTATTTCTAAATTATATAAATACAAAAATATTCATTATGGTTTTTTTATTAAAATAAACTCTGAAGTTTAATAAATCTAAAAAAAGAGTTATCATTTATGCTTATGAATAAGTATATTGTGGTTATTGGAGGTGTAATATCAGGAGTTGGAAAAGGTGTTGCAACTGCATCAATTGCAAGAATGATGCAAGAAAGAGGATATTCAGTTACAGCTATTAAAATTGATCCTTATATTAATTATGATGCAGGAACCCTTAGGCCTACTGAACATGGAGAAGTTTGGGTTACAGATGATGGTGGAGAGATAGATCAAGACCTTGGAAATTATGAAAGATTTTTAGAAAAACCTTTATCTAAATGGAATAATATAACAACAGGCCAAATATATAAAACCTTAATTGAAAAGGAGAGGAAAGGAGAATTTTTAGGAGAAACTGTCCAGTTTATTCCACATGTTCCTGATGAAATAAAAAATAGGATTAAGAAATTGTCCTGCGATTATGAAATTACACTTATTGAAGTAGGCGGAACAGTAGGCGATTATGAGAATTTGCCTTTTATTTTTGCGTTAAAAAGTTTAGAAAATGAAATAGGAAGTGAAAATATATGTTATATTCTTGTTAGTTATCTTCCAATACCTTCACATATTGAAGAGATGAAAACAAAACCTACGCAAATTGCTGTCAGGCTTCTTCGTGAGAGTGGAGTGCAACCTGATTTTATATTATGCAGAGGTAAGAAAAGATTAGATGAAGTTAGAAAAAGGAAAATTGAATTATATGCTAATGTTAAATCTGAAAATGTGATATCTATGCCTGATGTTATTGGAAAAGATACTCCTAATACTATTTACATTGTTCCTCTTGATTTAGAAAAAGAAGGGCTTGGAGATAAAATTATGAAAAGATTAAACTTATTTGAAAAGAAAAAACCAGATTGGAAAGAATGGGAAAATGCTGTTAAAAAAATATTAAATTCTTCTAAAATTGTAAGAGTTGCAATTGTTGGTAAATATTTGAATATTGGAGACTATAAACTTACTGATTCTTATCTTTCTATTAATGAGGCGTTAAAGCATGCCGCAGCAAAGAATAATTGTAAAGTTGAAATTTTTTGGATAGATTCAAAGGAATTTGAGAAATATCCAGATTCTGTTAAGAATTTAAAAAATTTTAACGGATTGTTAGTTCCAGGAGGATTTGGAGAAAGCGGTATTGAAGGAAAAATCTTATCAATAAAATTTGCAAGAGAGAATAACATTCCTTATTTAGGTATATGCCTTGGACTTCAACTTGCTGTAATAGAGTTTGCAAGAAATAAATGTAATTTATTTGATGCACATACAACTGAAATAAATCCTCAAACATCAAATCCTGTTGTAGATATTTTGCCTGAACAAAAAAATATAGAAAAAAAAGGTGGAACAATGAGGCTTGGTTCTTATAAAGCAATAATTAAACCTTTTTCAAAAGTATATTCTTTATATAATTCATATGAAGTTTTTGAAAGGCACAGGCATAGATATGAGGTAAATCCTAATTATCATAAAATTTTGCTTGATAATGGTATGGTTTTTTCAGGTCTTTCTCCTGATGGAAGACTTGTTGAATTCATTGAGTTACCAGATCACAAATTTTTTGTTGCTACTCAATCTCATCCTGAATTTAAAAGTTCACTATTAAATCCAGCTCCTCTCTTTTGCGGTTTTATTAATTCTTGTTTAGAATAATTAATACTTGTCTGTATATAAAAAGAAAAATCTATTTATTTAATAATTTTTATAATAATCCTTATAAAATTTTTAATCATTTTCTAAAAAATCTTTGTATTTTTGTACTAATGAATAAATTATAGATTATATTTATTTTTGAATAATATTAAAATGAATAGCTTATTATTATTTTAACTTATTGAATTTCGATAAAATAGTCAGAGCTTTTTTAAATAAGAAATTTATCAATAAACAAAAAAATTGAACGATGAATTTTGATTATCAATAGTTTTCAAAAAAATTTTAAAAGAGAATTTTTTTATTTTTACTATTTTTATTTTTTATAAATTACTTTTGTAGATGTTCTATTACTTCCTTGAATGTAAACGTCATTTAAAGAATTAAAAAGATTTGGATAAGAGTCAAAATAGCAATATTTTAATGTTTCATAAATTGATAAAGTTTTAAATCTGTATAAAGTTTTTGGAAAAATTCTTAATCCTTTCTTTATTTTTTCTTTAATTTCTTTATTTTTTAATAAATTTTTATCTAAAATTGATGCAATTAGGTAAATGTCTTTTGATTCATCTGCTTCTTTTAATCCCTTTATGTTTTTTTCTAAATATGTTTTTAATGCTTTTTTCGAAGATTCTATTGTTGTATAAATAACTCGTGTGTTGGATCTTTTCCTTTCTCCTTTTGATATATATGCACAAAAATTTTTATTAAACCATGATAAGTTATCTGATTGATTATAAAATCTAAGTATTTCATAAAAAGAATTTGCAACTCTTATACCTTTTATACCTTCTTTATCTATGAGATTTTTAAGTGTTCCTGTTATTTTGTTAAATTTTCTTAAATTTTTTGTATTCCTTATTATGTCAATGTCCAACGCTATTAATTCTTCAAGGGTATCTTTTTTTTCTTCTGCAGTTTTGAAATCAGGCGATAATCTTCTTAGATTGAATTTTATCATATCCCTTGCTATGTTTACAGATTCATCTCCTTTTCTCCACATTCCTCTTTCGCGAAGTAAATATTTTGGAATATGTTTTTCTTTAGTTATATCAAAGAGTCCATAACCTCTTTTTTTGTCATAAAACTCTAATAGAGCTTTAGGAGACTTTGTTTTAGATATTCCATTTTCTCCTATTTTATCTATAAAACTTGTCATTAAAGGAGATAAGTCTTTAAAAAATTTATATAAATTTTTTGTTGATTCTAAAAAATTTATCATTATTTCTATTAAAGGATCTTTATTTCCTAAATCAGCTAATTTTTGAGCTTGTTCAAAACCTTCTATTTCATATAATTTTTTTTCAATAGCTTTAAGCGCTATATCTATGCTGTCATGTCTTTTCCATTTTTGAACTTTTGGAATTTTATGTATTATTTCTGGAGCTACAACTGATACTATATCTGTTAGACTCTTATTCTTTAATATTTTTCCAAAACCCATTTCTTCAAATTTTTTATAAGGAGCTCTAAATTTTGATAAATGAATTTCATATATGCATTTTTTTAGTATTGGTATGGTATCAGGAGTTATTTCTTTTATTGGATTTGTTCTTCTTTTACCAGAAATATATTCTTCATACTCTTTTTCTATTTTTATTGAAAATTCATCAGTCCATTCTTTTAGTGCTTTTTTTATTGCTAATCTGCAAAAGGTTAAATCATCTGGAGGTTCTTCATATATTTTTGAATCTTTATTTAGATTTAGTTTTTCTAAAATTAAAGGAGAGAATCTGGATAAAACTTTACTTACTTTTCTATAATCTATTTTAAGTTCATTTCCTATTTCTTTTATAGTTTTTTGCTCACCATATCTTAAGTATAATACATGTCTTATTATTGAAGGTTCATTTAATTCTTGCAGTGTTTTTTTTGTTGTTTCATATACATATATAGAGTCTATATATTGTTGTTCAGGTGAATAATTTTTAGAGTTTATTTTTTTAGAATCATCAACTATATTTGAAAGATAGCACATATTTTCAGTCAATTTAGTTTCAGGTATTAATCTAAATTTTCTTCTGCATCCTGTTTTTTTTCTATATTCGTTTAAGATTCCATTTTCTAGATACTTTGAATAACTTGAACCTATATTATTATTAGAAACATTAAAATCAATAGCAAATTTATACGTTAGATAATCGATTTCTGCATCAGTTTCTTCAGGATTTAATTCATACAGTAGATATCTTTTTTTTTGTTTGGCTATTTCACTTCTTTTTTTTAATAATCTTTTAAATTCAATAAAAGCTTCATTATCATTTTTCTTAACTTTTAATAAAAGTTCTTTTAATACTTCATCTTCATTATTATCAAACCCATTATTATCCATAATTTTTTCAATTTCTAAACTTTTTGAGTTAGTCATATTTATTTTTTATTTATAAATTTTTAATTTTCTATTTATTTTCTTTTACAAAATATCTAAATATAGCATCTCTTATAATACTTATTTCAGAATTAAAAAGACTTGGATGAGAACTTATTTTTAATCTTTTTCTAATTCTCGATATTCTTTGCCAAGATGCTTCTAAACTTATTTTATTTTCTTTTGAAATATCGTTATGGGTTTTTCCTTTAATCATATATTCAAATAAAAATTTTTTGTCAGAATCGCTTAATGTGTTAAGCGCTTGATTTATCCTCGTTTGTATTTCTTCTTCATTTTCAAAATTCTCTAAACTCTCTTTTGAAATTTGTTCTATTGTTAAGGTTTTTGTATATCTCCTTTTTCTTAATTTTGGATAAACTTTCATTATATACCATTTACATCCTTTATGTAAAACTGAATAAAGATAATTTTTAAGACATTCTTCTTTAGGATATTTTTCAGAGTCGTAATTATCACAAAAGTGAATAAGGGAATTTGTAATTCCAGTTTCTATATCTGATTCATGAACATATTTTGGATATGTATATTTTATTTTTTCTTTTATTTCTTCTCTTATTCTACTAGAAAGTTTGAATATTTTTTCAAGAGCATCTTTTGCTTTGTTAGGTATTCTTGGATTTATAAAACCGTTTGACTTTTTAATTTCATTAATTAATTTGTATCTTTCTTTTTTGCATTTTTTTAGGGATGTTTGATATTTTTTTACATATTCTGCGATTAAATCAAAGTTTGTTGTTAGGTTTTCTTCTTCTAAAATAATATTTGTTTTTGAAGAATCATCTTGTAAAACAGTAATTTTTATTTGATGGTCTATTTTTAAAGTGTTATAAGCTTCTTTTATCAAAAGAGGCAAGGAACTTAAATTTTCAGAAGTTATTAAATAATTAATTTTTTCTATAAATTTTTCACTAATTTCTGATATAGTTTTTTCAAGACTTTTTTTTGAGCATTTGACATTTCTTTTTTCTTTTATAGTTTTTATTATTTCTTTTTTATTTTTAAGTTCACCAAATTTTAAATAAAATATTTCTCTTTCAAGAGAATTTAGATTTTGTAAAAATTTATTACATATGTTTTTAATAGATTCATTTTCTTCATTACAAATTAAAATTTCTAAAGGGCTCTTTGTTTGAGTATTTATTTTTTTATTTATGTAATCATATAAATCTCTTTCTATTGAATATGTTTCTTTTTCTTTTATAAATTTTTTAATTATTTCAATTTCAGATTTTTTTATTGAAATTTTATTTTTTTTAAATATATCATTATATTCATCGGATAATTCTTCAGTTGTAGGCTCTCTTTTTAATTTTTCTTTTAGTTTATTTTCAATAAATTCTAACTTGAATATTTTTGATTTAGAGTTTAACGGAATATGAACTGCATTTTTGGAATCTGATATTTCTTGAGCAAGAATACTCATTTGAGCTCTTATTTTATTATTAGCGTACACTGAAAAATTGTATTTGGGATTATAGTCTTTTGTTGCTCTAAATATTCCTAATCTTGCTGCTTGAATTTTTTCTTGATTAGTTGCTTTTAAATAATCATATCTTTTTTTAACAATATACAAAGCATAAGGATCGTTAATTTCTGCTAATTCATATCTTGCTTGCATATATTCTTCATAATGCTCTTTCTTGAATTCTTCACTTTCATTTATATATTTTTGAATAATTTTTCCTAATTCTTTATTTCTTTTTTTTAAATATCTTTTATTTATTTCTGTTTCATTAAATATTTCAGAAGAAAATCCGTCATATTTTTTTAAACTTTTAAATTTTTTTTCTAAAGTTTTTTTAGGTTTTATTATTTTTGTTGTTATCATTTTTATTCTTAAACTTCTCGTAAATAATTTTTCTAAAAATAATTTTAATCTCTTGTTTTTATTTTTTTATTATTTTTTCTTACTTAATTTAATTTTTAGCAATAATTTTCATTTATATATTTTATTTTTATTGTTTATTATATATCTTGTATTATCTATTTTAGTTTATATTCATCCATTTAGTTAAATATTTAAAAATTAAATTTTAATATTTTATAAAAATAGTTAAGTATTTAAAAATTAAATTTTAATATTTTATAAAAATTGTAGTGTAGTATAATGACGACAAATATATTTTATGAAGAAAATAGGAGTGTTATAAATAATAAACTTTTTAATAACCTTGAAAGTAAATTAAAAAAACAAAATTTTTTCTTTAGAGAGGTAAAAGATTCTTTTGAAAAAAATATGTTAATCTCGCTAAGGTCACTGTATTATAATAAAAGAGGGATTAAAGAGTCTAAAATTGGAGGAGTTGATCCTTTTGATAGTTTTGCTAGATTTTTTGTTTTAGATTCTGATGATGGAATTGTTTGTGCTTTGAAAGTCATTAATAAAGATAATCCTTATGGAATATTACCTACTGAACTAAATTTAATGAATCATTATAAATTGAGGGATTTAGCAGTTAGGATTGCAGGGGGGTGTCATGATAATCCATGGAGCGAATCAACAATTAGGCAAAAAGATAAGGAAAATTTAAAGAAATTTTTGAGTATTTATGAAAATTCTAATAAAATCTATGAAATTGGAGGTTTATTTACATTAGATAAAAGTAAGAATTTTATTCCAGATTGTATTAATCTTATGATTTGTTTAGGATATGTTGGTTATTTAGAGGACTGGGATTTAGTTATACAAACTCAGCATCCAAGACATATTTGTTTTTACAAAAGAATTCCTTTTCCATACATAAAAATTACAGATGAGTATATTGATTGTTGTAATAGGTCTGCAGTTACTCTTGCTTTAGAAAGAAATAGTTTTAGGAACAGGTTTAAATTTTTATTAGAAAATAATTTAATTAAGGAATTTGTGTGATAATTATTATCCATTCAATTTTAAGAATTAATTTTTTCTTTTTAAATAGGTTACTTATTACATTGTTCTAAAGTGAGTAAGACTATACTTACAACTATTAATTTTTTTAATAAAAGTCAATATAATACGATTCATTTTTTTTAATATATATTTTACAGAATATTTTTATTTTTAAGTTTAAAAAAATGAATTTTAACATGGATAAATATTTGGACAAAGTAAGAAAACTTGAAGAACTTAGAAGAAAGTATTATAAACAGAGAAATGAAAAAAATTATGGCAGGCCTGCTAAATTATCTGATATAAAGGAAATCTATGGAGAGAGAATAAATAGTGCTAAAGGGTGTCTTTTTATTATGATTAGTATTATAAAAGGTTATGAGAATGGAGAATATAAATATGAGGTTTATGATCCTATATTCAACACTGTTGATGAAAGGTATCAAAAATATCTAAATAATTTAATAAAAAAAGAAAATAAAACTAAAGAAGAAGTAGAGAGTATTAAGAAACTACAAAGAAAATATGAAATATTATACAATAAAGTTTCAAGAATTAACAAAAAATTAATAAAAAAATCAATAGAATCTAGATTAGAATTAGAAGAGAGTTTATTTCAAGAAAAAGATTTTGATGAATTAGAGCCAACAGATGAAGAATTAAGAAAAATAGAAAATTTATTATTCTCAAAAAAAAATTTTAGTAAAAAATAATGAACTTTTTTATGAATTATTAAATGACTATTTATTATTTGAATAATAATATAGTTATTTAGAATTATTCTAAAATACTTTTAATAATTTTTATTTGTTATTTTATCATATTCCCCAAGAAATATTTTTTTTCCTTTTTATTTCTGCAATCTTTTGAAGAACTTGAATCTCTTCATTTGAAAGAATGTCTTTATTTTCTTTGAATTTTCTAAATTGTTGTTCAGACATATCTGAATACAAATATTCAACATCTTTAAGCTGGCGTTCAAAATTAACACCTGGTAGTGATATAGCTACTTCTTGATTTTGAAGAGCTTCTTCTAATTGTTTTTGATTTTCTTGAATTCCTTTTATATGAGCAATTTGTTCTCCATTTTCATTCATTAAAGGAATATTTGGTTTAATTTTTCCTGCTTCAACTCTTACTCCGAAAATTGCAGGATTAGAATTTCTAAAAACAAAGTTGTGGAGAATTCTTATTTTTGATATTGTTGCTAGTTGCATAAGTCTTTCTTTTTTAATCTCATTTCTTTTTTGTTCTTGAATTTTTAATAAATCTTCAATGAGTTTATATATAACTTCATTTTTTAATATCAAAACTTTTCCTTTTTCAGTATTTTTTGCTTCTTCATCTTCTTCTGTATTAAAACCAAGAATTATAGCATTAATAGGATCACTTTCTAAATTTGCTTTAGCTATTAAAATATCTTTTTTTGTGATTTTTCCAATACCTGCTGAAATTATGTTTATATTTTTTTCTTTTAATAAAGTTATCAATGCTTCAAGACTTCCTAAAGAATCTGCTTTTATGACTATTCCGTTTTTGTCAGTTTTAATATTTATTTCTATTTCATTTTTGAATTCTTTTTTTATTTCATTTATATTGTCTTTTATTACGATAAAGGGCATTCCTGGAAGTATTCCTTCTGAATTAACAAGTTGCATTCTTATTCCTGTAGAAGCTGTTACTTTTTTTGATGCTTTAAATTTTGAAGATACTGCTTGAATTTCTTCTAATATTCTTATTTTTGTAATTATTGGCTCATCAAAACTTGCAATCGCTATTTCATCTTCATTTGTCAAGGTTCCATCATAAAGTATTGATTCAATATATTGTATAGATCTCTCTTTTTTTATTTCCAATATTACACCTCTTCCTATTTTTCCAAGTTTTAGATTTTCTTTTAAAAATTTTTGAGATAGTCCACATAACATCAAAATTAATTCATTGATTCCTTCTCCTGTTCTTGCTGAACACGGTATAAGTGCAAGTTCTTTTGTAAAATCAGATATTTCATAATATAACCTTGCTTTGAATCCGTGATGATGAAGAGAACCTATTATAGTAAAGACTTTTTCATTAAATTGTAATTTTACATTTTGTGATTGATTTTCAATTGATTCTTTTAAATCATTACTCAATTTTTTCCATCCTGAAATGTTATCTATTTTGTTTAATGCTATAATAAAAGGTGTTTTATTCAATCTTAATAATTCAATCACTTCTTTAGTTTGAGGCATTATACCTTCATTTATGTCCATTACTAATACTGCAAGGTCAGCCAAGCTTCCTCCTCTTTTTCTTAAATGAGAAAATGCTGCATGTCCTGGAGTATCTATGAACAAAAATCCTGGAAAATCTAATTTGATTTTTTTTGTTTCTATTAAAGGACATCTTTTTTTTATATTTTCAAGAGGTACTAAAGTAAATGATATTTTTTGTGTTATTCCTCCAGGCTCTGTTTCTGCAACTCCTGTTTTTCTTATATTGTCCAATATACTTGTTTTTCCATGATCAACATGACCTGCTACTGTAACAATTGGTTGTTTAATCTGATTTGTCATAAAAAATGAATGAAAAAAGTGCTTATAAAGTTAATCTAAATAAAAATATATAAGATTTTATTAATATATTAATAAATTTTAAAAATTAGATTATTATAAAATATTGATTATAAATATTAATAAAAAATAAAATCAAGAGATTAAAATTATTTTTAGAAAAATTATAAAACTAAAAACGTAGTTTTTAGTCATGAAAAAAATTAAAGTTTAATTAATATAATAATTAATCTTTTTTAAATCCGATAAAACTATAATATATCATTAATAGAATTCCTATTATTGATAAGATTATCCCTATTTTTTTTTCAATTGCTCTAGTTTTAATAATAATTACTTCATTTGCTCCTTTTTCCGGAGTTAACATCATAAATCCTTCTTTTGTTTTTTTTATAGTAATATTTTTTTTATTTTTTTTGTCAAACGCTTTCCAAGATCTATGAAATGATTCTTTAAAATATATTATCTCGTTTCCTGAAAAATTATAATTTAATATTACCTTATCAGGATTATTTCTTATAACTTTATAATTATTTTCGAATTCATAAGAAAAATTATTAAATAACACTGATATTATGGGTTTTGCTTTTTTGTATTCATAAATTTTAAACGGATAATCAAAGAAGTTTATTTTCATTATTAGATAAAATTCATCACTTTTGTTAAATTTTCCATCAAATATTAGATTTTCACCTCCTATTTCAAAGTATTTTATTGCGAATTTATCTAGATAGAGAATAGTTTCATTTATATCTTTTGAACTCCATACGGCTTCTTTGAATTTATTTAACTCCTCAGGATATAGTATTCCTTGATCAAAATATCCCCAAGTTTGACTTTGCCACGGAAATTTGTAATTTAAAGTTTCAGAGAATATATATTTTGAGGTTCCAAATCTGTAATTAGAGTAATTATTTCTTAGCGGAAAATCTTTAGAAGAATATACATAATTAATCAAACCATATCTGTTATATGGTGATGAATAACTGTATTTTTCGTAATTCTCTTTTATTACTTTATAATTTATAAAAAGTCCTAAAATCAATAAGAAAATTAAAAATAACATAACCTTTTTGTTATTTTTAAATTTTTCAGAGAATATTATTCCTGGCACTATGCATATTAATATAGAAAATGGGAGGATAAATCTTATAGCACCAACTCCAGTTGGATAAAATTTTCCCAAAATACCTTCTAATAAAAGAAAAAATAAAATTGAACTTGCAATTAAAAAAATAATTTTCTCATTTTTTTCTTTAAGATATTTTTTTATAAAAAAGAGAGATATTATGAATAAACTAAATAAGATTCCGATTTCTCCAGCAGATTTTCCCCAAATAATATAATTTCCAAAACCAAACAAGTTAATTATTGTAGGAATATATCCTTTCTCATCTCCAATAAAACTTTTAGATTTAAAGAGAAATGGTAAAAACCAAAATGATGATATGAGCATAGGAATTAATAGATAAATAAAATTTTCTTTTATTAAATTTTTAATCGTATTCTTTTTATTTTTTTTAAGAATATAATTTATATTTATTCTTAAAACTACTAATAAAAATAAGGTTAATGCTGCAAATATGTGTGATAAATAAGCTAAAACAAAAAATAATGAGTAAACAAAAAAACTATATTTTTTGTTTGATATAGATTTTTCTAAAAATAATAATGTAAAGGGAACTGTAAAAATCGAGAAAATGTATGGAAGATTTCCAACACAAATGTAATAATAAGAAGTACAAAGAATAGAAAGAAAAAATAATGAAAATATTAAAGAATAAAATTTATTTTTAGAGTAATAATTAATAAGAAGAAATATGCCTAATGAAGTTAGAAATATACTAATACAACATAATAAATTTGCTCCAAATATTATATTATCAAAGAAATAAACAAGAAAATAATAAAGAGGAGAGTAATAAGCAAGAAAAGGTGCTCCATTATACCAGGATAAATCCCATTGAACTGTTAATCCAAACTCTTTTAAATAAGCAATTTTGCTGAGATGTCCAAGCGTATCTAATCCTAAAGGTTTATTTGAAAAAAGAGGTTTGTGATAGAGAATTATAGATATTGAAAGTATTAAAAAAACACATATTAAATTTGTAAAAATATTTTTTTTATTCATTTTTTAAAACTTCGCTTATTGTTTTTGTTTTAATTTTGTTTTCGTTTATGCAATCTAATATTTTATTAAAATCATCTTCTGATATATCATACAGGTGACGGGGTTTTTTCTCTTCGATTCCATGAAAGATTAGAATCAGCCAATTATTTCTTTTTGAGGCGTCTATTATCCATTTACAAATTTCTTCTCCATTATTTTTTTTATTAACCCATTTTGAATTTAGTTTTTGCCGAGAATAGCTAGATAAATTATTTTCTCCCCAATCTAAAGATCTTACTGTTAGATAATTTTTATTGCCGATTTCTCTTAAAGATTTAATAGATTCATTACATCCCGTAGGACATGCGAAAGTATTTATAAAAAATCCTTTTGATTCTAAAATTTTTTTTGAAATAATTAATTGTTCAAAAAGATTTGACTCTTTAATTGGTTCATGTTTTAATCCGTGATTTCCAATTTCCCATCCGTGGTCTTGCATTTCTTTAGCTTTTTCAAAATTCATTAATTTTCTTCCTTCAAGAAACCCTGTTTGATTTGCAAGTAAAAATAAAGTTCCATTGAATTCATAATGTCGCATCTTTTGAAAAGCAATACTATATTGAGATTCTAATCCATCATCAAACACTAAACTTATAATTCCTTTATTTTTTGAAATTTCTTCTTCTTTATTTTCTTTATCTTTATTTTCTATATTTTTATTTAAATTAAAATAAAAAAAGAATGTTGTTAAGATATGCAATACTAAAAATACTATCACTAATCCAAAAAGAAACAATTTTAATAATCTTTTTATTCTGAAAATGTCCATAATTTATTTCCCAAGAAATTTATTATTAATGCTATTCCAATAGCCATAATTTGCGAAATTATATAATAAATTTTCATTAATTCTGTAAAAATATAAAGAAAAAAAAGATTTACTAATAAAGCAGTTATACTAACTGCAAAAAATTTAATATATTTTTTTTTGATGTTTGATTTTATTTTTTCTTTAAAAGTCCATATTTTATTCAAGAAGAAATTAAAAGTCATTGCAATAAAAAATGAAAATATTGCAGCTAATAAATAATAAATTTTAAATTTTTCTGTTAAATAATATAATATTGATATATTAATTAAAGTTCCAATTCCTCCAATGAATGCAAATTTAAAAAATTCGTAAATGATATTTTTTTTATAAGGCAAATAGCTTATTAAATTTTGTAAATACCAAACTATTTCTTTTGTTCCTGCTTTACTTTTTCCTTTAGTTCTGTTAACAAAGGTAATTGGAATTTCTTTAATCCTAGAATATTTTCCTTTAATTATTACCTCAAGAAGTATTTTAAATCCCTTTGAATCAAGTTGAACATTTTCAATACACTCTTTTTTTATTAAAAAAAAACCTGACATAGGATCTTTAATTTTAGTGTATATTCTTGCTAAAATTGTAGCAATCTTAGACATTAATTTTCTTTTAAAATTCCATCCTTCTATTTTTCCACCTTGGATATATCTACTTCCTATTGTAAAATCTGCTTGATTATTTTTAATTGGAAAAAATAATTCTTTAATTTTTTCAGGAGGGTGACTTAAATCAGCATCTATCACTCCTATTACTTTTCCTTTTGCAATTTTCCATCCTTCTAATACTGCTGATGAAAGTCCTAATTTTCCTTTTCTATGAATAACTTTTAAATTATTTTTATTTTTTTTTAACTCTTCAAGAATTTCTCCGGTTCCATCAGGAGAGTTATCGTCTACAACAATTATTTCACCAATTATATCATTTTTATTAAACTCATTTTCAATCTTTGAGATAATCTCTTTAATATTTTCTTTTTCGTTATATGTTGGAATAACTATGCTTAAATCCATTTTATTTTTCTTTTTAAATAGATAAACTTATTTTTAAAATTTTTGAAATCTAAAATTAAAATTTTTAAAAAAGTAATAATCAAAAATTGAATTTTTAAGATATATCATATAATTTTTTTCTAAGATTTTTGAATCTTATTTATTAAAATATTGTTTTATTCTAAAAATTGGATATATTCATTAAACTTAATTTAATTTTTTTATTTTTCAATAATTATCTTATAGTTTTAACTAAGTCTACTAATCTATTAGAATATCCATATTCATTATCATACCATGAAAGAACTTTTATCATATTTCCATTAACTTGAGTTAATTTTGAATCAAAAACAGAAGAGCTTGAATTTCCTATTATGTCTGTTGAAACAATTTCATCTTCAGTATACTCTAGAATTCCTTTTAATTCATTTAAAGATGCTTTTTTAATTACTTCATTTACTTCTTCTTTTGTAGTAGGTTTACTAACAATACAAACAAAATCAACTATACTACCGCAAGAAGTTGGAACTCGAAGAGAAAGCCCGTCTAATTTTCCTTTTAAAGAGGGTATTACTTCTCCGACAGATTTTGCAGCACCTGTTGATGTTGGAATAATATTTATAGCACCTGCTCTTCCTCTTCTTAATTTTTTGTGAGGACTATCTACAATTCTTTGATCGTTAGTATAAGCATGACAAGTTGTCATGTAGCCTTTTTCAATTTTAAAATTATCATTTAATACTTTTACAATAGGAGCAAGGCAGTTTGTTGTGCAAGAAGCCATAGAAATGATGGTATGTTCTTTTTTTAACAAGTCCATATTAACTCCAGGAACAACAGTAATATCCATATTATCTCCAGGAGCAGATAAAATAACTTTTTTAGCGCCTGCTTTAATATGTTTCATACAACTCTCTCTATCTGTAAAAACACCAGTTGATTCAATAACAACATCAATACCTAATTTTTTCCAAGGTAGTTTTTCAGGATCTTTTTCATTATAAACAAGAATTTTTTTTCCTTTAATTTTAATAAAATCATTGCCAGTTTCTATTTTTTCTTTGTAAGGACCATAAACAGAATCATATTTCATAAAATAAACAATCGTAGGAATATCAACAATGTCATTAATAGCAATTACTTTAATTCCTTTTTCAATGGCTATTTTAAGAAAAACTCTTCCTATTCTTCCAAGACCGTTTATTGCAATATTATTCACCATTTTTACTTTATAAGAAATTAATAAAGTTAATAAATGTTTTGATATGAAAAAATATAAATTATTTTTATTAAACTATTATTTTAATTATCTAAATTGAAAAAATATTTTTTTCCCGAAAAATTTTTATTATAGTTATTTCTATTTATTCTTAATTAATAGGATTAATTAATAAGCATTAAGCCCTCATCGCATAGTGGTAGTGCATGCGCTTGGAGAGCGCAGTCCTTTGGACTCCTGGGTTCGATTCCCAGTGAGGGCGTAATTTTTTCAAAGACTAATAAATTTATTTAATCTTATAAAAAATTATTATATCATTAACGTATTTTCAAATAGATTTTATAAACGTAAATAATGTAAATATGCTTTTTCAGTTATTGATAAGTTTTTAATAGGGTTTAATAAATTATTTTTAATTTTTTTAAAATGATTATATAATAATTAATTTATATTTATATTAATTAAGCTTTATAAATAGTTAAGTTACCGAGATAAAAATAAAAATAACTTACAACTTATAATAAATTATAACATTATTCAACAAAATAATTTAAATATGAAAAAAATTTCTTAAACAAATGGAAACTATATATTGGATAATATTGATGACATTAATAAATGGTCTTTTAGCTTTTTGCGGAGCTTTTTCTTTCTTCTTATCCAAAAAATCATTAAATAAGATGTTAATAATAATGGTAGCATTTGCTACAGGAGCTTTAATAGGAGGAGCGTTATTTCATTTAATACCTGAGTCTTATAAAGAGTTGAAATTAATTAAAACTGTAATTCTTATAATTTCAGGTTTTGCAATTTTTTATTCAATAGAAAAAGTGTTGCACTGGCATCACTGTCATAAAAATGAGAAATGTGAAAAACATCCTTATACCTATCTTATGTTATATGGAGATGCAATTCATAATTTTGTAGATGGTTTAATAATTGCAAGTTCTTTTATTATTTCAATACCTTTAGGTATATTAACAAGTTTTTTAATTATATCTCATGAACTTCCTCAAGAGATAGGAAATTTTGGAGTTTTAGTATATGGAGGTTTTTCAAAAGTTAAAGCTATATTTTATAATTTTTTTGCTCAAACAACATCTATTCTAGGAGGAATATTAGGATTTTATTTTATAGGAATAAAAGATATTGCACTATTTATTTTACCAATAGCAGCAGGAGGATTCTTATATATAGCTTTCATGGACTTATTTCCAGAAATTTTTAATAAAAATAATAAAGATAAAATAATTTTTAACATAATAGCTCTTATTTTAGGAATACTTTTATTAATAAGCGCTAAAATTTTCATAGGTTAAAATCTAATTTATTTAAGAAATTTTATAAATTTTTGATTTTTTGTAAATTTCTTTTATTGAATTTAATAATACAGGTATATTAAAAGAAAAATTTTAGAGATTATAGAAACTTTGGTCTTTTCAAATTTTAATTAATCAATTTAAGGATAATATGTTTTAAATAAATAGAGAGGAGATTATAATTTTTATTAGCTTTATATATTTTAATAAATGTTAATAATTTAAAAATATTAAAATTGAGAATTATTTAAGGATTTTTAAATTTTTATTAAAACTTTTATAATTCCAAGGGCTATGACCAAATTGAATTATTAAGTCAATTCCTTGTTTTTCTACTTCTAAAGGAATATCACATGCACCAAAACATGTTCCAAGCCATATAAAACACTTTGCTTTTGTTTTTTCTTCTATTTCGTTTGCAATTGTTAGCGAATATGGTTTCATGCCATCTGGAAATTGTAATAAAATTCTCTTTGCTTTTTCCTTTTGGATAGTTTTTATTATTCTTTCTAACTCTAAATCATAAATGCTTTCTATTTCTGAAATAGTTTTTTTGTGCATATAAAATATAAAGAGAACTTATATTATAAGTTTTTCTTATAGTTAATAATTATAAATTTTTTATTTTAATTAGTAAAATAAAAATTATTTTTGCTTTTAATTTCTAAAGGTTACAAATTATGGAGTATTCTAAGTTAATGTATTTATGTTATATTCTTAGTTAAGAATACGAGAGATTTTCTTAGACGTAAATAATACACAAAATTTATTAACATGAAAATTTAAATCATTTTTATAAAAATGGAATATAAGGTGAAAGATATTAGTTTAGCTGATTTAGGCAGAAAAGAAATAGAAATATCTGAAAAAGAAATGCCTGGTTTAATGTCAATAAGAGAAAAATATGGCAAAACTAAACCTTTAAAAAATGCAAGAATAACAGGAAGTTTACATATGACGACTGAAACAGCAGTGTTAATTGAAACTTTAAAGATATTAGGAGCAGAGGTTAGATGGTGTTCTTGTAACATATTTTCAACACAAGACGAAGCTGCAGCTGCTATAGCAAAAACAGGCACTTCTGTATTTGCTTGGAAAGGTGAAACACTTAGAGATTATTGGTGGTGCACATATAGAGCATTAGATTTTGGAAATAATCTTGGTCCTAATTTAATAGTTGATGATGGTGGTGATGCTACTTTAATGATTCATAAAGGAATAGAAATAGAAAATAATCCTGAACTAATAAATAACGATTATTCAAATGAAGGTGAAGATTTTAAACAGCTAATACTTATGTTGAAAGAAATTTATCAAAAAGATAATCAATTTTGGCATAAAAGAGTTAAAGATATTAAAGGAGTATCAGAAGAAACTACTACTGGAGTTCATAGACTCTATCAAATGCTTGAACAAAAAAAATTGTTATTTCCTGCTATAAACGTAAATGATTCTGTAACAAAATCTAAATTTGATAACTTATATGGTTGCAGAGAAAGTTTAGCAGATGGAATAAAAAGAGCAACCGGTGTTATGGTTGCAGGAAAAACTGTTGTTGTTTGTGGATATGGAGATGTAGGAAAAGGATGTTGTCAATCAATGAGAGGTTTTGGAGCAAGAGTGATTGTAACTGAAATAGATCCTATATGTGCTTTGCAAGCAGCAATGGAAGGTTACGAAGTTAAAACAGTTGAAGATTCACTTGCAGAAGCAGATATTTTTATAACTGCTACAGGAAATTGTGATGTAATAACTTTAGAACATATGAAAAAAATGAAAGATCAATCAATTGTTTGTAATATAGGTCATTTTGACAATGAAATTCAAGTAAATGAACTTAATAATTTTAAGGGAGCAAAAAAAATAAATATAAAACCTCAGGTTGATAAATATATTTTTGATGATGGCCATGAAATATTTATTTTAGCTGAAGGTAGATTAGTAAATCTTGGTTGTGCGACAGGACATCCAAGTTTTGTAATGTCAAATTCTTTTACAAATCAAGTTTTAGCACAGATAGAGCTTTGGACAAAGAAACATGAAATAAACGTGTATATGCTTCCAAAGGAATTAGATGAAGAAGTTGCAAGGTTGCATTTAAAAAAACTTGGAGCTAAATTAACAATTTTAACAGAAAAACAAGCAAATTATATTGGAGTTAAAAAAGAAGGACCTTATAAACCTGCACATTATCGATATTGATAAATTTTTAATAAAGTTTTATTTTATCGATTTAATGATGAATACGAAGAAACGAGTTTTTCTGATTATGCTTTCTTTTAGTTTTTAATAATCTTTATTTGTAATCTTTCTTGTGAAATTTTAAAATCATATACAAATAGAAATAGGCGTATTTTCTCCTAAAATTCCATGTTTATCACATCCAAATTCCATAAAAAATTCTATACCTAATTCTAATGCAACAGCTTTTGTTAGGACAAACAATGAGTCATAAAACATTCCAATGTTTTTTCTTGATTTATAGATAATTCCATTTTGTGATTTTTGAGGTATTAGTAAACAAGATTCTTTATCAAGAATATAGTTTATTTCATCCATTAAAATTTCATCAAATCCTCTTTTAATTTTCATTCCATATTCAAGATTTTCTGTTAAGGTTTTTTCAAAATGTCTATATAGCTCAAAATTATTAAATTTAAAATAAGCAATGGAATTTAAAATATCGTAAGAATAATAAACTGCTGCTGAAAGAATTTCACTTGGTGTTATTAATTTTCTGTTTCTAGGCCTCTCTCTTAATGGAATAACTTTATTTTCTAGCATATTAAATTAAAGAATAATACACTTTTTAAATTATATTATAATAAACCTCATAAAAGTATATAAAATTTTTTAGAATTTTTTTTAATCTGTTTGATTTAATTTTAGTTAAGTTTAAAAAATTTTATTTCTTTTTATTAAAAATATTAGTTAAATATGATTTATGATTTGATAATTATAGGAGCTGGACCTGCTGGAATTACTGCAGGAATATATGCAGCTAGAAGAAAAATTAATTTTTTGATAATTTCTAAAAATATTGGTGGACAAATGAGTTATAGTTCTGATGTTGAAAACTATCCAGGTTTTCATTTTATTTCTGGAGTAGATTTAACTCAGAAATTTAAGCAAAATATGAGAGATTATAATATTAATGTAAAATTTGAAGAAGTTATTGATATAGTTAAAAAAAATAAGATGTTTATTGTTAAGACTTCTGAAAATTTTTATGAGACTTATTCTGTAATTATTGCTTCTGGAAAGAGTTCAAAGAAGTTAAATGTTCCTGGAGAAGACAAGTTTTTAGGAAGAGGTGTTAGTTATTGTGCTATTTGTGATGCAATTTTTTTTAAAGATAAAGATGTTGCTGTTATTGGCGGAAGAAACTCTGCTTTTGATGCTTGCCTTATTTTGTCAAAATATGCACGGAAAATTTATTTGTTAGATGAAGCTAAAAAACTTTCTGGAGAACCTTTTTTAAGAGATAAAGTTCTTAATGATAAAAAAGTTACTTACATTTCTGAAGTTAGGATTGTTGAAATTTTTGGAGATAAAAACGTAAATGGGATTAAATTTCTTAAGAATAAAAAATATATAGATATTTCAGTTCAAGGAGTTTTTATTGAAATTGGATTAATTCCAAATGTTAGTTTTGCAAAAATTATTGAAAAAAATAAGAATAATGAAATTAAAATAAAGAGAACTACTAAGTCTTTTGAAGAAAATATGACATCTGTGAAAGGAATATTTGCTGCTGGAGATGTTACAGATGTTCCATCAAAGCAAATAATAATTGCAGCAGGAGAAGGTGCTAAAGCTGCGTTAGCATGTTTTAATTATATAGACAGGATTAAAACTAGGATTAATAGGTGAAACTAAGATTTATATATGTTTGCTAAAAAAAGATTTAAATAATATTATTTATTTAATTTTATATGAAAAAAAAATGGTTAATTGTTGGATTAACAGCAATTATTATTTTAATTTTAATTATATTTGTAATGTATTTCTTGTTAAGAAATTTTTGAGCTTTATGTATTATAATAATATAAATTTTTATAGAGAGTATACTTTAATTATCTCTTTTTAATAATATAATTTTGTATTATAATTCCTTTATAAAAACGATTTTACTATTAATTTATATAATTATTCTTTTTCTTTGTATTTTTAGTTAAATTTAAATAATAAATTAACTCTTTTTAGTTATTAACAAAAAAGTAAAATGATGAATTTTAAAACTCTTGATAATTTTGATTTTAAAAATAAATTTGTTATTGTTAGAGCTGATATTAATTCTGATGTTGTTTCTGGAAAGATAAAGATGAATGAAAGGATTATAGAGTCTTCAAAAACAATATTAGAACTTTTAAATAAAAAAGCTAAGGTTGTAGTTATTGCTCATCAGGGAAATCCTGGAAAAGATGATTTTATTAATCTCTCACAACATGCTAAATTATTAAATGAATTTGTAAGAATAAAATTTATTGATGATATTGTTGGGGAGAAAGCAATCAGATCTATAAAGAGCTTAAAAGCAGGAGAAGCTTTGCTTCTTGATAATATTAGAAACTTAGAAGAAGAGATAGATCCTTCAAAGACACCAAATAGAATTAAAGCTCTTGGAAAATTATTTGATATATATGTAAATGATGCATTTTCAGTATGTCATAGGGCACATTCTTCAATTGTTGAACTTCCTAAGTCTGTTCCATTCTCTTGTGTCGGAAGAATTCTTGAAAAAGAACTTAAAGCTCTTGAGAAAATTTCAATAAACGATTGTATTTATTTGTTAGGAGGTGCTAAACCTGAAGAAAATATAAAACTTTTGAAGGGAAAAAAAGTTCTTTCAGGAGGACTTTTTGCTCAACTTTGTTTAGTTGCTTCTGGAAAAAATCTTGGATATCAAAATGAATTTTTAAAAAAAGCAACTTTAATTAAAGGAGATTATAATGAATTTTTGAAATTATTAAAAACTAAGTTAACAAATGTAGAAATGCCTGTTGATTTTGCAGTTGATGAGAATGGAGAAAGAAGAGAATATTCATTAGAAGAATTTCCTCTTAGTTATGAGATTGAAGATATTGGAGCTAAAACTTTAAGTCATTATTTAGATGAGATTAATAAAGCTTCTGCTATTTATATGAAAGGTCCTTTTGGAAATACTTCTATAGAAAAATATGCAAAAGGAACAATAGAAATCTTAAAAGCTATTTCTAAATCAAAAGCTTTTTCTCTAATAGGAGGCGGACATTTATCTGATGCAATAAAAATGTCAGGTATTCCTACTAAAAAATTTGGACATATTAGTCTTTCTGGTGGAGCTTTATTAAATTATATTGCAGGAGAAAAATTACCAGGACTTGTTGCTCTTGGCATTATGAATAATTCTTAAAATCAAAAATAATTAAAAATCTCATCATTTCAAAAATTAAATTGTAATTATTAAGATAACAAATTTAATATAGTTGATTAATATTTTTTAGAGTATGTTCTTTATAATTTTTATATAATAAATAGTTTTATTAATCATTAATGTTATTATAAATTAATAGTGGTGAAGTTATGAAGGTAAAAGAAAAACTTTTGCTTAGACCGAATGATTTTAAGCCATATTTTAAAAATTGGAAAATTGAAGGAGTTTTTAATCCTGGTGCTATAAGGGATAAGGAAAACAGAGTTATTTTGTTTGTTAGAGTTGCAGAGAGATTTTTGTCTAAATCAAAATATGAATATCCTGTAATAATTCCTGAAAGAAAAGGAAAATATAAGATAGAGAAGGTTGATGATGATATTTTTTTAAGAAAAGAAGGTAATGTTATTTTTTTAAGAAATAATACTGTTAGATTATCTAATATTTCACATTTTAGAAAAGTAGTTTTAGATAAATCTGGAGAGAAAATAATTAAAATTGAAAAAGAACCTGTTTTTTTTCCTTGTGAGGAATATGAAGAATGTGGAGTGGAGGATCCTAGAATTGTTAAAATTAATGATAAGTATTATATGACATATGTTTCTGTTTCTATTAGAGATGGTATAACAACTTCTTTAGCTGTTTCAAAAAATCTTGTAAAATGGGAAAGAAAAGGGATAATATTTAATCATGAGAATAAAGATGTTACATTATTTCCTGAAAAAATTAATAAAGAATTTGTAGCTTTACATAGACCTGTTGGAACTTTTAATTTTAATAATCCTTCTATTTGGATTAGTTATTCTAAAAATTTGATTTATTGGGGCAAGTCAAGATGTATACTTCATCCAAGAAGAGATTCTTCTTGGGATAATATCAGAATTGGAGCTGGTTGTCCTCCTTTAAAAACAAGTAGTGGATGGCTTGAGATTTACCACGGCGTTAATAATAGAGTTTATAGTGCTGGTGCTGTTTTATTAGATTTGAAAAATCCTGAAAAAATAATTGCTCAAACACCTATTGAAAAACCTCTTTTTTCTCCTTCAAATTTCTATGATAAAAAAGGTTTTGTTAATAATGTTTCTTTTCCAACAGGAATAGTTGAAGATTTAGATAAAAAATCTGTTTTAATTTATTCTGGTTCTGCAGATAAGTATATAACTTTAAGAAAAATAAAAATTTCAGATATATTAAGAAGTTTAGAAAAAGTTAAATAAAATAAAAATTTGGTTGTATTGTAAAATTTATAAATTAACTATACTTTTATTTAGATTAAAAAAGAGAAAAAAATTTTAAAATATTTCATGGCTGAAAAAATAGTATATAATATAATTAATAAATTTCCTGATAGAATTAGAGAAGCTTGGAAAACGAAAGTTATTAAAATAGAGAAAAAACCAAAAAAAATTATTTTTGTTGGAATGGGTGGATGTTATATTGCAGGACTTGTTTTGAAAGAAATGCTACGTGACGAACTTAAAATTCCTATGGAAGTTTGTCCTGGTTATTCTGGAAGAATAAATTCATTAAAAAGAGATACTTTAATTATACTAGTTAGCTATTCTGGTAATACAAAAGAAGTATTGAATTTTTATAATACACTTTTATCTAAAAAAATAAAAGGCAATATAGTTATAGTAACATCAGGAGGAGAGCTTCTTTTTCTTGCTAAAGAAAACAAGACACACTTAATTGAAATAAAATCAGATTTGCATCAAAGATTTACTTTTCCTTATGTTTTTTTCCCTCTTTTAAAATTATTTGATATTTCTTTTTTAGAAGAAAGAAAAGAAAATATTGTTATCGATATAATAAAAGTTTTAAATAAAAATAAAAAAAATATTGAAATAGATGCTAGAGATTTATCAAAAAAATTTAGATTTAGAAATCCTTTAATATATGGAACAAACTATTTTTATCCTGCTTGTTATAGAATGCAGACTTCATTAGAAGAAGATGCTAAAATAATAGCTCATTCAAATAGAATAACTGAACTTTTTCATAATGAACTTGAAGCTTTTCCTGTAAGTAGATTTTATCCGATAATTATTTTGGATAAAGAAGAAAGTTTAGAGTTTGTAAAACAAATTGCTTTTTTTAGACAGAAGATGAATAATTATTTTGAATTTGAATTTTATCATTATCATAGAGAAGAAAGAATGTTTTTATTCATTTATTTTGCAGATTTTTTAGGTTATTATCTTTCTAAAATTAAAGGAACTAAGATGGGAGAGACTCCTATTAGTGATGAAATTAAAAAACAATAAATAAATTTTTATATTAATTATTTAATCTAATCTTTTTATTTTAATAGAAGATACATTAGATAGCTAAAACTTATTTTATACTTATAACTTTATATATTTTTATAAAAGTTAAGTTTATAATCTAAAATTATTTTGTAATTATGTAAAATTGGTGAATAATGGAAAAAGATATTTTGAAGAAATGTTATGAAAAAGCTATAAAAGTAATTGAGTTATGCTCAACTCCTAATGGTCTTTATGCATCTGCAGGTCCAAAAGGATATAATGCTGTTTGGGCTCGTGACTCGATGATTTCTATGATTGGAGCAAGTGTTTGTAATAATTCTTTTTTTAAAGAAGTTTTTAAAAATAGTATAATTACCCTTGCTGAAAATCAAGGAAAGACAGGACAAATTGCAAATTGCGTTGATAAGTGGGAAGATAGAAAACCTCATGTTGATTTTCAGACAATAGATTCTACTCTATGGTTTATAATTGGAAATTATGTTTATAGAGATAGGTATAATGATGATAGCTTAATGAAAAAATATAAGTCTAATATTGAAAAAGCTATTTATTGGCTTAGATGTCAGGATATCGGAGAAAATAATATGCTTGCACAACTTCCCACAACTGACTGGCAGGATGCTTTTCCACATAAATATGGATATACTATAAATACACAAGCACTTTTTTATAAAGTTTTAAACCTTATATGGGATGAAGATTCTGCTATAAAATTGAAGAAAACTGTAAATGAAGATGAAGATAAATCTTTATGGAATGGAAATTATTATGTTCCTTATAGATGGAAAAATCATAACAAATATCAAGAGATAGGAGATTGGTTTGATAGTTTAGGAAATTTTCTTGCTATTGTTTATGATTTAGCTGATAAAGAACATGCAAATAAGATATTATCTTATGTAAAATCTAAAAAAATAGATACGCCTTATCCAGTAAGAGCAATATTTCCACCAATTACTAGAAAACATAGAGACTGGAAAGATTATTATATGGATTGTGAGGCAGGAAAACCGAACAGTTATTTAAATGGTGGAATTTGGGGTTATATTGGAGGATTTTATATTCTATCATTGATAAAATGCAATAGATTAAGAGATGCGGAGAGTTCTTTGTATAAACTAGCTGAAAGAAATCTTAGTGGGAATTTTCCAGAATGGACTCATCCAAAAACAAGAAAACACTATGGTTTACTTCAAGCTTGGGAAGCTGGTATGTATATTTTGGCTTATGAATCTTTAGATGAAGAAAAAGTTTTATTGTAAAATAGAAAAATAATTGTTTTAATAAACTATGTCACTCCCAATCATCTTTATTAAAAAGTTATCTGTAAAAATTAAAAAAAGATTTATAAAAAAAATTATTAAATTTTAGAATTAATCTTTAAAAAATGAGAAATTCTTATAAAGGTTTATAAATCTTTTTTTCCTTTAAATTTTAAGAAAATAAAATTTTTGTGAAAATTCATAAAGATGGCTATTAAGATTAAAAAAGAGGAAATATTACTAAGACCAGAAGATATTAAACCTAGTTCTAGAAAGTTTGAAGTTCTTGGAGTTTTAAATCCTGGCGTGGTTAGACTCGATGATGGTAATATTATGATGTATGTTAGAGTAATTGAAAAATTGATTAAAAATGAAGATGATAAGTATGTTTATTCTCCAAGGATGGTTGGTAAGAAGGAATTCAAGGTGGAAATTGACAGATTTTATAAAGATGAAATTGAAGATAATACAGACCTTGATATTTTGTTTAAGAATCGTACAAAGAGACTAAAGTTTATTTCTCATTTTAGAAGAGTTTTATTAGATAAAAGTGGTTTTAAGATACTTTCAATTGATAAAAAACCTAGCTTTTATGGAATTTCTAGTGATGGCGAGCTTGGTGTTGAGGATCCTAGAATAACTAAAATAGGTGATAAATATATTATGACTTATGTTAGTTTATCAAGAGAGCACAATATATCTACTGCATTAGCAGTGTCTGATGATTGTATAAATTGGAAACGAAAAGGTATTGTTTTTGGAGAGCAGGATAAAGACGTTGTAATATTTCCTGAAAAAATAAACGGCAAATATGTTGCTTTTGATAGACCTGAAGGAAACTTTCAGTTTAGTCAACCGCATATTTGGATAGCTTATTCTAATGATTTAAAATCTTGGGGTGACTTAAAACCTATACCTTGCATATATGAAGAAGATGGCTTTTGTCCAAGAAATGGTGCAGGACCACCTCCTATAAAAACAAAGAAAGGTTGGTTATTATTATATCATGCAGTTACGGAGTTTAAAGAAGAAGATCAAGATAAAGAGATAATGAGAAAGATTAGAAAAATTCTAAGATCTAAAGACGATATTTATAAGAAGTTGTCTAGTTTAAGAGAGGATTTAATAAAAAAAGTTACTCTATATTCAGTTGGAGGAGTTTTATTTGATTTAAATAATCCTGAAAAAGTTATAGCTAAATCTAAGGATTTTTTAATAACACCTGTTCAACCGCATGAACAAGGAACTTTTGAACAAAAAAGAGTTATATTTCCTACAGGAGCTATTATTGATAGAAATAATAAAGATCTATTGATATACTCTGGAGCTGGTGATAGAATTACTACAGTAAAAAAAGTAGAAATAAATGAGATATTAAGAAATTTGGTTAAAGTTAATTGATTAATAATTATTTTTAAATTTTTTAATAAATTCTCTTACATCAATGAGCTATAAATTGTTTTAATGATTTTTAAACTTGATTTATTAAAATTTGAATTTTGAATGTTTTAATAAATATTAGAGTTGAGTTAAAATTATTCTTTTAATTCCAGTTTTTCAACTGTTATGTCCCACATCTTTTTTGATGTTATTCTGTAGTCAAAATTCTTTAATACATGCTCTCTTGCAGCTTTTCCCATTTTTTCGCAAAGTGTTTCATCAGATAAAAGTTTTAATGTATAATTTTTTAAATCTTCAATGTCTGCTCTATATCCAAAAGTTTTTGGTTTGTCAAATTTTATTATTTGTTTTGTTGAAAATCCCATTGAGGGATAAGCCCATTCCTCAGATAATTTAATTTCCTCTGCTACTTTTGCTAGAAATCCTGTTTTGTTATGAATTATTGTTTCAGCAGGTCCTCCTGCATTTATTGATATTACCGGTTTTCCACATGCCATAGCTTCTACTTGTATCATTCCAAAACCTTCAATTCTAGAAGGTGCAGCGTAAATATCGCAAGCATTTAATATATTTGCCATAAATTCTTGAGAAAAAACATCATCAATAAAAATTACTTTGTCTTGTATTTTTAGTTCTTCAACTAATCTTTCTTCTTTTTCTCTCCAACTACTTGCACATTCACTTGGCCATGCTTTACAAACATATTTCCAATTTTTGAATTCATTGTCTATACTTGCTAAAGCCTTGAACATTTCCTGAGCTCCTTTTGAAGTTACATCACCACCTATTGTTAAAATCATTTTTTCATTATCTCTAACTCCACACATTCTTCTTACAGCAAGATTCATTTCTTTGTCATTATTAGGCTTAAATAAATCAGTATCTATTCCAATATGCATTGGTATTATTTTAGAAACATTAATTCCATCTCTCTCATAAATACTTTTTACCCAATTGCTTGTTGTGAACATTAGTTTTAGTTTGTCAAATTCTTCTTTGTAGTTAGCTACCCATCCATCTGCATTAAACCATGGAACAGGTGTAACTCCAAATTTTAATGGTTCACGAATGACTTCTGGAACATTTCCCCAAAAACCTACTCCAAAAGCTACTTTCGGTTTTAAATGTCTTAAATAAAATTCTTTTTGAATTCCGTCTTTAAAATGACATGGAATTGCATCTATTTTATGATATAAAAGTCCTCGGTAAAGTAAATCTCCTTGAAGACTTTGTCCATCAGATTCTGGAGGATAAGGATACATTACTAAGCATCTCATTTTTTTATGATGTTTAAAAGTCTTACTCTTAATGACTTTCGAGTATCAAATGATTCGAATTCTCTGCAGTTTCTTTCCTCGAAACTGCCTTTCGAAAATCCGTATAAATTTGTTATAATATTTTTTTTAGCTAAAAATTCAATTTCATTCAAATTTATAAATTTATCTGCATTTTGGTATGCATATGTATCAAACCCAGTATCAGTTCCAATTGCTTCTCTGATTTGATATGAAAAAAAGAAAATCTCTTTTGCTTTTATTAATTTTTTTCTAATAATTTTTCTAACTGCTTTATAAACTTCTTTGTGTCTTATATGACCATATTCTCCTTCTTTTCCATGAGTGTAAATTTCGTCATATTCTTTATTAGCAAGTTCAGTTATTTTTTTGATCATTTCATTTATATCTACAGGTTCTAAAGTTTCATCTTCAATATCTGACATCAAACATTTTGCATTGTAATATTCACAAACTTTTTGAAATTTAGGAGCTCTATCGGGATCATTTTTTCTACAGAGAGAAAATATTGTAAGATCCCAATTGTTTTCTTTTAATGTATTTTTATAAATCGTTCCTCCCATAAAAATAGTTTCATCATCTGGATGGGCCACAATAATTAAGACTTTTTTTTTATTCATTTCAAGAAAAAAAAAAATTATATATTTAAAATTTTTGTATAAAAATTTAAAATTCTTTGAAATTATCATTTTTGAAGATTATTTTTTATATATTTTTTTAAGAATTTGTTAAGATGCTGAAAATAAAAAAGTTTTTAACTTATACTTTCTTTAAATTAAAGTAAAACTGGTGAGTTATGAAAAATTTTGATATCGTGACGTTTGGAAGTGCTGTTATTGACGTGTTTGTTCATACAGATTGTCATGAAAAAGGTAAGGAAATGTGTTATCCTGTTGGAGGAAAACTTCTTATAAAAAAATTGATGTTTGACGTTGGCGGTGGAGGAACAAATACTGCTGTTGCTTTTTCAAGACTTGGCTTTAAAACAGGATGTATAACTAATGTTGGTAATGACGAAAATGGAAGGAGAATAGTCGAATTATTGAAGAAAGAAAAGGTTGATTTTTTAGGAAAAATTGATAAAAAAGGTATGACAGGATATTCTGTTATACTTGACAGCACAGGAGGTGAAAGAACAATTTTAACCTATAAAGGAGTTAACAATGATATTTCATTTAAAGATATTAGTTCTAAAAAGTTTAATACCAAATGGCTTTATTACTCTGCACTTTTAGGAAAAAGTTTTAATACACAGAAAATATTAGCTTTTAGATTATTAAAAAAAGGGACGAAAATTGCTTTTAATCCAAGTAGTTATATTATAAATAATCTTGATATTTCAGATTTGTTAAAGATAACTTATGTTATCATATTAAATAAAGAAGAAGCAGAATCTCTTTGTAAAAAATATAAAAAACCTTGTGAGAATATATTAGAAGAATTACATGAGCTTGGTGTAAAAATTGTTGTGGTAACAGATAAAGATAATCCTGCAATTTGTTTTGACGGAATAAGAAAATACTCCGTAAAACCTCATAAAAATATAAGAGTTGTTGAAAGAACAGGAGCAGGTGATGCTTTTGCTTCAGGATTTATTGCAGGATGTTTGTTAGGATGGCCTATAAAAAGATGTCTTGAACTTGGACTTAAGGAATCTGAAAGCGTTATTCAATTTCCAGGAGCTAAAAATAATCTTATTAAAATGAATATTAAAAGACAGCATTTAAATAAAATTTAAACTATATAAATATCGTTTTTCAATTTAAGATTAGATTTTTATTTAGAAATTGAATATCTTGAAAATCATTTTAAAGTATGTTTAAAATTTTAAAAATATAAGTGATTCTTAAGTTTTTTTAACTTTGAAAATATTTATTTTGTAAAAATATATAAACTAAAATTCTTATATTATTCTATAAATTTATGAAAAATTTAATTTAATTAATTATTCCTTTCACATAGAATAATTTGTAAGAAAAAGGTGAGATGAAAACTAATTTAGATAAAATAACTACAAAAGGGAAAGCTTTATTTTTAGCTTATGATCAAGGGCTTGAACACGGACCAACTGATTTTAATGATAAAAATGTTGATCCTAATTATATAATTAATATTGCTAAAAAAGGGAAATATAATGCTGTTATTTTTCAAAAAGGAATTTCTGAAAAATATAATCAAGAAATTAAAAAATCAAAAATTCCATTGATAGTTAAACTTAATGGAAAAACAAATCTAAGTAATGGCGAACCTTTGTCAAGACAACTTTGTACTGTCGATGAAGCAATTAAACTTGGAGCTGTTGCTGTTGGATATACTATATATATAGGAAGTGAATATGAGAATATAATGCTACAAGAATTTGAAAATATTGAACGTGAAGCTCACAAATTTAAACTTCCTGTTATAGCGTGGATATATCCAAGAGGTAAAAGTGTAAAAAATAAAAATTCGCGTGAATTGATGGCTTATTCAGCTAGAGTAGGTCTTGAGATTGGAGCTGATATCATAAAGTTGCAATACAACGGAAATTCGGATGATTTAAAATGGGCTGTTAAGTCTGCAGGTAAAACGAAGATTGTTATTGCAGGAGGTGTTAAGTCAGAGGAAAAAATACTTTTAAAACAAGTTAAAGAAATAATGGATTCAGGAGCAATTGGATTAGCTATAGGAAGAAATATCTGGCAATCTGAAAAGCCACTAGAAATTACTAAAAAAATTAAGAAAATTATTTGGAAATAAGAATAAATATTTTAAAGATATTTAGATTATTCTTAGATTCAATAAAAAACTCAGAAACATCTAAATTAATTTTTTAATTAAGAAATGATAATTTCTGAATAAATAATTATTTATCAATATACTAAATAAAAAGATAATTTTTATTATGAAAATTAATTTTTTATAGTGGGTTCTATTTTTTTCTGATTAATTTTGAGATATTCTTTATTAACTTGAAATATTTCTTATATCTTTGAAAATAAAAAAGTTTAAAATAAATCTTTCTTTATTTATTTTATGGTAAAAAGTTTAGTTGTATACTTTACTAGAACCGGAACAACAAAAAAAGTAGCTGAAGAAATAGCTCGACAATTATCTTCAGATATAGAAGAAATCATTGATAAAGTAAATAGAAAAGGAGTAATGGGATTTATAAAAAGTATTTTTGATGCTATTAGAAAAAAATTTACTGAAATAGATAACATAAAAAAACTTCCTATTGATTATGATTTAATTATTGTTGGAAGTCCTGTTTGGGCAGGAACTTTATCTCCAGCTATTAGAACTTACTTAATGCAACAAAAACAGATCTTATTTGAAAAAAAAGTTGTTTTTTTCTGCACTATGGGAGGAAATAATTCTAAAAAAATTTTTATTCAAATGGAAAAACTAATCGGAAAAAAACCGATTCATACAATTGCTATAAGATCAAAAGAGGTAAAAGATAATAGTTATATTGATAAAATTAAAAAATTCACTGAAGAAATAAAAAATATTAAATTCTAATATAAAATTTCTTATTTTTTTGTAACTTAAAGAATAAAGGGCTAAATTTTATAATTTTTTATTATTCTAGAAAACTTTAAAATAACGACATTGTTTATGATTCTATGAAAAAACCTATTGTTATTGTAAATTTTAAGACTTATAAACAGGGTTGGGAGACTTTAGAGCTTGCTAATATTATTGAAAGTGTTGATAGAGATATTATTGTAGGTCTTCAGGCAACAGATATTTACAGAGTTTCTAGTTCAACAAGGCTGTCTTGTTATTGTCAGCATGTTGATTATATGAAACCTGGAAGAAACACTGGATTTATACTTCCTGAATCTGTTCAAAAGAATGGAGGTGTTGGAAGTTTTTTAAATCACTCTGAACATTCACTTTCTATTGATGAAATCAAGAAAACTATTATCCGCTGTAAAGAAGTGGGCCTTAAGACTGCAGTTTTTGCAAATTCGTTTGAACAAGCAAAAAAAATTGAAGAATTCTCTCCTGATTATTTAATTTACGAACCTCCTGAACTTGTTGCAGGAGAAATCTCTGTTTCTAGTGCAAAACCAGAGGTGATATCAAAAATTTGTAAAACTTCTAAAATACCTGTTCTTGTAGGAGCTGGGATAAGAACTCATAAAGATGTTTTAAAATCAATAGAATTAGGTTCTTATGGTATTGCTATTAGTTCTGCAATTACTATTGCTAAAGATCCAAAGAGTGTTTTAAAAGAACTTTTAGGAAAATTTTGATTATAAATTTTGTTATTGTGTGTTTAATAGTAAAAAGTCTTGATTTAATGCTGTTGTAAAAATAGAATTTAATTAATTCATTATTAAATTAAAATTGTTAAATGAAAATTATTTTAAAAAAATTTATTAATTTCTTTTTACTAAAATTTTGTATGGTAAAGGTAAGTGCAGGATTATTAATGTTTTCATTTAAAGATAATAAGCTATATGTTTTTCTTGTTCATAACGGAGGACCTTTTTTTAAAAATAAAGATAATGGTTTTTGGAGCATTCCAAAAGGCGAGGTTGATAATCCTAATGAAGATTTATTTAATGTTGCTAAACGTGAGATGATTGAGGAAACTTCTATTATTCCTCCAGAAAATATTTCAGAATATATTTTTCTTGGAAAAATAAAACAAAAAAACAACAAAATAGTTTATGCATGGGCTTTTAAGGGTGTTTTTGATGTTAAATTCAATTGTAATAGTTATTTTGAAATTGAAGTTTATGGTAAGAGACAAAGATTTCCAGAGATAGACATAGGAAGGTATTTTGAAATTAACGAAGCAAAATTAAAAATAAATTCTGTTCAACTAGAGTTTATTAACAGGTTAATTGAAATTTTAAAACAAAAAGGAGATATGTGATTTTTTATCAAATATTATTTTAAAAATATAGATAATTAGTATTTTTGTTTCCTAAAAATTATCTACAACTTCTCCGATTTTTTCTATTAAATCAGTTGCTAACAAGCTTGATTTCTTTTTTGACATCTCTCCTGCTTTTTTATTTATATAAGAAGCTGCACATGCTGCATCAAAGATATTTTCTTTATCTGGTTTTTGGGCTATTAAAGCTCCTAAAATTCCTGCTAATACGTCTCCTGTTCCTGCTTTTGTCATATAAGCTGTTCCTCCTTTAACTATTGCTGTTTTTTTACCATCTGAGATTATATCTATATAACCTTTTAATAATATAGTAGTATTATATTTTTTTGTTATTTTCTCAATTTGTTTTATCTTTTCATTTAGATTATTTGATAATTTGACTGATGCTAATCTTTCAAATTCTTTTGCATGAGGAGTAAAAACAAAATTTTCGAGGTTAGTTTTATACATTTTTATAGGTAATATTGCTCCTGCATCAATAACACCTGAAATATTAATTGATTTTAAAAAATTAATTATTAATTTTATTGAATTTTTTGTTTGTAGAATTCCACCTCCTATAACAAATGCAGATTTATCGTTAGATTCTTTTAGAATTGTTTTTAAGTGTTTTGGTTCTAGATTATTTCCTTTTAATGGTATTGTAATTAAATTAGGAGAATAAGATGCTATTATGTTTGCTGCTCTTAAAGGAGCTATTATTTCTACAGTATCTACACCTGATTTTAATGCAGCTATTGCTCCAAGAGCGTTTAAATTTGGAGAACCTGAGTATTTTTCACTTCCTCCTATAACAACAAGTTTTCCAAACATTCCTTTGTGAACTTTCAAATCTTTTTTTTTATAAAATTTTTTTAAAATATTCTTTTTTATTATTTTCATAATAATTATAATTAATATTATATATTTATAATTAATATTATATATAAAAAATCTTTTATTTTTTTTTGATAAGATTTATAAAGTTTTTAAAAAAATATGATTTATGCATGAACATCATTTTATTCAAAATATAATTAATCAAGTTCCTAATAAAGATAAAGTTATTTCTATAGATATTGAATTAGGCGAACTTGTAGGAATTGATTCACATCATTTAAAAGAACATCTTTTTGATGAAACCTCTTGGAATGTTTCTGTTTTTTTGAAAAAATCAAAGGTAAAATGCAATTGCGGTTATATTGGAGAGCCAAGAATTATTCAAAGATTACATGATTTTGTTATTTTTGATTGTCCTTTATGCGGAGGAGAGCCTTTAGTTTTAGAGGGTAATGAAATAAAAATATTAAGAGTTACTTATGATAAATAATATAAATAGAATTAATTGAAATTATTCTTTAAGATCGTATCTCTTGTGTTTATATCTTTTGCTATTCTTTTGAAATTATCATTATACTCTGTCAATTTAATTTATTTGTTTATTCTGTTTTATTTTTTATTAATAAAAATAACTTTATTTAAAATTCATAAATTATATAAATTCTTTTTATTAATATGATTTAATGTGTTTAAATATTCCTGGAAAATTTGTAAAAGTAAAAAAAAATAAATTTATAATTGATTATAATGGAAAAAAAAGAGAAGCTATACTAAGTGTTGTTGAAAATTTGAAGATAGGTGATTATGTTATTGTTTCAAATAAAATAATAGTGAAGATTATTCCTAAAAAAGAAGCAATAAAATATTTGAATTTAATAAATGATGTTAGAAAATAAGATGGAAGATACCTATGAGGGAATGCTTTTTACTTATGGTATTACCTGTTTAGAAAACAGACTTTATAGGGGAAAAATAAGAAAGGAAGATTACGATAAAGCAATGGACTACTGGAATAAAGGTAAAACACCTTCATCAGAATTTATTTCAAAGATACTTCCATTTGCTGATGAAAAAATAACTGAAAAAACACCTGAAGCAGTTGAGAGATATTTTTTAGAACAACATAATTCTATTATTGATAAAAAAGAAGGAGAATATGCAAATATGCCAGATATTTTATGCGAATCTTGTAAGGTTTTAATAGGAGATGTTGTTAAGATTGAAAATTTTAAAGAAATACCTTATCCAGTCTATAGAATAAAATATAAATCTCATGAAGATATAGCTGTTGGAAAATTTTTTAGAGATGTTAAAGTTGGAGATAGAGTAATAACTCATAATAAGGCTATTGTAAAAAAAATAAAAAAATGAAATGAAAATACTTTCTTTAGGTAATGAATTTATTAAAGAGGATAGTTTAGGTAAAAAATTAGCTGAGAAGTTAATAAAACAAGGTTATGATATAATAAACATTAGGGATTCTTTTGAGTTAATTGAAGAGTTAAATTCTGAAGAAGACTTTATTATTATTGATGTAGTTAAAAATCTTGATTTTCCTAGAATAATCAAAATTTCTGAATTAAACAATAGTAATATACTAACTTGTCATGATTTTGATGCAAGTTTTATTATAAAACTTTTTGAGAATGAAAAAAAAATTAAGATAATAGGAATTCCTATGAATTTTGATGTAAATGATTCTTTAGAATATGTAAAAAGATTCTTTTGAAAATATCTGTTAACATATAGATTTATAAATATATAATTCTTATTTTATATATTAATTTTTATTAATTAGTGAAAGGAGGTTTATAAATTTTTGATATGGTAAAAAATATGATTAAAGATTTGGATAGACATAAAAGTAGAATTGGAAGTTGGGCATTTTTAGGAGGTGTAATTGTCGCTTTGTTAATAGGTCTTTTAAGTTCTTATTTAACAGATTCTGTTTCTAGCACTTTAACTGTAGCTTTAGTTATAATAGGGTTAATAGTAGGTTTTTTAAATATTACTGAGAGAGAAACAACGCCTTTTTTGATGTCTGGAATTGTTTTGATTTTAGCAATTTATGCAGCTGGAAATTCAATGGACGTAATTCCTCCGCTTGTTAATGTTCTTAAATCTTTGATGCTAATATTTGTTCCAGCTACTATAATTGTTGCAATAAAAAATGTCTGGACTTTAGCAAAAAATTAATTTTTTTATTTTTTATTTTTTATTTTTTATTTATTTAATAATTTTAATGAAATAAGTTTTTATAGAGATATTTATGATTAAATTATGTTTTAATAAAATCTTTTAATTGTAAAAAGATTTATAAATAAAATATAAATTTTAATATTAATATAAAAGAGAAAAAATAAATTTTACGAATTATTTTCAAGAATAATTCATCTTTTATTTTTTCAACTAAATTGAAATAAAAAAGAATTTTAAAAATGTCTAAAATTCAATCTATTAAAGCAAGAGAAATATTAGATTCTAGGGGTAATCCTACAATAGAAGTTGATCTTATTACAAACAAAGGTCTTTTTAGAGCAGCAGTTCCTTCAGGAGCATCAACAGGAGTTTATGAAGCTGTTGAACTTAGAGATAATGATAGCAATAGATATAATGGAAAAGGGGTTTTAAAAGCTATTGATAATATTAATAATATAATTGCGCCTGCTCTTTTTGGAATGAATCCTACTAAGCAAACACAAATTGATAAAATAATGATTGAAATTGATGGGACAGATAATAAAAGCAAGTTAGGTGCTAATGCTATACTTGCTGTTTCTATGGCTATTTGCAAAGCAGGGGCTTTTCATAAGAAGATTCCTTTATATCAATATATTGCAAATTTAGCTGAAAATTCAGAACTTTTATTACCTATTCCAAGTTTTAATGTTATCAATGGCGGAAAACATGCTGGAAATAAACTTGCTATACAGGAATTTATGATACTTCCAACTGAAGCACCAAATTTTCATGAAGCGCTTCGTTATGGTTCAGAAATATATCATCATCTTAAAAAAATAATAAAAAATAAATATGGACAAGACGCAACTAATGTTGGAGATGAAGGAGGTTTTGCTCCAAATATTCAAGATAATAAAGAAGCACTTGATTTATTAAAGGAAGCTATTTCAAGCGCAGGTTATGATGGAAAAGTTGAAATTGGAATAGATGTTGCTGCTTCTGAATTTTTTAAAGATGGAATGTATGATCTTAATTTTAAATCAGATAATCCTGATTTAAAATCAGGTGATGAGATGATAGAAATATACAAGAAATTTGTTGAAGAATATAAATTAATATCTATTGAAGATCCTTTTGACCAAGATGATTGGGAAAACTATAGAAAGTTAAATTCTCTTATTGGTTCTAAAATTCAGATTGTTGGTGATGATCTTCTTGTTACAAATGTTAAAAGAATAAAAGAAGGTATTGAAAAAAAAGCAGTTAATGCACTTCTTTTAAAAATTAATCAGATTGGAACTATAACAGAATCTATAAAAGCTGCTAAAATAGCTATTGATGCAGGTTGGTCAGTTATGGTTTCTCATAGAAGTGGAGAGACTGAAGATAATTTTATTGCTGATCTTGTTGTTGGTCTTGGAGTTGGACAAATAAAAACAGGAGCTCCTTGTAGAAGTGAAAGATTAGCTAAATATAATCAATTATTGAGAATTGAAGAAGAACTTGGTAATAATGCGAAATTTGCTAATTGGAAAAGATAAATTTAAACATTTCATAAACTAGTCTATAACAAAAATTGTCGATTTTTTATTTTGATTTTTTATTAAAATGATTCATACCAAAATACTTTTATATTTGTTTGATTATTTTTTTAATATGACTAAAATAATATTTGTTATTGCTGATGGCTTAGGTGATAGACCTATTAAAGAATTTTCTTTTAAGACACCTCTTGAAGTTGCAAATACTCCTAATTTGGATAATCTTGCAAAAGAAGGTATTACTGGACTTATGCATACTGTTGACAGAGGAATAAGGCCAGGTTCTGATATTGCTCATCTTTCTTTATTTGGTTATGATTATCAAAAATACTATCCAGGAAGAGGAGTTTTTGAAGTTTTAGGAATTCCTATGGAGCTAAAAAAAGGAGATATTGCATTTAGAGGAAATCTTGCTACTATTGATGATAGAGGTGTTATTATAGATAGAAGAGCTGGAAGAATAGAATCTTCGCTTTTAATTCCTAAACGTATGAAAGTTAATATTGAAGATGTTACATTTTTTTTAGAGCCTAGTGTTTTGCATAGGGTAGGAGTAGTAATGAGAGGAAAAAATCTTACTTCAGATATATACGACATAGATCCTCATGAAGAAGGAGTAACTCCAAATAGAAAAATTGCTAAAAATAAAAGTATTTCTTCAAGAAGAACTGAAATAATATTAAATAAATTTATGGATTATATGCACGATTATCTTTCTAAAAATCCTGAAAATATAAAGAGGAAAAAGCAAGGATTATCTTATGCTAATTTTTTGAATCTTCGAGGTCCTGGAGAATATAAAGAAGCACCAAGTTTTTTAGAGAAATATGGGTTAAAGGCATGTTGCATTTCTGGTGCAGATTTATATAAAGGTATTGCAAAATATCTTGGAATGGATGTTATAAATGTTGAGGGAGCAAATGGAAGAATTGATACAAATTTAAATGCAAAGATAAATGAAGCAATTAGAAGACTAGATTCTTATGATTTTATTTTTGTTCATATGAAATTTGCAGATTCTTTAGCAGAAATAGGAGATTTTGAAGGAAAGAAAAAATTTATTGAAAGAATAGATGTTTCTTTATCTCCTTTGTTAAAATTAGAAGATACTGTTGTATTTTTTTCAGGAGATCATTCTACTTCCTCTAAACTTAAAATGCATACTGGAGATCCTGTTCCTGCTTTAATATGGGGTCCAAAAGAGATGATTTTAAGAGATAAAGTAGAAAATTTTGGCGAGAGGGCTTGTCAAGAAGGAGGGCTCGGACATTTTAGAGGAATAACACTAATGAATGAACTTTTTAATATTATAGGAAAACAACATCTAATTGGAGATTGAAAAATTTTAAATATTGTTATTAAGTTTAAATTTAATGGAAGAATATAATGTTTGTGATACAAGACTATATAGAGATATAAAGGGAAACTATTATATAATTGGAAGACCTGTTAATTTAAAAGATTGTGTTGAAATTCAAAATGAGTTAAAAGAAGATGAAAAAGCTATTCTTTTAACTTCTGAATTATGCAAGAAATTTGGATTATTTTTTGAACATGTTTCTAAAACTGTTGGGCGTACTAGAATAATAAGATTTGATGATATTACAAAAGACACAAGAAATTTATCTGATATTTTATCTGATACATTTAAAATTCCAGAAAAACCGAAGAAAACTTTAAATCTTGATTTTCCAATTTAATTAAATGACTCTTGCAAGTGCAATCTGAACATCCGAATTTATTTATTATATTTCTTTTTTTTGATAATTTTTTTGCTATAATACATTCATATTTTTTTGATTTTTTTTTATAAAAAATTTTTATTATTTTTGAATTTTTATTATTTAATAAATAATCAATGTGCCAATGAAGCTTTTTCTTTTTAGATTTCGATTTATGTCTCATTATTCTTTTTTCCAAATTGTTCTGTGCACTTCCTATATATGCATAATTTCCTTTTGTGAAATTAATAATTCCTAACTTTCCTATTTTAATCTTTAAAGGTTTTTTAACTCTGATTATTAGAATATATATTCCTCTCATTTTTTTTAAACGTTATTTTTTATAAGATAATATAGATTATTAGTGCTACTTTTTTATATCTTTAGATTTAGAGATCTTTCTAATAAGATTATATAATAAACTTATTTTATTTCCTGTTGAAATATTTTCATCAATAATTATTACTTTTTTCATAAGAATTTTTAAAACCACTTCTTTAATCTATTTATTACTTCACCTATAGAACCTTCAAAACTCGTAAATTTTTCAGAAATTTTATTTTCAAATGAGATATAATAGCTCTTTTTATTTTATCAGGTTTTTTCCCAATTTATCTTTAGAAAATGAGTTGAGCATGAAAAACAAGGATCATAAGCTCTAATAAGTTTTTCAACTTCTTTAACTATTTCATCTTTTGTTTTATTTTCAGATAGTAATTTATTGACTAATAAAGTTATATCGTTTTCCATCATGTTTAAATTTTGAGCTGTTGGAGTTATTATGTTGCAATAAATTATTTTGCCAAATCTATCTATTTTGTATTCATGAAATAAAATACCTCTTGGAGCCTCAACGCAAGATATTCCATGACCTTGTTTTATTTTAAAATCTTGATTTTCATATTTAATCTTTACAATATTTTCTATTAAAGATATTGCTTTATTAACAGACTCTAATAATTCTATAGATTGACAAATAAGGTTATGATAAGGATTATTAAATGGCAGTTTAATATTAAGATTTTTTAATAATGAAGTTAAAATTTCTTTGGTTTCAAAATCGAGCTTATTATAGTTATTATTTACTCTTGAAATGCTTCCTAACATATAAGGTTTATCTTTCATTAAAACAAATTTAGATGTTGAATATTCTTTTATTGATTCTTTTAAAAAATTTTTATAATCTTTTGTTTCAAATTCGTTTAAACTTGATTTTATATTGCCTGATATAGATGCATAATTATTTTCTTCATTTAAGCTTAAGTAATTAGCTTCTCTTTCTAATTTAGGATATTCTAATCCAGAAAAAAGATTTATAGTTTTATAAATAATGGGTTTAGTTTTTTCAAGTTTATTTTTTATTTCCTTTAAGTCATTTTCTGGAAACTCTTTTTTAATTTTTAAAAAAGGGTGCATTTCTCTTCCGCCAACGATTTCAACTATCTTGTTTCCAAGAGAAATTAAAGAAAGTGCATCATTGATTTTTTCTTTATGTTCGGGCATCATTTGTAAAATTGATTCTTTATTGAAATAATCAGGTAATGCAAGAAAATATAAATGAGTTGTGTGACTTCTTATTCTTTCACCAATCATTAACATTTCTCGTATTTTTTTTTGCTGTTCTGAAGGTCTAATTTTAAGAGCATTTTCTAAACCTTGTATTGAACAAACACTATGAGCTCCTGAACAGATTCCACATATTCTTGAAACTATCTCTTGTATATCTCTTATATTTTTATTTAAAACAAGACCTTCAAAAAATCTTGCTCCTTCGCTTGCCTTAAGTTCACATTTAGTAACTTTGTTATTCTCTATTTTTAGTGATAAATGTGCATGACCTTCTATTTTACATATGTGGTTTAGGTTTATTTCTTCTTTCATGTTATAAAAAAAGATAATTTATATTTCATCTTTTTCTTCTTTATTTTTGAATTGTAATCCTGCAAAAGTTTCCATTTTATCAAATATATCTTCTTCTTTATAGCCCATATTTTTTAACATTTCTTTAAATGACCTTATATTTGCATCATCAGTAGGACCTCTGCATCCATAACACTCTGTTTTGTTTGAAGGGCATAGTGCTCCACAACCTCCGTTTGTTATGGGACCTAAACAAATTTCCCCTTTTTCTAATACGCAGGGATTTGCTTTTTTTCTGCATTCAAAACAAACAGGCTCATTATAATTTTTCCATTTTCTTTCTGTTAAAAAAATCTTAATAAACTCTATTATTTCTGATTTGTTAGGAGGGCATTGAGGAATATAATAATCTACTTTTATGTGATTTTCAATAGGTGTAGGATTTTCTTCTTTTAAATGATTTATTCTAGGATAAACAAATTTCATTATTTTTTCTTTATCTTTAAAATTTTTTATTGAGGGAACTCCTCCTACGTGGCTGCATGATCCCAAAGCCACAATAACTTTAGCTCTTTTTCTTAACTTGTTTATTATTAAAATATCTTCGTCAAAACATACTGTTCCTTCAATAAAAACTATATCAAAATAACCTTTGTAGCTATCTTCTTTTATTAGCGGAAATGCTTTTATATTTACAAGCTCTGTTAATTCTTTAAAAGAATTTTCAAATAAAACTGTTAAAAGGCATCCTGCACATCCAGATATTCCATAAAATCCTACAGTTGGTTTTTTTTGATTAATTTCCATTTTATTTTTCAGCAATAGATATTAATGCAGGTATTTTTAATTGAAAATTATTTTTTATATATTTTATTTGAATATCAGATATTTCATATTTGAATATTAAAGATTTAATATAATTGTTCCACTCTTTTGATTTAATTAAATCTTTTTTAAAATCAATTTTAAACCAAATGTCTGTTGATAATAAATAAAAAATTTTTAAATCATAAATTTTTATTTTTCTAAAACCTGCTTTTTTTAACCATGATATGATTTCTTCTTTACTTGCAAAATATTTTTTTTGAAAAATATTTTTCGAAAATCCTGATATTTCATTTTTTTTGCTCGATAATTTGTTGAAAAATTTTTTATTTTTGTTATTTAAAGCTATAGTCCAGTTAATGAATTTTCCTTTTGTTTTTAGAATTCTGTAAATTTCTTTGAATAAAATTAATTGTTTATTTTTTAATATTTGGTAAATACCATTTCTTATAAATATTTTATCAAAAAAATCATTCTTAAATGGAGTTTTTAATACTGAGGAAGATATGTAAAATTCTGCTTTTTTAATGAATTTTTTTGCATTTTTTACTTGAAATTTTTCTTCTTCTAATATGTGAAGACTGATTTTCTTTTTTTTTGATAATCTTTTTGCTACAGCTATATCTCCGAAGGGTATATTTAAAATAATATCTTGTTTTCTTATCTCAGCTATTTTTATAAATTTTCTTATATCTTTATTTATTTCTTTATTTGAAATTTTCATTTTAATTTGTTTTAATTTTATTGCTATATTCTTCATTATCTATTCTAGTTTTGATAATATCATATCTAAATACCGGACCATCTTTGCACACATATAAATCCTGTATAAGACATCTATTACAGTTTCCAAACCCACATTCCATTCTTCTTTCTAAACTCCAAAATATTCTATTTTCTTTCATTCCTTGTTTTTTAAGTTTTTCAGTTACACAATCCATCATTATTTCAGGACCGCATAAAACTGCGATTGTATTATCAATAAGGGGTTTAATTTTATCCATAACATCGTGTATAAATCCAATTTCACATTTTAATTCACACTCGTTATTTTCTTTTTTATCTAAACATATCACAATCTTAAATTTTTTTTGCCAGTCTTTTATTTTGTCTTTTAATAAAATATATCTTTCATTTCTAAAACCAAAATAAGCGTAGACTTCTTTGAAATCATTTCTATGTTTCTCTATATAATGTAACAAGGATGTTACTGGAGCTATTCCTGTTCCTCCTGCAATTAAAAGGATATTTTTATTTTTTAAATTTTTAATAGGAAAACCTTTTCCATATGGCCCTCTTATGAATATTTTATCACCTTTTTTTAATTTAAACATCATTGTTGTTAAGTTTCCTACATTTCTTGTTAACATATGAATATAGTTTTCGTCATTAGAGCAAGATGCTAAGGGACATTCTCCATAACCTGGGATAGATACTTCAATAAATTGTCCTGGTTTTGGATTTAGGTTTGATTTAATTTTGAATAACTTTACATCTTCTGTAAAATCAACGATTTCTTCTATGATATATGGTTTTGGAATATATTGATTCATTTTATTTTACAAATTTTTAAGATTTTAATTTTATTTATATGATTTTTTCTTTTGCTTCTATTGGATGTTTTATTGATTCTAATAAATTTATTGTTTTAACCCAATCTATTTTTGTTGGACAGACTCTTAAACATCTACCACAACCTACGCACATGTATCTACCTTTCTTTTTTTTATAATAAACTATCTTATGATATACAAAATGCTTAAATCTTGCTAGTCTACTTTCTCTGAAATATTTTTCTCCTGCAACTTCTGTAAATGATTTTAAATGACAAGATGTTTCCTGCCTTATTCTTTTTCCATCTTTTAAATTTAAACTAAGAATGTCATTTATGTCAAAACAATTACATGTAGGACAGTAAATCGTACATGCTGAACATGAAAGACATTGATTAGCGTTTTCTTCCCATATTTTATCTTTATAATGTTTATTTAAGTCTGTTTCTTTTAAGTATTTTCTATTATAATATTCTAATTTAATTTCCTTTTTTGCTGTTTTCAAATTTTTAACTAATTCTTTTCCTTTTTCAGTGCCTATTGATATAAAATAAAAGTTATCTTTTGGATAAAAAAATAAATCAAAGCCCTTATCACTTAATTGCATTGAGTTGCAGAAGCAATATTTGTCAGGATTTTCACAAAAATAACCTATTAATATAGATTTTTTTCTTTTATTTAAGTAAAACTTATCAGTCATTACTTTATCTAAAATTTCTAAAGCATTAATGTCACATTTTCTTAAACCAAAAATAACTCTTTCTTTTGTTTTATCTTTTTTTTCTTTTATTATTTCATTTTCATATTCTAAAATAATCTCATTTTCAGGGATAAAAAATTTTTTTAATGGAACTTTTGTTATTTGTTTTAAATATATTTCATTTGGATTTTTAATAATATCAAATTTTGTTATATCTTTGTTTACAGGAGCTATAATTTCATAGCTATTCATTAAAGATTCTATAAATTCTTTTAATTTGGATTTTGGAAGAATTTTTTGCATAATCTTCATTTATAACCTCTTTATAAAACTATTAAAAAATGAGTATTAATAAAATTATTGTTTATTAACAATTAAAATAATTTAATTCACTTACAAAATATTATACAAAGTTATCTTGTTTTGTTATACTAGTAAAAGTAAACGTAATTTATTTTTCTATATTTGAAAAAGTTAAGAAAAAGTTAAAAAAGTATTTTTTATTAATAATTTTTATAAGATATTGAAAACAAATTAATTCATACTAAAAGTTTTTAAATTAAAAATCTTTATTTTAATAATTATGCATCAAAATATTAATATGAATAAAGTTTACATTGAAAAGAGGCCTTGGGGAAATTTTAAGCAATTTACTTTTAATGAAAAATCAACTGTTAAGATACTAACAGTTAAACCAAATTCTATTTTGTCTTTACAATTTCATCGTAAAAGAGATGAATTATGGTATTTTATTACAGATGGATATGTTCAAATTGGAAGAAAGAAAAAAAAAGTTAAGAAAGATTCTATAATTAATATAAAGAGAGGGACTTTGCATAGACTTTTTTCTAAGAATAAAGAAGTTAAGGTTCTTGAGATATCTTTTGGAAGGTTTGATGAAAATGATATAACAAGAATTGAAGATATTTATGGAAGAATTAAAAACAGAGCATAATTTAATATAGAAAATATGAAAAAAAATAAAAAAGTTATTGCAGTCGATCTTGGAGGAACCAATCTTAGAGTTAGTTTAGTGAAAAATAATAAAATTGTAAAATATATAAAGAATGATACACCAAAGACTAAAAAAGAACTTTTGAAAGTTATGTGCGATTGTATTTCTAGTCTTATTAGTAATGATATTTACGGAATAGGTGTTGGTTCTCCAGGACCACTTGAAAATGGAGTTATAAAAAATCCTCCAAATTTACCTTTTAGAAATTTTAATCTTAAAGAATATTTACAAAATAAATTTAAAAAAAGAGTTGTTGTAGAGAACGATGTTAAATGTGTTGCTTTAGCAGAATCTAAACTTGGTATAAAAAAGAGAAATTTTATTGTTATTGCATTTGGAACTGGAATTGGAGGAGGTATTATAATTGATGGTAAATTATACACTGGAAGAAATTTTGCAGGAGAACTAGGACATATAATTTTAAAAGATGGTAAATTTTTTGAGGTATTGTGGCAGGAAACAAGAAAAAAAACAAAAGAAATTTTTGGAAAAGAGATTTTAATTGCTGAACTTATTAAGATGGAAAACAGAAATGCAAAAGAGATTTTGGAAGAAATGTATAATTATATAGGAATGGGAATAGGTTCTTTTATTAATATCTTTGATCCTGATATTATTGTTATAAATGGTGGATTTAAAGAAGCAGGACAACCTTTACTTAAAATGATTAATGAGAGTGCAAAAAAATACTCTATTTTGCCTCATAAAACTCCTATTGTTTTTTCTAAATTAGATCATCCAGGGACTTTAGGTGCTGCGTTATTGTTATCATAATTTTTATATTTTTATACTTTTTAAGAAAAAATTACTTTTTTAAACATAGGTATAAAATTGAAATTATGAGATGATAAATAGCTAGTTCTTATTTTAATATTTTTTGTTGTATTATTTTAGACAAATTTTTAAAAGAGTTAATTTTAAATATCTGATTGATTTTATTAAAAAGTAGTGTTTTTATTAAACGCTAGCTATTTTTAAAGTACATTGAGGTAATTAAGAATGAGAATAAAAGAAAGGTTTAATATAAAAGAACAGAAAAAAGGAATATTTTATGTTAATCTACTTGGAATAATATTTGATACAAAAACAAGAAAAATTTTAATTGGTAAAAGAGTTAAAGATGATTTAGTTCCAAAATTGACTTGGAGTTTTCCTGGAGGAGTTCCTAGTTATAACGAAGATTTAGAAAAGTCCCTTGAAAGAAAAATTTTAAAAAAAACAGGACTTAAAGTAAAAAGTTTAGGTAATATATTTTCAAGAATTCCTAAAGAAAATCGTAAATTTTTACTTTTGTATTATTTATGCGAGGTTGTATCTGGAAAAGAGAAGCCAGGTTCTGATTTTACTGAGTTAAAATGGGTTACTCCTAATGAATTAATAAAAATGGTTACAACAAGTTTAGATCCGAGATTAAAAGAATATATTATGCATTTAAAGTGAATCTTATACTTATTTAAATTATATGTTAAACAGATATTTTTCTATATTAAAATATAAGGAAAAACCTAATTTTATTTTAGCAAAAGAAAAAAATATTCTTTTTAAAAATATCAAAGTTGCTAAAAAAATTATGGAAAATTGTGAATTTTGTGAAAGAAAATGTGGTGTTAATAGATTTAAAGAAAGCGGTTTTTGTAAAGTTTTAGATAAATGGAAAATTTTTGGAGCTTATGAACATACTGGAGAAGAAAAAGAACTTGTTCCAAGCGCTACTTTATTTTTAGCGGGATGTCCTCTAAGATGCTGTTATTGTCAAAATGCTCCTTATTCTATTGAGCCTGAAAAAGGAAATGATTGGAGTTATAGGAAAGTTATTGAATGGATAAATCAAATGAAAAAATGCAAAAATATTAATTTTGTTACTCCTGATTGCTATGTTTATAATATTTTAAAATTATTAAATAGAATAAATATTCCTATTCCAATTGTATGGAATAGTTCCTCTTATTATTCAGAAATAACTGCTAAATTGATAAAAGATATTGTTGATGTATATCTTCTTGATTTTAGATATTTTAATGAAGATTGTGCTTTTAAACTAAGTGAAATTAGAAATTATCCAGAAGTTGCTAAGAGAAATTTATTAATTGCAAGTAAAAATGGAGAATTATTAATAAGAGTTTTAATTTTACCTAATCATATAGAATGTTGTGCAAAACCTATTTTAAAGTGGATTTTTGATAATCTAGGTGAAAATATTAGAGTTAATATAATGAATCAATATAGGCCGTGTTTTAATGCTTATAAATTTCCTGAAATAAATAGAAATATTAGTTATAAAGAATTTAATGAAGTTATTTTATATGCTAAAAAAATAGGATTAAAAAATATTGTATAAATTTATATATTTATTTTAAAATTTTTTAAGTGTTGACATTGTTATTTATTTCTGTAAAATTTTTTTAAAAATAAGAAAAATATCTTTATAGTTTTGTTAATTTAACTTAAATTTATTATAAAAAATGAGATTGATTTTAACTTATTGAATACTTCAATGTAGTTAGAACTTTCTTATAATTAATTGATTTGTTCAAGAAGAAGTTGTAAGAACCTATGTGAGAACTCTAAAAAAAAGCATCACGGAAACCTACATCTTTAGGTGTAGGAGGATGTCACATTTTAATTTTTAGATTTATTATAAAAATTTATAAACTAACTTTTCTTAAATATTAACAGATTATGAAAAAAGAGGATAATATTTTAATTTTTAGATTTATTATAAAAATTTATAAACTAACTTTTCTTAAATATTAACAGATTATGAAAAAAGAGGATAATTATGAAAAAAATAATAAAAAAAGTTCGTGCACCTGTTAGAATTGATTTTGCAGGAGGGACTACTGATATTAAACCCTTTACACACAAATATGGCGGAGCTGTTCTTAATGCTGCAATTGACCGTTATGTTTATGGAACTTTAATTGCAACTGAAAGATTTACTAAACTTGAATATTATGCAAATATTCCTACAAGTTCAGGTCTTGGAACATCTTCTGCTATGAATGATGTTTGGGTTGCACTTATAACTTCTATAACTGATAAAGAAAAAATTGCTGAATCTGTTTTTAAAATTGAACAATCTATTTCTGAATCTAAGGTAAACGGAAAACAAGATATGTATGCAGCTTCATTAGGAGGAATAAATTTTATGGAGTTTTGTGGAGATGAAGTAAAAATTCAAAGATTAAAACTTAAACCTAGAGTTATAAAGGAACTTGAAGAACATTTAGTAATTGTTTATTCTGGAAAAACTCATTTTTCTGGAAAATCTAATAAAGTTATAATAGATAATTTGTTAAAAGGTAAAAATGATAAAGAATTGCTTGCTATAAAGCAGATTGCAATTGATATGAAAAATCTTTTATTAAAAGGTGATTTATATGGTTTTGCACATTTAATAAATAAAGAAACAGAATATAGAAGAAAATTATCTAAAATAACAGTTTCACCTCAGCTTCAAAATATTATCGATTCTGGAAAAAGAAATGGAGCTGTATCTGCAAAAATATGTGGTAGTGGCGGAGGAGGAAGCGTGCTTTTTTATGCAGAAAATCCAAAAAAACTTAAAAAATTTTTTGGCAAAAGAGTTATACCTTTTAAGTTTGATTTTGAAGGTTTGACTTGGATGAAATAATTTTACTTTAGTCTTTAAATATTTTTATTGAGATATTTTTAACGAGATAAAGTTTATTATTCAATTTATACTTTTTATACTGCTAGAATTTCAGATTTTTTAAGATTATTATTCTTGTGAGATACATCTTTTTTATTGTTCCTTTTATGTTCCTCTAAAAATATTCTTGCAATTAGATATGAAATTGTTGATTCAGCACCTTGATTTAGATTAACAGAATGTTTACCTAATCCATCATAACATCCACCTGTTGTTTCATCATATATCATCTGCTTGAGATGATTTTTACCCAAAAACCAATTAAAAGCAAGAACTGCATTTTTGTAATATTCTTTATTTTTTGTTATGTTACAAGCTGTTAAATATGCAGTTACCATTGAACTAACGTCCAATGGTTGTTGATCAAAGAATGCTCTTTCTCCATTTCTTTTATACCATCCATTTTGACCTATAGGAGAGAATTCTCCTTCTATAAACATTAAATTTGTTAAGAAATCCAGAGTTTTTTTAGCTACATTTAAATATTCTATTTCTCCAGAAGCATCATATGCTAGAAACATTGCTTCAGGCAGTTTTGCATTTGAATAAGTTAAATATGATTCAAACCATTGCCAATCTTCTGAAGATTCTTTTTTATAATGTTCTAATAAATCATTTGCAATTTTTTTTAATTTGGATAAAATTTTTTCATTTTCAGAACTTTTATAATGATAATATAGTCCTAATATCGTAAATGCTTTTGCTCTTGGAGAGTTAATTTTATCTATATAATTAAATGATTTTTCAAATATTTTTTTTGCTTTATCTACTAATAAAGGATCAATAGATTTATTTATTGTAAATCCTAAAGACCAAATCGCCCTTCCAAAAGAATCTTCACTATGTGAATTTAATATTTCTTCTTCATTTTTATGATTATTTTTAAAATTTCCGTCTTCTTCTTGAGATCTTTCAATAAAATTTAAATAAATCTTTGCTAAATTTTTGCTTATTTCTCCAGTTTTTTCTTTATCAAAAAGTTTATTATGAAGTATTGAGAAAATTAATGCTCTTGAGTTATCGTCTAATGTATAACCTGAAGATTTATCAGGAGTTGAGTGTTTTGAAAACTGTATTATTCCATAATCATCTGTTAAATTACTGATGTGATTCAATTTAATCTTAGGGAATTTTTCAATTGTTTCTTCTCTTAATTTAACTATTTTGTTAAAAATATTGAGATATTGGTAAGCAACATTTGACCAAATAGCTTTTCTTGAGTAAGCATATGCAAGTCTCTCCATTTCCTTTTTTAATTCAGGATTACTTAAAATTTTATCTATAGCTTCAGTATAAGCATTTTCGTTTCTTATTTCAACAGTTATTCCTCTTCCATCAGCTAATACCTCTTGTGCATAAATACTTGCTGTAGAAACTATTGCTTTTCCTCCATAACCCATTGCTTCTATTAGAGTTCCACTTGTTATTTGATTTTTTTCTAAATTAGTTGCTAAATAAATATCAGATGCTATAACATATTCTATTATTTCTGAATAAGATAAATATTTGTTATAGAATTTGACATGATTTTGTAATTTTAATTTTTTTACTAAGTTTATTAATTCATTTCTATAAGCTTCACCTTCTATTTTTCTTATTGCAGGATGAGTTTCTCCAATTATTATGTAAAGTAGATTAGGATATTTTTTAACTAAAGGAGGAAGTGCTTTTATTACATACTCAATACCTTTGCCTCTTGATAATAACCCAAAAGTTGATAATACAATTTTTCCATCTAATTTGAGTTTTTTTTTCATTAAAGTATTATCAGAACAAAAAGGAACATTTGGAATTCCGTGATGAACAACAAATATTTTATTTTTTTCAATACCATAATCTCTATTTAGTATTTCAACTCCTGCTTTTGCCATAACAATTATTGCTGATGCTCTTTTTGCAATAGCACATACAACTCTTTTCCTTTTGTCGTCAGGATTTGGTAAAACTGAATGAAATGTTACTACAACAGGTTTTTTTAAAGTTTCTAAAAATGGAATGATATAATTTCCGTATTCACCGCCGAAAATTCCAAATTCATGCTGAACACAGACAATTTTTATATTTTCAGATTCATTTACTTTTTTTGCTATTTCAATGTATGTTTCAATATCATTTTTATTTACTTCAAGTATAACTTTATTAGAATAATTATAAATACTACCTTCTTCGTTTATAGCTATTACTTTTGATTTTAATTTTGGATTAAATCTTTTATCCATAGCAGTTGCTAAATTCTTACAAAAAGTAGCTATTCCACACTCTTTTGGAGGGAAGTTAGAAAAAAAACATGTTTTTGGATTTAATAAATCCTCTGCGGATTCATCGCTCTCTTTTTTCATATTTGTTTTTATATTTTTTAGATAAGATATTATCAATAAATTTTGATTTAGTTTAGACAAACATATATACACAGAGCTTTAGATTTATAAATTTGTCGATTTTTTTGTTTGTCTTTTTCAGGTGGTAAAGATATACATCTTAAAATTGTCTAATTTGAAATTCAATCTCCTTTTATTTTATGATTATAAAAATCGACTCTAATTCTTACTCTATTTATAATAAAAGATATTTTATTATTAATATCAAGATAATAAATTTCTTAAGAATCAAAAATTATTTATTAACTTTATTTTTTAAATTAAAATGAGAAGTTTATATTTTTAGAAATCATTTAAAATCGTTAAATTCATAGACATATTTTTTTATTTACAATCAATTGGACAATTTAAATTTGTTTCACTAATATCATTATAACGAGATATTTTATTTTCACAGATATTATTACCGCATTTCTTTAATTCTGGATTTTTTGCACAAATTCCTATATCACCTAAGTTTTTTCCTAAAAGCGTTTTCCATCCTAGTATAGTGTTTCCTTTTCTTGTTATAGACAAAGTAAAGTTTTTAATACATGTATAATTCTCTGGACAACTGTAGTTGTTATTACCGTCACATAAACAAAAATTATATTTACTACAAACTATATCAAAATAAGGTCCGTTGCAGAGCTGTTGAAATAAACCGTTGTTTTTTTCGCAAATCGTTTTATTTATCGTAATATCTTCAAAGTTGCAAAAAGGTGTTTTTCTACATTTTATTTTAGAGTCAATTTCACATCTGCATATATTGCAATCGTCTAAAAATATTTCTCCTAATTTATAAGTTCCATTCATACAGGTTAAATTTGAATTTTTAATTTTATATAAACAATTTTTTTCACAATTTTCATATATAAATTCTAATTTTTTTAAAAGATAGCTTTGTTTATCTTTGCAAGAAAACATGCATTTTTGTTTTTCTTTTCCGTCACAAGATTTACAACACTCTTTATAATTTGAGTTTATTTCAGCAATTCCTTTCTTTTTATTTAAGAAACAATAATTTTTGCAATCTTTTATTTCTTTATCTTCATTTAATGATGAGTTTATTATTGGAATTACTAAAATTAAAAAAGTTAAGAGAGAGATTATAACTATTATTTTTTTTCTTTTTTTCATGAGAGAAATATTTTGTAAAGGTTTATAACAATTTTTATAACTAAAAATATTGTTTTGAAAATCTATAGAGTTTAGATTATTATACATTAGTATGATTCTAGAAAAAATTAATTATATTTTCTAATATAATTATAAAAATATATATATGCTTAAAAGTTAAATTAATTATTTTATCTTAAGAGGTAAGTTTAATATGGGTTTATTTTCCTTTTTTAAAAAAAGTAATCGCGTTTATTATCCAGGTTGCAGAGGATTTTTTAAATTTCCAGAGCAATTTGAACTTTATAAAAAGATTTTTGAAAAGCTTTCTATTGATTTTAAAATTATTGATAAAAAAATATGTTGCGGTCTTCCTGCATATGAAGCAGGTTATGAGCAAGAAGCTAGAAAATTAGCCAGAAGAAATTTTGAAATTTTTAAAGAAGAAAATATATCAGAAATTATAACTCCTTGTCCTGCTTGTTATAAAATGTTTCTTCAACAGTATTCTGAGTTTTTGCCTGAATGGAATATTAAAGTTTTTAATATATGGGGAGAAATTCTTAAGAAAATAGAAGAAAAACCCTTTTTAATAAAAAATAAGGTTGATGATGTTGTAACTGTTCAGGATTCTTGTTATTTAGGTAGATACTGCGATATATATAATGAACCTAGATTAATTTTAGAGTTATTTGGTTATGATATAAAAGAAATGAAAAACAATAAGGAAAATGCATTTTGCACAGGTGGTTGTGGAGGTCTTTCTATAACAAATATAGAACTTGCTGATAAATGTGCTAAAGAAATTTTAATTCAAGCAAAAAGAATTAATGTTAATAAGATTATAGTTTTTTCTTTAGAAGATTATAAACTTTTAAAAAGAAACTCAAAAAATTCTAATATAAAAATTTTTGAATTTTCAGAAATCTTAGCAGATTCTTTAGGAATTAAAAAATTAGAAAATAGAGAAATTCCTGTTGAAATCGAAGAGGTTGATGAATAATGGTTAATAAAAAAGAATTGGTCTGTTATGAAACTGATGCTTCAAGATTAATTGGCAAATTTGAAAAAGTTATTGCTCCAAATAGTGTTGATGAAATCAAATCAATAATTAAATCTTCAAATATTGATATTTGTCCAAGAGGTTCTGGAACCGGAGTTGTCGGAGGAGCTGTTCCTAATAACTCTATTGTTATAGATCTTTCAAGGTTAAATAAAGTTACTAATTTTTCATTGTCAAAGAAAATTGTTCATGTTGAGGCAGGTATTACTTTAAAAGAGTTAAATGAGAAATTAGAACCTTATGGTCTTGAGTTTCCAATAGATGTTTCTAATGGTGGCATTTCTACTATAGGTGGTATGATTGCTACAAATGCTTCTGGAGATAGAAGTATGAGATATGGAACTATTAGAGACTGGATTGAGGAAATTATCTATATTGATGGAAGAGGAGATATAATTAAAACAAGTAAAGCGGATATAACAGATGTTTGCGGTATGGAAGGAATTACAGGAATAATTGTTTCAGCTACATTGAGACTTTCTCCTATAATAAGGAGAAGTGCTTCAGCATTTCAAACAAATGATTTAGATGAATTATTAAGTATTTCTCGAAGATTAAAATCAGAGAAGGATGTAGTTATTTTAGAATTACTTTCTCCAATTGTTTCAAGATTTTTGGGATTAGAAGAAAAATATAATCTCATAATAGAATTTAATTCTGAAAACAGAGGAAAAATAAAAGGAAAAGATTATGATGAACTTCAGGATTTAAGAAAAAATGTAAATTCTGTTTTATTCAAAGAAGGTTATTATAATAGAGAGGATCCGAAGTTATTCTTTGATAAAATAAAAGAATTTATAGTTTTTTTAGACGATAATCGCATTCCTTATGTTGGGCATATTGGAGCAAATATTATAATAGCTTATTTTAGAGATAATGAGAAAAATTTGAGAGAAACTACTATTGATTTTATTAAGAAACTAAAAGGAACTCCTGGTAAATTTGGAATAGGAATTATGAGAAAATCATTTATAGACCCTTTTCAGGCTAAAATTATTCAAAGAGTAAAATTAAGACGCGATCCTATGTTAAAATTAAACAAAGGAAAAGTTGTTGATATAAGTGAATCTTATATTTATAATTATAAGCATAAAGAAAATTTTGAAAATAAAGAACATGTTGAAAATTATGGTGAAAAACTAACTGCTAAGGAAGTTATAAAAGATATGGATATTAAAAATGAAAAAAGTAATAATTTAAAAGAAGAGATAAAATTTGATAGTAATAAATTAACTCGCGATGAAGTTAAAAACAAACTTGCAGAATATGATGTTACTTTTAAGTCGGAATTAACGAAAGATAAAGATAAAGGAAGTGCTGAGAAGGGTATTGTTGAAAATGTTCCAAGAGAAATTGTAAAAAAAGAAAATATAAATTATAGAAGTATACAAGATATAATGACTGGAAAATATAGGGATTTTTCAAAAAGTAGTAGTGTTAATGGTCAGGGAAAAGTGACTATTAGCGATAATCTTGACAGAAAATCTGATGAAACTAATGTTGATAAAGAATTAATCGATAGAATCATGAGTAATAAAAACGAGAATAAAAATGGGAGTTGAAATTGATAATGCAAAGCAGGCAGCAATTGAAATTGTAAAGGAGTGCTTTAAATGTGGTTTATGTAGAGAACTTTGTCCTGTTTTAAGAGTTGAAAGAGAAGAACATTATTCTCCAAGAGGAAAGTCTTTTATAATTAATAATTCAAATTTTGAAAAAATTGTTTATGACTGCACTTTATGTAAGGCTTGTGAAAAAAAATGTCCTATTGGAATAAAATTATGTAGCGCTTTTATTTATGCAAGAGAAGTTTTAGTTATGCAGAAAAAAGAGATTCCAGAAAATATAGAAATTATTAAAAATCTTATGAAAACAGGAAATATTTATGGTGTTGAGGAACAAAATAAAGAGAATAGATAGATTGTAACTTTTAGTATATGTTAGGAGAATTTTTATTTGTAAATATAAATTTATTCTTTCATCTCAATTTTAATAGTCACGTTTCTTGGTATATATAAACGCATTATTGCATGAAGAACTCTGTCATCTGCTGGAATATCTATTACTCTTGAATGTATTCTCATTTCAAAATTATCAAATGTAGCAGTTCCATTTCCACACGGAGATTTTCTTGTTGTAATTTTTAGTTTTTTAGTTGGAAGAGGAATTGGCCCTGAAATTGGTATTCCAGCTTTACTTGCTATTTCTTTTATTTGAGAACATATTTTGTTAAGTTCATTTATATCCATTGTTTTAAGTTTTATTCTTACTTTTGACATTTTATTTTTTTAGATTTTTTATTATTTTAATATTTAAAATATTAAAAAAGAATGTTTTTAAAGGTTACTGTTTAAAATTTAATGATAAAAAAGATTAATTTTATGAAATTATCTATTATAATCCCTGTTTATAATGAAGAAAAAACTATTAAAGAACTGATTTTTTTAGTAAAAAAAGTTAAGCTTCCTATTGATAAAGAAATTATTGTTGTTGATGATTGTAGCAAGGATAATTCTTTAAAAATTATTAAAAAAATTAAAGGAATTAAATTAATAACTCACAAAAAAAATCAAGGCAAGGGTGCTGCTGTAAAAACAGGAATAAGACATTCAACTGGAGATATAATAATTATACAGGATGCTGATTTAGAATATGATCCTAATGAATATGTTCAAGTTATTAAACCCATTTTAGATAATAAGGCTGAAGTTGTGTATGGTTCTAGAATTTTAAAAAAAGAAAATAAAAAAAGTAGTATCTTTTTTTATTTTGGAGGAAGATTTATAAGTTTTTTATCAAGCATTTTAGTATTTAGAAAAATTACAGACGAACCCACATGTTATAAAGCTTTTAAATCTGATATAATAAAAAATATAAAGATAGATGGAAATGGTTTTGAGTGGGAACCTGAAATTACTATAAAATTGTTAAAACAAAAGAACTTGAGATATATAGAGGTTCCTATATCTTATAAACCAAGAGCTGTTGATGAAGGAAAGAAGATAAAATTTAAAGATGGATTTATTGCTATTTTGACTTTGTTTAAATACAGATTTTTAAAATAATTTTTATTTTAAATAAGTTTATTTACACAGCTCATATTCTTTTACTACATCTTCTGCATTTCCAGACATTTTAATTTTTCCATTTTCAAGCCATATAACTCTATTACAAAATTTTTTTATCAATTCTAAATCATGACTTGCAAATATTATTGTCTTTTGATTTTTTTTAAATTCTTCAAACACATTTATACATTTTTTCTGAAATTCTATATCTCCAACTGCAAGTAGCTCATCTATGATAAAGATGTCTCCTTCAGCATTTATAGCAGTGCTAAATGCAAGTCTCATTTGCATTCCAGCAGAAAAATTTTTTAGTTTGGTGTCAATAAATTCATTTAGTCCAGCAAAATCTATAATAGTATTGAATCTTTTTTTTATTTCATTTTGAGGTATTCCTAATAAAGCTCCATTTATATAAACATTTTCCTTTGCAGAAAGATCACCAACATAACCAAGTCCGAGTTCTAAGAAAGGAACAACTTTTCCGTTTATAATGACTTTTCCAGAGTCTGGTTTTATTATGTTTGCCATTATTTTTAATAATGTAGATTTTCCAGAGCCGTTTTTTCCTATTATCCCAATAAATTCTCCTTTATTAATATGCAAATTTATATTATCAAGTGCTTTTAACTCAGTGTATCTTAAAGGACTCATAAGTATAAATCCTTTTAATGTTTCAAATAATGAGTTTCTTTTTTCATGAGGAATCTTATATTTTTTTGTAACTTCTAATAATTCTATCATATTTCTTCAGGAAATTTTTTTTCTCTTAATTTAAATATATAATATCCAAGCAGTAATAGTGTAAGACTAAAAAAAGTCAAATAAATAAGGTTATTAATATTAATATTCTTATTGAAAATTAATACGTCTCTTGATTGATTTATAATTAAAGTTAATGGATTTAATAAATATACTCTTAATATTTTCTCAGGTATTATGCTTAAAGGATAAAAAATAGGTGTTATAAAAAATCCAATCTGTAACAATACTTGCCATATGTGATGCAAATCTCTAAATTTTGAATATAACGAACTTAAAAAAAAACTTAATCCTAAAGATATTAAAAAAAGTATGATTAGCAATGGAATAAAATAAAAGAATAAAAAATTTAATTTTACTTTAAAAATTATTATAAAAATCAGTAACACTATTAAATTTAATATCAAACTAATAAAAGATGTCAAGCAAGAAGATATTATAATTATTTCTCTTTTAAAATAAATTTTTTTAATTAAATCTGATTTATTAATTATACTTGACATTCCATTTAATGTAGAGTCATAAAAATAATTCCATAGTATTATTCCAATTAAGAGATATATAGGGTAATGTTCTATTTCACTTTTCATTAATACAGAAAAAACTATGTAAAGTACAGTTAACATTAATAAAGGATTTAATAAAGACCATAAAAAACCTAATATTGAAGAGCTATATCTTAACTTAAAGTCTGTCCAAGTTAATTTATTTATTATTTCAATATCTTTCTTTGAAAACATTTTAAAACTAATAGGATGTAAATTTTAAAAAGTTTCTTGTAATATTATTCTATAATTATGAATAATTTATCTAGAAATAATTCAATTAGTAAAAAAGATATATACATTTTAATAATATTATTTTTTATTTTTTTATTTTTTTGGATTCTAATACTTAGTATTCATCAATATAATTACTTTAATCTTAAAGGTTCCAGGTTTCAGACAAATATCAATGCTGTTTTAAACGATAGTTCTTTTGTTGCTTCTGCAAAAAAAATATATAATAAAGAAGGTTATATCGTATTTGGACCTTATTTAAAAATTCAGAAAGGTAATTACAGCGTTTCTTCTTCTTTATACTTTGAGAATTACTCAAATAATTCTCATTTAGTAAATTTTGAAATATATAATGGAAAAAACTCGATTTTTTTAAAAGAGATATATTCTTCAGAACTTGATTCTAATAATACATATAATGTCTATGCAGAATTTGAGCATGATGGAAATCTTGGAAAAGAAATAGAGATAAGAATTTATTATTTTTCAAATTCTGATGTTATTATAAAGTACATAAAATTTAAGAAAAAATATAATCTTATAGATTTTTTTGAAGAAATTTTTATAAAATGGGACGGATTTCATTATAGAAGTATAGCAGAAAAAGGTTATAGATTTCATACTGATGATAAAGGTATAATATATGGAAATGTTGCATGGTTTCCTTTTTATCCTATTATTGGAAGTTTTTTTATACATTTTTTTAATTTTAATCCAACTTTAGTTATGGTTCTAATTTCATGGATTTGTTTTTTGTTTTCTATTATTCTTTTATTTTGTCTTATCTTAAAAGATTTTTCAAAAAAAATCGCTTATTTATCTATAATAGCTTTATTTTCTTTTCCTACTAGTTTTTATTTTTTAACAGGTTTTCCTTATTCTTTATTTTTGTTTTTGTCTCTGTCTATATTTTTATTATTAAGAAAAAATAGATTTTATATTTCTTCTATTCTCGAAGGATTCTTAATTATTACTTATCCTTCTGGAATATTAATTTATATAGCAAAATTTTATTATTTTTTAAAAAATAATCAAATTAAATCTTTTAAAGATTTTTTAAAAAATTTTTTAAAAATAAAAAATTTAACTTTATTTGTAATTCCAATTGCTTTTTTATTTGCATTTTTCTTTTTTTATTTTATTAAGTTTGGCAATTTTTTTCTTTTTATAGATGCACAAAGATTTCTTGGAAAAGGACATTATTTAACTTTTTTTGTAACACCTTTAGTAAAAACATTTTTTTTAGGAATTTTTTTATTTACAAAAAAAATTTTAAATCCTGAGTTTTTGATTTTATTATTTATAGTATTTGGAATTTTTTTATTTTACACAAGAAAATTAAATTTTTTATATACTCTTTATGGTTTTTCTTTCATAGCATTTACACCTACTTTTGGTTCTACTGAATGTATATATAGACAAATTATAATATCTTTTCCTATTTTTTTAATGATAGGAATTTCTGAAAAACCAATTTATTTAAAAATTATTTATTTTTTGATAGGATTTATCATAGGAGTTTTATTTTACTCTAAATATTTTATTATGAATATTCTTGTGTAAATAATTTTTTAAGACAATTATTAAATCTTTAGCAAGAAATTTAGTCCCTTTAAGGGGAAGATAAATTGTGCGGATTTTTCGCTGTGGATTTTTCGCTAATTATTTATCTAGTTTTTATTATGAGAGGTTAGTTAGTGTTAATTATTTAAAGGTTAACTTACTAAAGTATATAGAAAATCAAGAAATACACCACAATCCTATTTTAAGCTACTAAGGACAGCTGTCCACTTTAGTAGACATAGAATATTATTACATTTTAATTTATAGTAATACTCTTTATATCTTTTGAATTGTTGAAAGATATTTTTGAGTTATCAACTTCCAATCAAAATTTTCAGCAAATTTTCTTGCTTTTATAGATTCTAAGTTATACTTTTTCTTATCAGTTAATAAAATTTTTATTTTTTCAGCTATATCCCAAATATCATTTTCATTAGCAAGATTATTTTTATTTGCTATTACTTCTGGATGTGAACATATATTATAGGCAAAGCTAGGTAGTCCGCAAGATTGAGCTTCAATTAAAGGCATTCCAAATCCTTCCCAATGACTACAACTTACAAATATATCTGCATTTTGATAAATAGCCATAATTTGAGTGTCTGTAAGATTATCAAAAAAAATTATTTTATTTTCTTTATTTTTTTTTATTTTTCCTGATTTATTTTTTAAAATTTCCTTTTCCTGATTTTTTTGTTTTTCCACTAATTTTTTCGAAAAAATTTTTAATTTATTGTAATAATCTAAGTTGTCATTTCTGCCTGCCATAATCAAATTTATTTCAGGATCTTTAAGTTCTTTTATAACTTCGTTATATATTGATATAGCTTCTTCATATCCTTTATGAGGAGTGAACCTTCCTACAACAAGTATATTTTTTTTTCTTAATTCAAGAGGTTTAAATCTAAATTTGTCTAAATCAACTCCATTATAAATTACTTCTGTTTTTGCATTTGGGATATGCTCTTTTACTTCTTGTTCTGCCCACTTACTAACAGGCACTATTAAATCAGTTTTATGCATGTCTTTTATCATTGCCTTGAATTCTTTATTCCATCTTCTTCCTTCTTTTTCATTTAAAGCATATTCAGGAAACGTGACTGAATGCCATGTAATTATTTTTTTTGGAGCTTTTAATAAGGTCATTGGAAAATATTGACAATCAATCAAATCAGATTTTGATATTAATGAAAAATATTTTTTTGTTATATATTTGCTTATAAAATTATATTTTGTTAGATTATGGGCTGAAAAAAATCTAAAAGGTAAAATCATTCTTTTTAGTTCAATATCTCTTTTTGGCATTCTTTTATAGTCTAGACATAGAATATTTTTTTCAATATCTTTCGGCAGATTCTTTGCTAATTCTGTTATTCTATTTTCTATACCCATTCCTGATATATAATAAGGTGTTGCAAAAGATATTTTCATTTTTTTATAAAATATTTATATATTAAATATCTTTATTTATTCTGTTATATATCTCATTTTTTATTTTTTTTAAAAATATTTTTGAATCAAATTTTTTTGATTGTTTAATGCAATTATCCTTGTATTTTTTTGGATTTTCATTTAATTCTCGATTTATTCTTTTAATTGCTTCAATTATTTTGTCTTCGTTAATATTATCAATTAATATTCCTGTTTTTCCATTTATTATAGTTTCTTTATAACCTCCTTCATTTGGAGCTATCACAGGTTTTCCTGAAGCCATTGCTTCTATTGGAGTCATTCCAAAATCTTCATCTTTTGAAGTGGTTATAAGACCTTTGCATTTAGAATAAAGTTCTAAGAGATTTGTTTCATCTATTTTTCCTTTTATTTCTATATTCTTTGGCAAATTTTTAAGAATTTTTTTTAAATATTTTTCACATCCTTCTCCTTTTGCTATCCATCCTACGATTATTAATTTTTCTTTAGGTAATTTTTTAAATGCTTGAATTTGAAGTTCTATTCTTTTATGAGGATATAATCTGTTTACTGAAAGCCAATAGTTTTCACTTTTTTTATAAGAATATTTATTTGTATCTATTGGTGGAAAGATTATTAAAGAATCTTTTTTAAAATATTCTTTGATTCTTTTTTTTACATTTGCACTATTTGCTATAAATTTTTCAATGTATTTTAAATTTTTTTCTGTCCAGAATTTATGCATTTTTGCATATAAATAAAAAAGAGGTTTTTGATAAAGATTAAGCTGTTTCATTTGATTTTTGTAATAGTCATAAAAAACTCTTGTAGGAGTGTGACAGTAATATAAATTTGGTTTATGTTTTTTTGCTGCAAATGGAGCCCAATTTCCTGAAAAAATAAAAAAATCATATTTTTTAGAAAAGTTACATTTTGAGTAACATAATGATGCTTGTATTTGTTTTACTGGAGGTATATTTAGCGTATTTACTAGATTTAAGAATCTAATTTTTTCACATTTTAATTTATAAATTGTTTCTTTATTTAAATTGCAGGTTATTATGTCTGCATTTAAACCTTTTGCAAGAGTTATTGCTACTTTTTCTCCTCCTCCTATTGAATCAAAAAAGTCATGAAAAATTGCTATTTTCATTTTATTTTTCTTTAATTGATAATATACTTATCATAAATGAAGAAAATATTGTTTGAATTCCTAATGTTATTAAAGTCAAGGAAACAATAGAATTTTTAATTTCATTTAAAGAACCAAATCCACTTTTTATCCATTTTATAAATATGTATAAATATATAAAAAATCCTAAAATAAAAATTATTGTTCCAATTAAGATTGATTTTTCTAATGTTATTTTTTTAATTATTCTCTCAAAAAATTCATTTTTTTCATTTAAATGAATTATTGAATATATTTTTGAAAAAAATGAAAAAATTATAAGCTGATATCCTAATATTGTTAATATTGATGATATAAACATAGGATGATAATAAAGCTTTATCCCTAGTATTGATGGAGAGCTGAAATAAAGCCATGCCATTGTTTCTATTCCTATTAAAAAAAATATCAGTCCTGGAATGAAAAATAAAAATAAAGGACTATAAATTAACATAAATTTTAGATGGCGCCATCCATCTTTGAAGCTATTTAATTTTGATTCTCCTAATCTTGGATAGTATTTTATCGGAATTTCTTTTGTTTTTAGTTTATTTTGAACAACCTTTACAACCATTTCAGACGCAAATTCCATACCTGTTGTTTTTAAGTTTAATTTATTTAATGCTTCTTTTGATATAGCTCTCATTCCACAATGTGAATCTTTTATATTTGTTCTAAAAAAAAATCTTAATATTCCTGATAATAAAGGATTGCCTATATATTTATGCAGCCATGGCATAGAGTCTTTATCTAATGAATAAGCAAATCTATTTCCTATAACAAAATCATAACCTTCTCTTAGATATTTTAAAAAATTAGGAATTTCATTAAAGTCATAAGTTCCATCAGAATCTGAAATTAATATGTAATTTCCTTTTGCTACTTTAAGTCCTTCTAGAATTGCTGTTCCGTATCCTATCTTATTATGTTTAACTAGTATTACTCCGTGCTTTTTTGCTATCTGTGGGCTTCTATCAGTTGATGAATCAGAAACTATTATTTCTGCGTTGATATTATTTTTAGCAATTACTTCTTTAATAGAACTTAAACACTTTGAAAGAGCTTTTTCTTCATTTCTACAAGGTAAAATTATACTTAATTCAAGAGATTTCTCTTTTTTCATAAAAAAATAAACATTATCTTATCTTTATAATTATTTTTATAATAAGAAATTCATAAATAAGAAATTTGATTTTTTTAAATGTTTAATATTTGAGAACAGGATTTACTTATATTTATATCTAATCTAAATAATAATATATTAATTAAATTCTATTTAAAAAACGATAAAATTAACTTAAATTTTTTATTAATTATCTTCTTGAAAAAAAGCTTTATATAGTACTTTTTTCTATTATCTATATTATTTTAATCTATTATATTTATGAAAAAGAGGAATAAAACAATCTTAAGATATATGAATAATAAAAAGTTATATTTTTATATATTTTTTGTTTTAATTTTATTTTTTATCACTTATCTTTTTTTATCTTTTATTTTATTTTTTTATTTAAAAGATGATGGAATTTTTGATGAAAAAAAAGAAGTTAATGGAGAAATTTATAATTTATTTCTTACTCCAATTAGAGCTTTCTATGAATTTTTTGGATTAAAAGAAAAAATTTACATTAACTTTAAAGAAAATAAAGAATTTGGAGAACCTTGTTATGTTGTTAACGGAAAAGATAACTGTAAACAATGTTTAAAATGTTCTGATTCTAGTGGTTATGGAACAGGCTATGGAAATGGAATATGTTTAATAGATGAAGATTCAAATACCTGCGACGATAATAATCTCTGTACCAAAGATGATAAGTGTAATAATGGAATATGTTCTGGAACTTTAATTGATTGTAACGATTATAATGATTGTACTTATGATTCATGTGATCCTAATAGTGGATGTATATATTCAAATGTTCCTGATGAATCAGATTGTTATGATGGACTATGTTGTTTTGGGAAATGTATTGAAGGAATTATTTATTTTAAAGATAATGATGGTGATGGATTTGGAAATCCTGAAGATTATATCAAAGCCTGTAAAAGACCTAGAGGTTATGTTTTAAATAATAAAGATTGTAATGATAATGATAAAAATAGATTTTCTTTATGGTATAATCTGTATGAAGATTTAGATAACGATGGTTATGGAGCAGGAGAAGAAACAAATATATGTGCAGGAATATTTTTTCCTTTTGGATATTCTTATAACAATTTTGATTGCAATGATTATGATGAGAATATTAATCCTAGTTTAGATGAAATATGTGATGAGTTTGATAATGATTGTGATGGAAGTATTGATGAAGGATGCCCTTGTTCTTATAATGAAAAAGAAGAAATAAATTGTCCTTTAGATAAAGGTGTTTGCAAAGGAGCTTTACAGAAATGTTTAAATGGAATATGGAGTGAATGTAATTATGGAAATGACTATGAAAAGATTAGAGAGATAACATGTAATGATAATAAAGATAATGATTGTGATGGTTTAACTGACATTTATGATATTGATTGTTATTCTGTATGTGGAAATAATATTAAAGAAGAAAATGAGGAATGTGATGGAAATGATTTAGATGGTAAAAGTTGTTCTTCATTTAATCTGATTAACGGAATATTAAAATGTACGAAAGAATGTAAATTTGATTATAGTTCTTGTGTTAGAAAGTTTACTACTGTAGACTCTGAAAATACTATTTGTTATAAAAAGAATTGTAATAACATAAGAGAAAATGATAAGGCATTATGCGGTAATTATAAAACTGATTGCAAGGATAAAGATGGAAAAGATGAAGAAATTTTTTGTGAGTGCGATGGTGAGGAAATTTGTTTAAGTGAAAATGGTCTTATTATAAATGAAAGTAATGGAAAAACAGGGAAATGTGTTCCAAGACAATTTTATATAAAATTTCAAGAGATTCTAACTTTATATAATATTCGAGAATGTCCGATTTGTTATATGCCTTTTTATGAAATTATTGAAACTCCTGTTTCTGAAGATAAAAGTGATTCAGATAAATTAAATTATAGTCTCTTTGAAAGAATAAAAGAGTTTATTAAAAGATTTTTTAGTGTTTTTGAATTTAGAGATGAAGATAATTTTATTAATATGCCTTATGGAAAAAGTATAAGTGAATTTGATGAAGAATCAACAGAACTTGCTCAAGTTAATCCTTTATCTAATGATCAACAGTCGATTTGTAGAGGTGTTCTCTTATATTTTTCTGCTGATTGGTGCGGACCTTGTAAGAAAATGACACCTATTGTTGATGAGCTTGCTCAAAAAGGGTATAAAGTTGTAAAATTTAATTTTGACGTTGATAAGAATTTTGTAAATCAATGGGGAGTGAGTGCAGTTCCGACTTTTATTTCAATTGTTCAAGATGTTAAGACTAGATTACCGCTTGATATTCCGCAAGGAAGCCGGAAGTGGTATATAAATAAAGTTGTTGGAGCAACTACTTATGCTATATTAGAACAAATGTTAAAATCTGCGATTAATCAAGCTAATTCAGATTCAAGATGTGTTGAAAAAAAAGAAACTACTAAACCTGTTGAACCGCTTAATCCTAGTCCTAATCAATCTCCTATTCCTCTAGGTAAACTTGTTCCTGTTGAACCACTTAATCCTAGTCCTAATCAATCTCCTATTCCTCTAGGTAAACTTGTTCCTGTTGAACCACTTAATCCTAGTCCTAATCAATCTCCTATTCCTCTAGGTAAACTTGTTCCTGTTGAGCCTGATACTAGTAAGACTAATCAGTATTTAGAAGAACAAAATAATAAAGGAAATTATTGTTCAGAAGATGGATCTAAAGTTTTAAAGATAGTTGAAATTTGTGATGCTATCTCTAAAGAATGTAAATCTATATATAAAGAAGAGATTGATGACTGTTTTAATAATTATAATCCTCCTTGTAGTTGTAAAAAAGATAATAACGGAGATGCAAGATGTCTTAACGATAAAGGAGAGAAATGCTCTAAAAAAATTTCTTTAGAGCAGTGTTCTCCTATGCCTCCAGGTTCTGTTGATACAAGAACTAATCCTGCATCCATCTGTTCTGAAAAAATAGAATCTTCCAAAAAATATTGTGATGATAATTTTAAAAAAGAAACTTTAAGAACTCTTCATAGATTGGATGTTATTAAAAAAACTGATTATAATTTATGTGGAAAATGGAAATTTAGTTCTTCTCAAGATGCTGAAGAAGTAGACTGTGGTAAATGTGATGAATGTAACGAATGTTTAACATTACCACACTCTTTTGATACTGGAGGAATTTGTGTTTATAAAAAAAGTTACCTTCTTGAAATTCAGAATTCAAAAATTCCTAATTCAGATATTAGTAGTGACAGCGAAAATAAAAAAGATTCAGTGATTTCAGTTATTCCTCAACAAAACTCTCTAACAGATAATAAAAAGTGCATTCCAGTATCGAGAGATTCTGTTAAATCTTTTCAAATATCATCTTTTGGGCAGGATCCTAATAAACTTTTAACTGAAATTGAAGATGTTAGATATTATTATAAAAATTATTTAGCAACGTTTCAAGATAAAGAAAATTATGAAGTAAATTTAGGTTATAAATATTCAGATGAGAGGAGTACTGTTCATGAAACTACTCATGCAATTAATTCTAAACTGAGAAATCAATTCAGTAGAGGTAATAAAAAAGTTAGTGCTTTTTATCTTTTTGGTGGAAAATTTGTTTTGATTAATAAACCTTCTAATTTAAATGTAAAGAATGTTGACGAGTTTATTCCAGATAAAATGAAGATTTCAGCTTCACGTTCAAGTTCTTATGACGTTTATATTAAACCAAATTTAATTACTTATTCGTTTACTAGAGGAGGTTTAGAAAAGGTAGGATTCTTTAATAATTGGTATGATGATCCTTTTTTTATTCTTGATGAGTTAAATGCATATACAAACGGAGCTATTTATGTTAGTAATTTAGAAAATAGTATTAGTCTAAAATCTGAGGTTATATCTCTGCGTCTTTGTGATTTTGTGGTTTATTCCCTTGCTCTTGCAAAAGCAATTAAAACCTATGATTGCAATTATTGGAACAGCGAAAGTGGTTCAATATTCAGAAGCTATCTTGTTTTTGCTTTGAAAAGAGCTATTGATGCAGAAGAAGCTCAATTAAGAAGATTAGGAAGTAAAAATCCAAGAGAAGATGCTCTTAATAAATTGAACAGTATTATAGATGATAAATTAAAAGATTTTGCGATCGAGACATTTGGAGAGAAATGGTGTAAACAGAATTTAGGTTTTAGTAATTATCTTGACGTAAATGAAGTAACTTCTTCTAATGAAGATAATTTAGAAAAAGGTAAAAAATTTATGGAAGAAACTATTAAATATAACCTTCAAAAATTTCCTGAAAAGAATTATCGTTCATGTATAGCTATTTTACATTTTTATCAAAATGTAAATCCAGTATACAGTAGATTAGTAAAAATTGCAAATACTTACAATGTTCTACTATTTAATATAAATATAAAAAATCAAGAAAATCCTTTAAATCAACCTTTAATTAATTATTATTATGATAATATGCTTCTTAATAAAATCTCAGGTTATTCATCTACAGTATTAGTTGTTGATAAATTTGGAAATAAAATATCAAATCCTACTAATTTAAATGAACTTGAAATTTTTATTAGAGATTATATACTTAAAAATGTTCAAGAATGTAAGGACTTAAAAGATAGTCTTCCAGATTGTCACTTAAAAAATTCAAAGGATTTATTATTTGATGGTTGTTGTTATGAAGATAAAAATACAGGAGAAGGAATTTGTGGAGAATGTTTAGAAGTTTCTTCTAAAAAAAATGTTGATTGTTTTGAGAATGCAGCTCAAATTTGTAAAAAATATATAGATAAAGTTAATGAATGTGAGAGAACTAATGTTTATAAGACACCTAATTTTATTGTAAAAGATAATAGTGATAATGCTTGCTTATTTGCATGGCATTTGGAATATTGGAAATGTTTTTTTGCTGTTGAGCTTATTGGAAGAGAGTATCCAAAATTTGAAAAACTATGTCCTGTAGAAGTTATTTTAAGAAATAATTTAGGTAATAAAGTAAGCAGCGGTGGTTCTACAAGTTTTTTAATAGATAAAAAAGAAGGCCCTATTATGTTTAAGATGTCGCTTGAAGGAGGTTATGAAGGATTAATTAAAGATACTATACCTCACGAAGTTCAACATATTATTACAGCAATTTATTTTGGAAAACAAATTCCTATATGGTTTAATGAAGGAGTTTCATCACATGTTGAATCTACTTCTAGAAAAAGCGAGTTATATTTAATGCTTCATACTTTTTTAAGAACTAATAGAGGAATTACTGTTTCCCGTCTTTTTGAGATGTATGATTATCCTTCAGACATTCTTCCTTTATATGCACAGGGATATAGTATTGTAGATTATTTGTATCAATTAGGAGAAATAAAAGAACCTTGTAATGGAAAAAAAAGATTATTCGATTTTATGGAAGAATTTTTAAACACAAACGATTATAATTCTGCTTTAAAAAAATATTATGATATGGATTTAAATCAATTAAGTAAAGAATGGCTCTCATGGGTTAGAAAAGGTTCTCCTAATCTAATTATTGAAAATAAAGAAAAATCTTAATTGTTAAGATAAATATATAAATTTAAGAATATAAGGATATAAAGGAAGGAAAAATAGAAGATGAGAAATATATTTAAATTTTTTTTAATCATTATAATTATGGCATTATTTTTATTTATATTTTTTTATTTTTCTAAAATAAATTCTTCAAAACGTGTTCCTAGATTATCTGGGGAAAATCCTTATACTTTAGATGAAGATTTAGCAAATAGCAGGATTATGAATAGCGAAAGATTTATTGGAAATATTTCTAAAGAAGCTGTTTTGGGAAAATGGAGAGTTGTTATGGAAGAAATTAAAAGTGTTAAATCTGAATATGTAGAAAATTCTACGATAGAGTTTAAAGAAAATGGAAAATATTATTCTTTTAATGGTGGTGGAATATTTGAAGAAGGATATTATAGAGTTGAGAATGATAAAATAATATTTTACGATTACGAACAAGAAAAGGAAATTATTTATGATAAAGTTTTTGGAAACATAAAAGAAAACAAAATGATTTTAATTTATCCAAAATCTTTAAGGGTTCTTGAATATGAAAAAATTTAATGTTAGTTATTAAATTATAAATATTTTAAAAATACTATTTATCTTATAGGAAAATTATTGATATAACTAGAATAATTGAGATTTATTGTGAAATTATTAAAATATTAAAAAGAAACTTTGCAAATTTAATTTAATCCTATTTATTCTTTTATTTCATAAATAAATGTTGATGAATTAATACTTGTTTTATTGTATATTAATGACCAGTTGCAATTAACTGATTGATTTTTTGAAATCACATATTTGACATCATATTTTTTTACAAGACTATTTCTATATTCACAATTTTGATTTTTTTTAAAAAAATTGTTTACTTCTTCTTTTCTTTCAGGATTATAGAAATATATTCCAGATACTATATATTTATTTGATATAGGATATATAGCTTCTGATATTGAAGGTGTTGATAAAGCTACTCCTTTTGGATATTTAAGCAAATATTTTAAAGCATAATAATCATTGTAATCTATTAATTTATATAATAAAGTGTTTTCAGGAATTTTATAATAAGCTCTAAAAACAAAGAAAAAAACAATTATAATTATCAAAATATTAGTTATTTTTTTAATAAATAAAATGGATTTTTCTTTTGCATCTATTTTTTCTATTATTTTTTTGTTTATCAATTTAATAAAATAATATAGTCCTAAACTTGATAAGAATGGCAAGGAAATTGCAAGATAGTATAAATTTCTTTGATAAGGTGATAAAAAAGAAATATCAAATATTTTAAATATTATTATCATAATTGTTAAAGTTAAAGGCCATATTAAGTATAAAATATGTTTTTTTCTTTCTTCTTTTATTAAAATTATAAATACTGCTCCTAAAATTGCAAATAAATATCCTGTGAAACTATAAACTTCTAATAATGAGTTATTTAATTCTAATACACCCCAACCATGTTTAAATAAAAGAAGATTAAAAATTTCAAATAAAGATTTTATTAAGGATATTTTAAAAGTTATACTGTAAAAAAATAATCCTATGATAGGAATTATTAAAAATAATGCAAAAAATTTTATTTGTTTTTTTAAAAATTTATAATTTATTAAAGTATAAATTGTAAGAAAAGGTATAGAAAATGTAAGTGATATTGCATGGACTGGTATCAAGAAAATCATTATGATTAAACTTATAATAATATATTTTTTATTTTGTTTTTTAATTCCTTCAGTATAAAAATAAATGTATAAAAAAATAAATGGAATAGCAAATGTTAAGGGAGTAAAAAACCAGATTCCTAAAAGGTTAACGTTTGATTTTAAACTCGCTAAAAAAATTATTGAAAAAAGAGAAATATAAAAGTTATTATTTGTTTTTTTGTATACTATTATAAATAAAATTAATGAAGTTAAAATAATCCAAATAACTGGAAGAAATTTATAAAATAAGACTAAATCAAAGAAATATGACATAATCATTAATATAAAATGAAAACCAAATTCTGTTGAGTTCCAGCCTAAATTATATTCTTGATTTTTTAATTTGATTGCTTCAGTAATATGATGCCACTCATCAATATGAACTGGAAACGGGTAAGTATAATGAGGAGTGTAGACTAATATACTAGAAAAAATTAAAACTGTTATTATTAATATTACTTCTTTTTTTTTCATATTTTAAATTTCAATATTAAATTAATTTTTATTAAACTAAAAAGTTTTATACTTTAATAAACTATTAGTTTATTAATTTATATTGATAATATTATTTTTGAGATTTTTTATATAAATAAATTTGCAAAAACAATCATTTATAAACTACTATAATTATAATTAAACTAATGAAAAATAAAAAAAAGGAGGTAAATAATATTAGTAAAAATCTTGGCAAAGTTAGTATATTTGTTATTTTCTTTGTTTTGATTTTTATACTTTTAATTATTATCTTAACTCTTAATTTAAATAATTTTAAAGTTAATTCTAAGAAAGATTATGAAAATAATAATTACTTAGCTAGTTTTTTTGATAAAATTAATGTTATAAAATGGTTATTTAATTTTTTATTTAAAAAAAGTAATAGTTCTTATGGGTCTGAAGAGAGTAATTTAAAACCTTATGGAGATGAGTGCCAAATTTTAACTGAACAAACAGGAGTAGAATATTCTGAAGAAAATTGTTATAAATATTCTTTTTTAGTAATTTTATTATCTTTATTAAATGACGATACTGAACCACCTTTTTTGGATTTAGGTTATAATTATGAAGATTTCAATGATAAAACTGATACTAATAGTATAGGAGAACTATATTCCTTAAATAAACCTAGTTATGGAAAAAATTGCACCACAGATAAAGATTGTGCTGATGATGAAGTATGTATAGAAACAAATAATATAGATATGATAATAAAAAATGATAGCTATTATGAAATAAAGATTCCTAAGGGAAAAAGTTGGAAATCTAATCTTGACTATGTTGAACAAAATGTTAAAAATCATAGGGTTTTGCATTTAATGAAGGTAGTGCGTGCATCTGGAGACTTTTTAAGTTTTGAAAAAAATAATAAATTTACTTTTATCGGAAATGAAAGTAAGATTTTTATTTACCCTGATCCAATAACATCTTATTTTAATTATTTGGATAGACCTAATAATCTATCAGAAGTTGAAGAAAAAATTAAATTTGCTTTCCTTGCAAATCAAGATGGTGTTTTAGTTTTTGATGTTATAGCAGAAGCTTTCGTAGATAAAAAATTCTATAAAGAAGCTTCTTTTAAAATTATCCTTAATATTACTATTAAAGAGAGTATAAAAAGATGTGTTAAAAAAGAAGCTAATATAACTATACCTGTAAATTTAACTTATATTGATAAGAAATGCTGCGAGGATAAATGTAAAGAGTGTAATACAGGTTATCAGGGAGAAAAATGTATAGATGTTTCTAAAAATGCGTTAGATATAAGAGATACTCAAAAATTTTTAGATGAACTTAGGAAAGATTTAAATAATACTGTAATTGAGGTCGAGATTTTTCTTGGTATGACGACTAAGGTTACTCTTTTAAAGGGAATTAGTATTAAATATCCTAATGTTTATAGAAATTATTTAGCACAAGACGCTAAACCTGATATTCCAGGACTTATAAACGCATTTAGAGAAGAGAGTGAAAAAGAAATATTAAATGAAATTAAAAAAAGAAGAGTTCCTAGATCTCAAGTTTATTCTTTTGCTAAGAATTATATAATAGTTAAAGAAACTGAATTTGCTAATGATCATCCTCATTTATATAACAAATATAAATGTATCTTTTCACGTTCTCCTGAAGAAAGAGATAAATTTTTAAAAGATTTAGTAGAGAAATATAATAGTTATATAAAATAATTGGTTATAAAGATTATATGAGTTATCTTTATTAAAAATTTTAGCTTTTTTATATAAATAAAAATCAATAGTCAAATGTTATCTTTATATAATTTGTTTTTTGTTTGTCCTAATCTGTAAAAAAAGAGATATTATGATGGAAAATTTTGTAATGATATATTTTTAGAGTTGAGAAATAATAATAAAGTTACAAAAATTCTTTTTTTAAATATAAAAAAAGAATTCTTCACAGAAAACAAGTAAATTTTATAAAAAAATAAAAAATAAAAAATTTAATAATAACTTGTTTCTCCGAATTCTTCTGTTTCAGCTGGTTTTCTTGTCAATAGCACTATTAGAACTATCAATAACACAACAAAGATTATAACCAAGATAACAGTTAAGATTAAAACTCCATTACTTGCTGTAATTGGAGTTGTAGTTCCTCCATTTTCTGAAGTAGTCGTTTTTTTGACATTAACAGTTAGAGGTACTTGTTTAACAAGACCTGTCTCAGAGTTAATGTTAACTGTTACAAGGTTTGTTCCTTCTTGTGCACTTGAAGTTGCTTTGACTTTAACATTCACTGTTTTACTTTGTTCTGCAGGAACTGCAACAATTGGCTGATCAACTGTTATAGTTAATCCTGTTGTTTTTTCAGGTGTAACTGAATAAACAACTAATTTATCACTTGGATTCACTAATACAATATCGAATGATGCTTCTTCACCTATTGCAATACTTTGGCTATACGATGTTGGTATTGCGCCAGATTCAATAGAACCTATTACTATTTTTTTTGTAGCTATTGTGCTTGTGTCATAGTTATAAGCTTCTATTTGTACATTGTATGTACCTGGAGCAGCATTTCTAGGTATTGTCAAGTAAACATTTCTTTCTGTTGTGTCTCTGATAGATTCATAGTCTGTTTCTTCAGTAGGTGCTAAATCACCAAAATAGACATTTCTAACAATACCAAGTTCAGGTATAGAAGCTTTAACATATACGTTATTCAGTCTTTCATTGCCATTGTTTTGCACAACAATAGTAAAAGGAACAACACTTCCAGCAATTACTTTGTCTGGTGCTTCAATAGACAGAATGTTTAAGCTGTAAAGGTCTCTTTGCATTCTGATTGTATATTGCTTTTCAACAGAGTCTTGACCTTGAGCACTTATTCTGACATTTAATATAATGTCTTTTTTAAGGTCTTCAATATCCATAGTTGAAGGTAGTTTTATGGATAGTCTTGCAACATATCCTTCAACACCTGCTTCTAAAGGTGTTCTTAAGATTATAGATTTCTCTATATCTTCCTTAAAACCTTCAATGTAGACCTTAACTTTTACATACTCGTTTACATTTGCATTTGAAGCAAATTGAACTTCTATTGGAACTACATCAGATACTTGTCCAATGTATATATGTGCTCCTTCTTGCAAAACAACATCGTTTGCTCTGACTTGTGTTACAGTTACAAAATCTGTAGCAGAAACTACAGCTAATGTTAAAGTCATAGCAAATAATGCTATGAAAGAAACCAAAATTGCTTTGTTTCTCATTGTCAAGTTTTTTAAAATTTAGTTAATTTAAAGATCTTATTTTAATTTATAAAGATTATTATGATGTACTAACTATTAAATAATTACATAAACCAAAAGATTTATATAGTATACGTAAGTATACCGAAGTATGGTAGATGTTACTACTATAAAAATATCTTCGGAAACTAGAGAAAGACTAACTAAACTAAAAGAGTATGAAAGAGAAACTTTTGATGAGATTTTAAATAAAATATTATATGTTTTAAATATTTGTAAAAAAGATCCAGAAAAAGCAAAGAAATTCTTAGAGAATATAGACCGTAGAATTAAAAAAAGAGAAATTATGCGAAAAAGAATAAAAGGTATTAAAGTTGATTCTAATATAAGATAGGTTAGTTAGTAACTAATCTTAATTAATAATTAATTATACAATTAAATTTTTAATTTTTATAGTTTTGTTGTAAGTATATCGTTTTTTTTAATTAATTTTTATAAATAATTTTTAAATGATGATTATTTCAGATATTTATTTCAATACTTATTTATTATATGAATTCCTAAGTCCACTAAGACTGATTTAAGTATATATTTAGCTAGAAATATTATCTAAATTCATCTGCCTTTAAAAAGGTAGCATTTCTTACTAAAAATTTAAATGTAAGAAAAAATATTGAAGGTTATTATAAAAAGTTATTATTTTTTTAATAAAAGAGCAGAGTGTTTATGTCTTTTTTCTTTTAAACGTTATTTTTTGTACTATTTTATTTTTTATACTATTAAAAATATTTAAAGATTCAACAGAATCTTCAATCATATTTGGACTTTCGTTAATTATTACTATATTTTTATCTTTTGGAAGATTTTTTAAAAGCTCTTTTATTTTTTCTTTAGGTGTTCTTATATGTCTTTTTTCACCTGCTTTTGTATATTCTATTCCTGAAAAATGAACGTGCCAGTCTTTAAATTTTGAAAAAGCATATTTTATTCTTTCATAATCTATCTTTTTATCTCTAGCTTCAATGTGAGCAAAATCAATACAAAATCTAGAATTAGTTTCTTTTGCTAAATCTGATATTTGTTGAAAAGAACCAAATACATTAATTTTTCCCATAGTTTCTGGAGCTATATTTATCTTCCATTTGTTTTTTTGAATGATTTTCTTAATATCTAATATAGCATTTTTAATATTATTGTAAGTTTGTTCTTGAGACATTCCTGCATAATAACCTGGATGAAAGACAACTATTTCAGCACCAAGTTCTTCTCCTATTTTACAACAATCAAGAATTCTTTGTTTACTTTGTTCAACTTTTATTTTTTCTTTAGAATTTAAATTAATCCAGTAAGGTGCATGTATAGAGAGTTTTATATCTAATTTTTTTGCATGATTTCCAATTAACCTTGCATCTTTTATATCTTTAATATAAACTCCATAAGTAAATGCAATTTCACAAGCTCTTAATCCTAAATTATGAAATTCGTTTAAATTGTCTATAGCTTCTTTAACTTTTCCTAAACCTGCAGGTCCAAATCTTATATTCATATTATCTTTAAAAATCTTTTATATATAAACTTACTTATTCTCGTCAATAATTTTAAAAAATATACTGAAGTATACTGAAGTATACTATGGTTTATGTTAGAGTTATTTAATTATATTCATATATTTTTAAAATATTTACAAGTTTTTTAAAATTTTTTAGCAAGAAATTCTAGTCTTTTTTAAACGGAAGATGGAACTTTCTTGTAGATTGTCTGTAAGACTTTTTTATATCATAAGAAAGCAAGATTAAGATATCTTAAATACATCTTTTGAGCAGGGAAGTTTTGCTTTTTCAATTAGAAATTGTAAAAACTAATTAAGAATTCTAAAAAAAGAGCATCACGGAAACCTACACCTTTAGGTGTAGGAGAATATAATATTAAAAAAATTTAGTTGTCTAAATCAATAACAAATTCACTTTCAAAGTTTTGTTTATAATTGTTTAAATAAGGTGAATAAGTTTTTACATAAACTTTGTTATCTTTTGTAAAAGTCATAATTCTTAAATAGCCTGATCCACCTTTTTCCATATTTTGATAGTTTGCTAAGATTTGATAAACAGATTTGTTATATTCATTTAAGTCTACTCTTCTTCTTTCTGCATGAACATGTCCTGATAAAACTATTTGAAGATTTTTCTGTTTTTTTATTAAATTATTCCATAAATATTCTGTTGAGCCACATACATGCGAATTTCTCTTTGGAAGTTCATTATTATCTAAATAAGCATGTGTTGTTAAGATTATTCTGTACTCTGAGTAATTTTTTAATATTTCATTAGCCCAGTTAATAACAGATTCATTTGGACAAAAATCTAAATTTAAAAATAAGTAATTCTGATTATTTATTTTTAGTAGTGCGTAATTATTTTTATAGTTATCATAATTTCCTAAAAACCAATTTTTACTTTCAAATCTTGATTTTGGAAAATATAAATCATAATATGTATAATTTTTTTTATTATTTGAGTCATGATTTCCAGGTATTAGAGAAAAAGGAATATTATTTTTTTCTAAAATTGAAATACTTGAGTTTGCATTGTCCCATTGTCTTATTTCTGCTGAATTATCTATTATATCTCCTTCATGTATAACAAATTTTATATTTAATCTATCTTTGTTCTCAACTATCCATTTAGTTTGATTAGTAAAAATTTCAGGATAGTCTTTTGAATATTTTTGAGTGTCTGGAAGAACTATTATTGTAAAATTAGAAGATTCTTCATTCTTTTTTTTAAATTCTAAATTTTGATAAAAAAATAATAAAAAAATTAAGAAAAAAATAATTATTATAGTAATGAATATAATAGATAATGTTAAATATATTTTATTTTTCATATTTTATATATTTATAGTAATTTTAGATATTTATAGTAATTATTATCTGGTCCGTATCAACTACAGGTTTTAATCTTTCTCTTCCTTTTTTATGTGATGCTATTAGTTCAACTAGTCCAAAATTCTCTAAAACTTTTATATCATGTCTTACTGCTTTAAAATCTCTATTTAATAATTTAGCTAATTTATAAACAGATTCAGGCTGTTTTGCTTTTATAGTGTGCAAAAGTCTAGCTTTTTCATTTGAAAGAATTTGTCTTAGGTTATATATGTCAGAATTTTTTTTATTACCGCTAATTTTACTAATTAAACTAGAAAAAGTCCCTTCTGATACTGAAAGTGAAATATTTTTCGTCTTTTTATGTCCAACCATTTTTTCAAATATTAAATTTATCTTCGAAATTTAATCTTAATAAATATAAATACTATATAAATTTTTCCATATATATTTATTATATATTTTTAATATATATGTATTAATATACAATATATGTTAAAAAATAAGTACTATTAATCTTTAATTTTATTTTAAATAAAAATTATGATAATTTTAAATTCTTATAACTATTAATAAGTTACAACATAACATTTATATATTACCTATTAATGTTCAGAAAAAAATTGATTTAAGTATTAGAAAGATTTTTAAATAAAAATTTGTATAAAATATAGTTATGGAGTTTCAACATTTAATAAAAAAGAGTGATAGCAGAATGAGATTATTTTTATTATGGTTGAAAGGAGGTATTGAAAAATGAGATTTAATTTTAAGAAAATAGCTTCTGTGCTTGCAAGTGCAGTTATGCTAACAAGTACAGCTGGTTTTGCAGCTGCAGCAAATTATCCTGCACCTTTTAGCTCTACTGGTGGAGTAGTTGTTTATGGAGCAAATGCAGCAAAATCAGATATTATTGCTGCTATTAAAGTCCAAAACAGCATAAAAGCTAGTGGAGGAAGTGTTTCTGCTACTGCTTCATGTACTGGAGAATGTGGACCTCTGTTTACAGGTTCTTCAAAAATATATATAAACAGTTCTTTAAATTCAGTAAGAGCTGTTTTAACTGAAACAGAATTGCCAACAGTTTTGGCAAAATCTACATTTTCTGGAAATGTTGATGCTACAATAATATCAACAATAGATATAGGAAGTGGTGGATCAAGTTCAACAGCTAATAGACTTGTATTTCAAAAACAACCAACATCCTCTGATGATCCAAATCTTGGATTTGCATTGAGTACCTCTACTTCAAATTATATATATAATGCAACTGCAACTTTTTCAAGACCAGTAAACTTCACTGATTCATCATCAAAGAATCGTGAAATTATTTTGTTTGGAGAAAAATTTACTGTAGGTTCATCTACTGATTCTACAAGTTTAGTCTTATATAAATCATCAACAAAACTTAACTTTGATAGTAGTGGAACTACATCAGAAGAAGTAACAATACAAGGAAAAAAATATACAATTGAACTTGTATCTGCTTCTACAAGTGGTGCTACTATAAAAGTTACTGATGAAAATGGTAACAGTGATCAACAAACTGTTACAACAGGCAGTTCCAGAAAAATACAAGGTATTTCAATTGCAGTTATAACTGCTGATTCAAATAACCTTAAATACACTGCATCTTTAACTGCTGGTGCAGATAAATTAACATTAACTTCTGGAAGTGCTGTTACAATTGGTGATTCTGGGACTAATATAGATGGAACTTTAGTAACATTTGGAGGAACACCTGCTAATTTAACAAAATTAGTTATAAGTGTTGCTGCAAAGAATTCGGAAGTTGATGCATTAAGAGCTGGTGAGGAATTTATTGATCCTGTATTTGGAAGTTTTAAAGTTTCATTTGCAGGAGGATTAAATATTCCTTTCAGTGATAGTGCATCAAGAGAATTAATTACCATCAGTAGTTCTGGAGATGATAAGTTGCAGGTTAAATTAACTGATAGAGTAGGTAATGAAGCAACTATACAATATGTAAAAACAAGAACTGGAGCTAGTGGAGCACAACTTCAGGTAGGAGATGAAGGTTTAAATATCACTGTTCATGAAGGCGCTCCTATATACAAAAATGAGTATGTTGTAGTAGGAAATGAGGATAGTGGTTATTTGCTTAAAGTAAACATAGTCAATAGTTCATCTGACTATGCTAATGACAAAGTTACATTTACAAATGTTTTTGATTCATCAGAAGTATTTACTTCTGTTCAATCAGCAGAAGGTGTTGGAACAGTAACAATTGGTGGAAAAGTTTATAATTTGAAATATTATGCAAATGATCCTACAACTCAAGATACTTGGAATGTATCTTTAGATTATCCTGATTCAGGCAGTGGTAGTATAATCTTATATCCTACATTTATGACATCAAAAGGTGCAAAAGTGTTTTTTTATGAACCTTTGAATGTAAATCTTATGAGTTATACAGCAGGTCCAAATACTGGAAGTTTGTCACAGATAAAGATTCCTAATGGAAATGGTTATACTGAAATAAGTGTAACATCTAATGAACCTACTAACGCTACTTTATCTGTTGGAGGAACTCCATTAGGAACTGTTAATACTACTGATATTAATAGTTATGTTGATGTTCCTGTAGGCCAGTTTAAATACAGATTTGCAGGTAGTGGAACTGCAAATGTTTCAATTGTTAAACTTCTTGCTCCTGGAGATCCTGAAGGTTATCTTAATAATTCTGCTTTTGGACTAATTGAAGAAAAAGATCATAACAGCCAATACCATGGTTTAATTGTTAAAACTAAACCAGGTACATCTACTAGCACTGATCCAACATCAGTTTACGATGTTTACAGAACATGGAGTAATGATTCTATGTTCAATGCTGTTACATGGGCATCAAATAGTAATAAAGCATCTGATGTTGATTTATATGGTGTAATAGCAACAAAAGATAGTGGAGATACTAATCGTCCAAGATTAGAAATTAGCTATCCTGATGAACAGGTATATGCTAATGTTTATGTTGCAAAATCAGATGCAGTTATTACACCAGGAGGAGCAGTAGGTCCTGCTACTGGAGGTTTGATTGCAATTGAAGATTCAGTTGTGTCAAGCTACAGTTCAAGTAATATGATTATTGTAGGTGGAAGTTGTGTAAATAAAGTTGCTGCAAAGATATTGGGAAGTGAAGATCCAATATGCGGTGCAGACTTTACATCAAAAACAAACGTAGGTCCAACACAGTATATAATTAAAACTGTGAAATCACCTTACAATGATCAGAAAATAGCTGTTCTTGTTGCAGGTTATGAAGCTGCTGACACTGTAAGCGCTGTTGATGTATTACTTCAAGGTGCATCTACTGATGTAGATTCATCTCAAGTATATCCAATAAGATCAACTGAATAAATTTTTATTTTATTTTATTTTTTCTTTTTTTATTTTATTTTTATTCTTCTAATATTTATTATCTTTTAAGAAAACTTTTTTATTTATAGATGATAAAAAAATTTAAAAAATAAAACTTTTTTTATATTTGATGACTATAAATAAAATACTAACTCAAGAGCAAAAAAATAGAAAAATTAGAAGAAATCAGTTATTAATTGGTGGGTTTTTAATTTTAATTATGGTTTTTGCTACAGCAGGATATTCTTTAATGAGTGGAAATAAATCAGACACAGATATTGGGAAAAAAATTAAATACAATGGAGTAGTGTTTACTTTAAATTCTAATTTTTATTGGGAATTTAATAAAAATGGAATTAATTTTGCAACTCAATTTAATCCTAATGAAGTAAAAGATGTTAAGATTTATTTAACAGGATTTAATCCACAGAGTTATAGGGAAAAAGTTTTATATACAGCAGGAGAACCTGATAACTTTGATTTATTAATTAATATAAATCAACTCGTATTAAACGGATTTATAAAAAGGCATTCAAGAGCTTGTTTATCTACAGAAGATTGCACTGAAAATGCTCCTGTAAAAAATTGTAATGAAGATAATATAATAATCTTAAGAGAAGCTAAAAAAAATGAAGAAGAAAGAATTTATAATGAGGGTAATTGTGTTTATATAATAAGCAGTTATGCTAATCAGACAAAAAGTGTTGATGCATTTATATTTAAATTTCTTGAAATTTAATAAAAAAAATACACTTTATGGAAGAAAAAAAATATGAGATAAATGAAAAAAATCAAGAAATTAAAAATAAACGTGATATTAAAAGAGAGACTGATGAAATTAATGATTTTTTGAGAAAAAAACAAAATAAACAAATATTATTAATCTTAGTTTTTATCTTCTCTATAATATCTTTAATATTTATATCAATAACTTTAAATAATTTTTCAAAAAAATTCAATTATATTAATCTTGAATTTACAAAAACTAAAACAGGAGAAGTGAATTTTTTTTCTACTTATGTTCCTTTGACAAACGTAGTTCCTGTTACAGGATCTTTTATTAAAAAAGATCAGATTACTGGAAAATTTCCATTAAATTTAAGAAATGATCCTAGAAAATTAGAATATATTCTTGTTGATATTCCTAATGATACAGTTATTTTTAAAGGAAATATAGTTTACATAACTATGAATGCTGAAGATAAACCATGTGAGCAAAATATTATTTCAGCTGTTACACTTTCAGGTTTTTTAACAGATTTTGCTTCTTTTAAGGTTGAGGGTGCAGTGACAGATAAAGAATATGCAGAAAAAAATAAAGTTCCTTATATAACTTGCAATAATTCTAATGGAAATACTGTTATATGGTTAAAAGAAGGAAATGAAACTAGTATCAAAAAAACAAATCCTTATTGTTATGAATTAACTTATAAGAATTGTGAAATGCTACCTGTTTCAGAAAAATTTATTCTAACAATATTAAGCGGTTATATGAGTTTTTTTGAAGGTGGAGAAAAATTAAAAAGACCTATTATACCTAATAACACTCACATATAAAAAATAAAGTTACAATTAATATTTTTAATGAAAATTTATACTTTTTTTATTTTGTTCTATTTTTTTATTTTTAATTTTTGAAACTATATATTCTACTATTGGAGGTGTTATAGATAAAAATATTATAGAAATTATTACTATTTCAAAATTTTTTTTAATTATAGGAATATTACCAAAGTAATAACCTCCTAATAAAAATAAGGATATCCAAGTAATACCTCCTACTATATTATATAGTAGAAATCTTTTATACTTCATTTTTCCAATTCCTGCAACAAAAGGAGCAAAAGTTCTTATTATAGGTATAAATCTTGCTATGATTATTGTTTTTCCTCCATAATTTTCATAAAATTTTTGAGTTTTTTCTAAATATTCTTTTTTAAAAAATTTTGATTTTTCTTTAAATACTCGAGGACCTACAATATTTCCTATCCAATAATTTATAGTATCTCCTATAATAGCTGCAAATGTAAGTAAGGCTAGTAATAAGTATATATTTAAAACTCCTTTTGCGGCAAAAGCACCTGCTGCAAATAATAGAGAATCTCCTGGTAAAAAAGGTGTAATTACAAGGCCTGTCTCAAGGAAAATAATCAAAAATAAAATTATATGAGTCCAAATTCCATAATTTTGAATTAATATAGCTATATTTTCATCAATATGCAAAAAAAAATTTATGAGGGAGTCTATCATTTTATTTTTTTATTGAATTTATTTCTTTTATAAATGTTTTAAAATCTGAATAAACTGGAATTTCTTTAATTCTGTAAATTTTTACAATTAAAAACCAAATTCCTATTACAAAAAATGTTGAAATAATATACCAAAAAAATTTATGAGCAAAGTCAAAGTAAGGAGTATTAGAATAATATAAAATTGAAAAAATAATTATTCTAATTATGTTTAGAGATAATAATATTATAAAAGATAGAATGATAGATTTTATTCTCTTTAAAATATTCATAGGAACTGATAGGTTTAATATTAAAATTAGAAGATAAGCAGAACCTGCAATACATGTCGGAATTATCTCAATTCCAATAGAATTATCTATTATTATATAATAGTTAGGTATAGATTCTACTGCTATTTTTACTAATTCAACATTAGTATAAATAACCTTTAAAAATAAATATACAGGATATATTGTTAAGGGAGTAAAAATAAAATAAATAATGTTTAATGAAAACATAATTATTAATAAAATTAAATATCTAGTTAAAATTAGAAATATTCTGTAATTTTTTAAATTTTTTTTCTGAATAATTTTTTCTCTTTTTTTCATTAAATATTTAAAAAATATTAATTTATATAATTAATTATTTAGTCTTATAATTGCTAACATTTAAATATTAAAAATTTTTATTATTATTAGAAAAAATGGTAGATAGTGTGAATTCAAAAAAAATTGAAAAAGAGGAAAAAATTAAAGATAAAAAAAATGAAAATAATCAAAAAGACAAAAAGCTGGATAATATTAAAATAACTATAATCATAATGTTGATTGTAGGTCTTGTATTATTCTTAATAGGTTTATTTTTGTTATTTTTAAAAATAGGAAATTATATTTATCAAAACATTCCAGGAGGCATAGAAAATCCAAACTCATCTATTTTTATTAATTCATCTTCATTTAAGAATCATAGTCTTAATGGAATTAAACAATTTTATCCTAATATGAAATTTAATCATAACGATATATCATATAAATTTATTAAAGGATGCTCAGATAATGAAAAAGTTAGAGTTATTCAGGCATTTGATAATCTATCTAATTCTGTAGGAGTTATTTCTTTTTATCAAACTTTAAGAGATGATCCTGATATTGAAGTTTATTGTCTAGATAACTCTTTTCCAGTTCCTTCTGAAAATTCAGACTTTTTTATAGCAGGCGAAGGTGGAGCAAAAGAAGTTATTCAAACCGGTAGATATAATGTTATTTCAAGTGGAGCTATATATATCTATTCAAACTTGCATAATTCTCCTCGTTGTAATTGGCCTAATGTTGAGTTACATGAGATAATTCATGTTCTTGGTTTTAATCATTCTAAAAATCCAAATAGTTTGATGTATCCAGTTTTACAATCTTGCGATCAAAAATTAGATTCTGTTATTATATCTGAATTAAAAAGGCTATATAGCGAACCGAATTTACCTGATTTATATTTTGAAAGTGTTCATGCAATAAAAAAAGGAAGATATTTAGATTTTAATTTAACTATAAAAAATTCAGGTGTTGCCGACTCTTTCAACGTTAGCTTTACAATTTTAGACGAAGGAAAAATTATTGAGACTAAAAATATAAGAGATTTAAAATATGGAGCAGGAGTAGTAATGGAGGTAAGTAACTTCAAACTAACTTCTAGAGATTCAAGAAATATAGATATTGTTATAGATTATTTTAATAAAACTAAAGAAATAGATAAAACTAATAATATCGCTAAAATAAGATTTTAAAGTTTAGTAGAATTCCTCCTATTATTATTTTATATTTTTTAATGTAGATGAACTACATATTATCTCTCTTTAAATATATAGAAAATCTGAATATACTATATCGTTGTTTTTGGATAATATTATAATACTGTTCACTTCATTAGATGGAATATGTCACTTTTAACATAGATTGTTTTTATACATTAAGTATGAAAATTAGAATATAAATTATTGTTATAAAAAGTTAAGTAAAAATAATAAAAAATTATAATTCTAAATATTCTAATTTAAAAAATAAAAATTTTTAAAAGAAATTAAAAAACAATTTAGTCTTCTTCGTCTTCTTCGTCTTCGTCTTCTTCGTCTTCTTCTTCGTCTTCAGACTCGTCTTCATCTTCGTAGTCTTCTTCGTCTTCTTCTTCGTCTTCAGACTCGTCTTCATCTTCGTAGTCTTCTTCGTAGTCTTCTTCGTCTTCAGACTCGTCTTCATCTTCGTAGTCTTCTTCGTCTTCTTTTTTTTGATATTTCTCTTTTTTCATTTTTAAAACAAATCAAATTTAATTAAAAATAAATGATTTTTGTAGTTTTTAAATCTTTGTAATTCTTTTTTTATTAATTTTTTGAGTAACATATTGTCATATTTAGAAAACATATTTTATTTGATATATTTTTTAAAAATAAATTCTAAATCAATATTGATAAATTTTAAATATAAGTTTTAATTAATTTATAAATGATTATTAAGAGTGTATTTAATAACGGAGATTTTATTCCAAGAAAATACACCTGTGATGGAATTGATGTTAATCCTGAGATTAAAATAATTAATTCTCCAGAAAAAGCAAGAAGTTTTGTTTTAATTGTTGATGATCCAGATGCTCCTAGAGGTGATTGGGTTCATTGGGTTTTATATAATATTCCTTCTTCTGTTGAAATTATAGAAGAAAATAGCATTCCTAAAGGAGCTTTACAAGGTATGAATGATTTTGGAAAAGTAAGATATAATGGGCCATGTCCTCCTTCTGGAAAGCACAGGTATTTTTTTAAATTATATGCTATTGATACAACCCTTAGTTTTAATAAGATTCCAAGTAAATCTGATATATTAAATGCTATTAAAGGTCATATAATTGAAAAAGCAGAGCTCGTTGGAGTTTATTCTAGAAGTTTTTATAATTAATAAAATAAAATTTTTTAAATCTTTAGCAAGAAATTTAGGCCCTTTAAAAGGGAAGATAAATTGCATTATAATTAAAGAGAAATGAAGTATATAGAGAATCAAGAAATACACCATAATCTTATTTTAAGCTACTAAGGACAGCTGTCCACTTTAGTGAACAGAGGATGTCACTTTCAACTTTTTATATCTGATATTTTCAAAAAAATTTAAATATATATGATTTTTCGTAAATTTATGTTCCCCAGGTCGTATAACGGTTATTACCTTCGGCTGTAGACCGAATGAAGGGGGTTCGACTCCCTCCCTGGGGATTTAAAAACTCTCTTTATTCTTTATAAAAAAATTTTAGAACAAGTTTTTATACTAAGATTTGTTATTAAATTGAATGTTTTGGTTCATTTATAAAAAAAGCTCTGTTAGATGTAGCTTCTTTAATTTTTCCATTTTTTTCATAAACTATTCTTGCACTTGGAAGCTCAAATCTTCCTATTACTCCTATTTTATGAGAGTAAATTATGTATGAAAATATTCTTTCTTCTCCTGAATTCATTGATTCAATATTCCATTCAATTCTTTTGTTTTGCATATCTACTTTATCTGGAGCTACTGCTCCAAATTTTTCATATAAATTTACAATATTAGGAAGTTTGTCTATTATATTTATTCTTTCTATGTATTTTTTTGATTTTATTTTAAGAGAAACTTTTAATGCAAATTCACCTCCTTTTGTTCTTACAAATGAAACTTCTTTTCTAAAGATTAAATCTCTTTCTAATGATTTTTTTATTATCCATACTAAAAATATTATTAAGGATATTATAAATATAGGATATAGCCAGTTTGTAATTATTACTACACTAAGTTCATCATCAGGAACTAAATCTTTTTCCCAGACATAAATTCTGTTTAATCCTTCTATGAAAGATTTTGAAGGAAGAGGTCTTACTGTTGTAAATAAATAAGAAAAAAAATTTTTTTGAACAATTATTGTCGCAGTTTCTTTAACATTTCCTATATTTTTTTTTGTTATCTCTAATCTTTTTATTATAAAACCTTCTTTAACCTCTTTTTGTTCAATTTTTGGCAATTCAACAAATTTTGTTATTATATCTTTTTTAATTGTTTTTCCTTCAGTATTTATATCTATTTTTAAAATAAAGTTTCCAGCACGAAGAACTTTTAGTTTATTTTTATCTATCGGTATTTCGATTTTTTTTCTTTCAAATGCTTTCATTGGAATAATTATTTGATAATCATCAAAAAATGGAGAAGTAAAATACATCTTTAAATCATTATAATCATAATTAGCTATATTTTTTATTTCAAGAATTAATTTTTCTGACTTTGGATTTATAGGCTCTGGACTTATGATAAAAGAGTTATCTAAACTTAAAATATTTATAATTAAATTATCTTTTTTAAATTCGTTTTTAGAGTTTTTTATTTGATATTCAAAAGATAGCGGTTCTTGTTTTTCTAATAAATTCTCTCTTGGTATTACTTCTATTTGAATAGTTTTACTTTCTCCTGAATTTATCCAAATTGGAGTTGATGGTTTTATATCAATACCTACTAACGAATATATGGTAAAATTATCAGAATTATCTAAATTTTTAATTGTAATGTTAAATATAGCAGGTTTATTTAAATCACTAATTATAGTATCAGAAATAGTTTTTTTACTAATTTCTATGTTAATAGCTAAAATAAAATTTATTGACAATAATATAAATATTAGTGATATAATTAAGGTATAGTACTTTTTCATGAAAATTTTCATGAAAAAAATAAAAATGCTCCATATTTAAATCTATTGTAAAAAAATAAACATTTATTGTAAAATATTTTATAGAATTTATATTTTTAATATTACTACAATATAATAGTAATGATTTAAAAATAATATAAATATTTTTTTTGAAATAAAAATTCTTAATAAATATTTAAAATATTTATTTATTTTTTAATATTATCTTTTTGTTTCTAATGCTAAAAAAGCTTTAGTTTGTTGTACAATCTCTAAAACCTCTTGTGAAATTTTTTCTTCATATTCATCAATTCTTGATCTTATAATGTATTTATCATAAACACCTCTCCAAAATTTCCAAAAAGGATGATTTTCCCATCTACTTTCATAATCTTTTAATAATGTTGCTTGATATTTTATTTCAATAGAACCTGAATTCATAGTTACTTTTCTATCTTCTTTTTTTACCTCTACTTTTTTAAGTCCTGAAATTGTCCAGTCTAATTTTATGGAAAATTTGAAATAATCTGAAATTTTTTTATCAGCTTCCCATTGAATTTCAATTGTTTTAGTTTCTCCTGAAATCTTTTCAGAGTATTTTTTTTCATTAATTCTATAGCCGTCTTCACTTATCCAATCATAAAGAAATTCATATAATTCACTAAAACTGAAAATTCCAGAATGTTTTATTTTACTTCTATATACTACATCTCTTTCTACCATATTTCATCTCTTTTTTAATATATTTATAACAAGAATTATATTTATAAAATCTTTGGTTTTACTAAAAGTTTTAATTAAAAGTATTATGAATATTTTTTTAAAGTATATATCATAGAATATATATTTATAGTTATTAAAATTTAAAAACATTTTTTATAATATTTATAATATTTATAATACTAATTTGTTTTGTTTATTAATAAAAATGACAGAAAAACAACCCATATATATTTTGCCTGAAAATGTTGAAAGATTAGTTGGAAAAACTGCTCAGAGAAACAATATTTTAGCAGCAAAACTTGTTTCAGATGCTGTAAAAACAACGCTTGGACCTAAGGGTATGGATAAAATGTTAGTTGATTCTATTGGAGATATAACAATAACTAACGATGGAGTTACTATACTTGAAAAAATGGATATTGAACATCCTGCTGCTAAAATGATGGTTGAAATAGCTAAAACACAAGAATTAGAAGTTGGTGATGGAACAACTACTGCAGTTATGATTGCAGGAAAACTACTTGAAAATGCTGAAAAATTATTAGATATGAAAATTCATCCAACTATGATAACAAAAGGGTATAGTCTTGCATCTGAAAAAGCAAAAGAATATTTAGAAGAATTATCAGTTTTGATTACTCCTAATGATGAAGAGATTTTGAAAAATATTGTTAGAACTGCTATGACTGGAAAGGCTGCTGAAAATGTTAAAGATAAATTTGCAGATATTATTGTTTCATCTATAAAGCAAATTGAGGAAAATGGAAATGTTAATCTGCAAAATATTAGGATAGCTAAAAATAAGAGTAATGGAATTGAAAATACAGAGCTTATAAGAGGTATTGTTATTGATAAAGAAAGAGTAAGTGTGGATATGCCTAGTAAAATTGAAAATGCGAGAATAGCTCTTATATCTGATTCTTTAGAAATAAAAAATCCTGAAGGTGAAGCAAAAATAAACATCTCATCACCTAGTCAATTGCAGGAATTCTTAAACAGAGAAGAATTTTTGTTAAAAGAAATTGTTAGAAAAATAAAAATGTCTAATGCAAATGTTATTTTTACTCAAAAAGGAATTGATGATACTGTAATCTACTATCTTGCTAAAGAAGGAATTTATGCTGTTAGAAGAGTTGCAAAAAGTGACATGGAAGCTCTTGCTTATGCTACAGGAGGAAAAATAGTGTCAAATCTAAACGAGTTATCAGAAGACCAACTTGGAATAGCTCATGTTGTTGAAGAAGTTAAACATGGTGATGAAGCAATGACTTATGTTAGAGGTTGTGAAAATCCTAAGTCAATAACTATACTAATTCATGGCGGAAGCGAACATGTTATAGACGAGGTAGAAAGAGCATTAAAAGATGGACTTGGTGATGTTTCAGCTGTTATAAAAGATAAAAAAATTGTTGCTGGAGCAGGAGCAATTGAAATTGAGTTATCAAAAAGATTAAGAGAATTTGCTACAACATTGTCTGGTAGAGAACAACTTGCTGTACAAGAATTTTCAAATGCTCTTGAATTTATTCCATCTACTTTAGCAGAAAATGCAGGTCTTGATCCAATAGATGTCTTAACTGAATTAAAGGCAAGACATGATAATGGTGAAAAATATGCAGGTATAAATATTTTTAATAACAAAATAGAAGATTGTCTTAAATCAGGAATAATTGAACCTGTTAGAATAAAAATTCAGGCAATAACTTCAGCAACAGAAGTTGCTGTTATGATTCTTAGGATAGATGATGTTTTAGCATCAAAGTCAAAACCAGGTTTTAGTGGAAAAAAAATTGGAGGAGAGCCTCCTGAAATGATGGAATAAATCTAATACAGAATTCGAATCATTTAGAGAATCACATGTTTTTTTAATAAAATGTTTATAGTATTTTTAAGATTGAATTGTTTCTGTATCTAATAGTTTACTTGTTACTTTTTCGCATTTTGCATATAAATCGATTTTATTTATCTCTTTAGCTTCTGTAATTCCTATGTCAGCAAAATCTAATGTGTATTGTTTTGATTCGCCGTTTCTTGGAATTCTTTCAGTTGAGATGTAAGATATTGTTGAATCACCTTTATCAATTACAAATAAAGGTCTGCATTTTGATAAAATGTCATCATCAACATTTCCTTGAGTTTCTACTATAAAATCGATTTTTTTATTTAATATATATCCATAAGATGTTACAACATCTGAATAAACATTAAATTTCATTTCTAAATCCTTTATTGATGTTAATATTTTTTGTTTTGATTTTTCTATAGAAATATATCCTGATGCAAAAATAATAATCATGCTTGCTGCGACTATTCCTATAAATATTAATAATATAGTGGATATAACTGAATTTTGCCCTTTTTTCATATTTTTAAAAAATTAAACTTATAATGCGCCACCCGAGAATCGAACTCGGATCCTATCGTTGGCAACGATATGTTCTACCACTAAACTAGCGGCGCAAAAATTTAAACTTTCATAATATAATTAATCTATTAGACTTTAAAAATATATTTAAATTAAATTTAATATTTTTAATCTAGCAATTTAATAATTAATTTATTATATATTAATAATACATTAAATTTAAAAGATTTACTGATTAATTTCAAAATAAGAATATTATTATTTAAATGGCAATTAAAAAAATAATTTGTAAAGATTGTGGAAAGGAATTTACCTATAATAAGAAAAATAAATATATAAGAAAATATTGTGATTCTTGTAGTAAAAAAAGAAAAAAAGATTATGAAAATCTTTATTTGATAAAAGCAGAGGATTGTGAAGAGGATTAAGATTATTTAATTATATAAGAAGAAGTTTGATTTAGTTTAGATACGGTTTTTTTTAATATAATTACTCTTATTGTAAGAGAAACTACAATTAAAATACTAATAATTAAAAAAGCTGTAAGAAATATGAAAGCTATATTCTCTAATAATTTTGTGTTGATAGAATACAAATTTTCTTGTTTTTTGCATGTAACATAACATTCACCTTCGCAATCTATTCCTTTTTCATTTTGATTTTGTATTTTATCATTACATGTAGGACATGGCTTACAAGGGCCTCCGCAGTCTGTTAAGATTTCACAAGAATCATCATGACAATTCTTAATTTTATCATTACAGTTAGGATCTTTAGTAAAATAGCATTCTTGAAAAATTTTTGGAACACTTTTATTTGTTTTACAATTATTTAGATCTATACATTCTCTTTTTTGATAGCCGCATATCTGATTACTCCATCCATTTTTATTACATTTTTCTCTAATTTCTTCTAACAATTTATAATCATTTATTTCTGATATACTTCTACACTCTTTCCATTGAGAACATCCCCAATTTTCATTACAAGAGTAATTATATGTTTCTATACAATTTGGATTTGTTTTTATATCAATAGTCCATATAACTGAATCATTTGCTATTCCATCTGTTATTTCAGCTTTAATGTTATGAATTTTTGAAATATTACAGGGTATTTCATATTTCAATTCGCTTGTAAATTTATTTTTTTCATAAGAAATTAAATTATTATTCAAAAACCAATATACATCTGGAACTGTTCCATCTAAATCAGTAGTAGATATACTAAGAGATAAAATTTCTCCTTGATTTTTTATTAAAATTTTTTCTGATGGAAAAGCATAATTAATCCAAGGTTCATGATTTTTTGCAGTTACTGTTAAAAGAAATTCTTGACAAATTTTCAAAGATTTTCCATCTTGATTGCAATAATTTATTTTTTCAAAAGGAAATTTTAATCCATTATCTAAAACACATATAGTTATTCTATATATTCCTTGTTCTGGATTTTCATTATATAAACTCAAAATACCATTTGAGCTAATTTCTAATGAATTTGAATCGTCATTTGAAATAATGAATTTAAAATTCTCATTGTTGTTTCCATCTTCTTCATCTGTTACATGAATTTCTTTATAAAATGTTTTATTTAATTCAAAAGTTTGAACGCCGATGTTCTCAATTTTTGGAGGATTATTTTTTTCAATTAGAATTATATTAATTTCTTTCTCATCTGATAAATATCCATCAGATGCTGATACTTTCAAATTATAATTTTTAACTCCAAAGTTTTTATTTAATAAACTTTCTTTTGTTATTACATCAGAATAAATTTCAAATAATTTTTCATTTTCTTTATTTGAAAATATTTTTCTAATAAAAAAAGGTGAATTCGGATAATTCGGATTTAAATATATTTCAATGTCATCATTATTCATATCAATAACTTTGAATTTTTGAGATAAAGAAGAATTTTCACATAAATATATTATTTCTGGAATCTCAATTATTGGAGAATAATTTGTTTTTTCTTTATTTTTAAAGATTTCATTTTTACTTTTTTTTTCAGAATCATTTAGAATTATTATGTTTTCTTCTTCATTAATATAATTTTCTTCTTTTTCATTATATTTATAATAATCTTCATAGTTAGGTTCTGCAATATCAACTGAGTTTACATCGATCGAATTATTTTCATTTATTTTTTTACTTTCATTATCTAAATTTTTGTTATCTAAATTATTTTTAAGTGAAATTTCATTTTGTTTTTTTTCATACTCATTATTATTATTTTTTAGTTCTTCATTTAACTCATTTTCCTTTGATTCAAAAACATTTTTTATTTTACTAAATAAATTTTGAAAAAAACTTTTTTTTGAATTAGGTATTATAATATCAGGTGCTTTTATTTGAGCTCCAGGTATAGCATTTAATGTTATTGTTATACCATATGATTGAATCTTTATAGGAGTATTTTCTTCTGCATCTATATCTTTAAATTTGTAATAACCTGCTTTTTCATTTGTTAAAGTATTTTGAGTTATAGATTTTAATTCTCCATCATAATTAGTCCATATTATAGTTACTTTTGCTCCTGGATAAGGTTCATTATTCTCTTTCAAAACTTTTCCATATATCATAGTTGGTAATTTTGGTGGCGTTGCTATAAAAATTGACAAATTTAATAGAAAAAATATTATTATTGATATTATTAAAAATACATTTTTTATTAGAGTTCCCATTTTGTCGGTTCATATAAATAAATCCAGTATCCTTTTCCTGGTTCTAGTTTATTGAAAGAATTTTCGTAAATAGATTCGTAAGGTGAATAAAATGACCATTTTTTATTTTGATTGTCAAATGTGAAAATAATGTCATATTTATTTTTTAAAGATGATAAAGTGTCAAATACAAATTTTTCTTGATTATATGGATAACCTATAAAATTCCAGCCTTGTAATAAATTTTCTGAGTATGAACTTAAAGGAGTTCCGTTAATTGGTAATATCGCATTATCTTTCATATCAATCCAGTATGCTCTTCCTATATCTATTGTTGTTAAAGTATTACTTTCTCCAAATAATGTTGTATTTTCCTTATAAACTAACCATTTTTTACTAACTGGATCGTATGAATAAACAGAATCATATTTACCTTTAATAGGTAAAAGAACTTTTGATATTGAATTATCTATTGGTTTTATAGGTAATGCTATTAAATTCCATCCGGTATATAAATTAATACTAGATACTGGAGGATTTTGAAATTCACAAATTCCTGTTTGAATATTACATATGTAATTTGTTTTACAACCACATTTCACACAATTGTCTATCAAAGTTCCATTATTGCAAAACTGAGGCTGATTTGAAGAACAAGTTCCATAAGGAGTTTTATCAGAACATGTTTGATTAAAAGAAATTTCATATTCGCAATTTTCTGATGTAATATTACAAAAATATCCGTCAATACATCCACATTTTGTGCACTTATTAACTAAAGTTTGGTTAACACAATATTTTGGTTTATTTATTGAACAATTATTCTCGTTTGTTTGATCAATACATTTATTTATTACACAAGAGCCGTTTAAGTTACAAGAACTATCACTATTACATCCACATAAGTTACATTTATCAATTAAAAAACCATTCATACAATATTTCGGTTTATTTATAGAACAAAAATTATATGTAGTTCCGTCTGAACAATAAAGAGAAGGTGGATCTATTACTCTTGTAATTTTTTCAATTCCAGTTCCTTGATTATCAGATAAATCACTAACTCTAAAGTTAATAGTATAATTATTCTTTTCAAACTGGGCTGTGTTCCAAATAAAAGAACAAACTCCGGATTTGCTACCTATGGAAAATTCATTATTTGCACTAGTCCATTCTGTATCACAAATACCGTCTGATGAAATACATACTAAGCAGGATTTTTTAAGTCCTATATTATCACTTACAAACGCACTTATAGTTATTATTCCAAAAATAGGATTTAATACTTCATAAACTGATACATTTGGAGTTATAAAATCTTTTTCTGTAATGTTAATATTAATGGGAATTACTTCTTTTCTTTCATTTAGGTTATTATCTGTTATTGTTATACCATAGTAATATATTCCTGGATATTGTAAGCTATTATCTTTATAAAAATTATTTGTTATTTTTGCTATTGGAGTCATTTTATCTGTTTTATTAAAAAAGTAATTGTTTCTATAAACATTATAATTTGAGAAATTCGAAGTAGTTATATTATCCCATGATAAATTTACTGATAAATCAAAAGGAGACTGAACAGCTCTTAATCCAGTTATTATTGGAATTAATGTTTCATTTATATATACAGTTCCAAAAACCGATATTACATTTGTGTTTTCATTATTATAAATATCTGATTGGGTTACAGCATAATAATAAGTTTTTCCTAAAGGAAGATTTGAATCTATAAAAAAATCTTGATTTTTATCAAAAATTTCACTAATTTTGATAGTTTTATTGGTACTTTCATAAGATTTTACACTTGAAAATGATTCATTACTTCTATAAATGTTATATTTTAAAAATTTAGAATTGTTTGATTTTTCCCATTTTAATAATAAAGAAGGTTCATTTGCAATAGAAATTACTTGAAGATTATTAATTGGTTCTATTTGAATTAATGGATTAACTTTTTGAGAATATAATGTAAAATTATAATTAATATTTCCAGCAGAATCTTCAGGAAGTATTGCATAATAATAGGTATTATTTGGAATAAGATCATTAGAATCATAGAAAAATTTTGATGGTGAAATTATTTGTTTATCTGCTTGAGAAATCTCTGTAAATTCTTTATTACTTCTATATATATGAAAATTTTTTGCATCCTCAGAAGCATTCCAGTTTATAAAAAAAACTAAACGATTTTCTATCTGGTTTATTTTTACATCATATACTGGGGGAGGAATTATTGTGTCTACATTAAAACTGGTATTAGATGATATTCCTACATTACTTGAATTATCAATACATTTTATAAAAATATAATTTTCTCCTTCAGATGCTAAAATTTTTTCTGAGATTGTATTTATTACACCATTTAATATATAAGAACAATTTGAAGGCTCACTTACTGTAAACTTAAGAGGGATAATTGTTTGGTTATAAGATTTCATATTTTCTGGACTAAAAACTCTTATTATAGGCGCAGTTATATCTGGAACTGTTGCAGATGAACTTATACCTAAATTCTCATTTTCGTAATTATCAACAACTGTAATTCTGTATTTATAAGTCGTTTTTTCAATAACATCATTATCAATGAACGAATTAATATATCTATTACTAATTGTTGAAATTTTAACTTCAGGGCTATTTGAACGATAAATTCTATATTCTTTGAAATCAGGATCTTTTGAATATGACCAATATAATTTTAAAGAGTTTTTTGTCTGATCTGTGTTTATTATTAAGGAGGATATTTCTTGAGGAGGTGTTTTATCTATAATAAAACTTTTTGTTAATCCAACACCAAAATTATTATAAGAATCTGATACTTTAAAATTAAAATAATAAATTCCTTCATTATACATTGATTTATTAATTATATAAGAACATTTTCCTCCAAAGTCACCATCTTTAAATTCATTATTTGCACTAGTCCATTTTGTATCACAAATACCGTCTGATGAAATACATACTAAGCAGGATTTATTTAATGGTGAATTTAAATCAACTACACTAGCAGATAGTTTTATTTTATTTTCTTCATAAAAAGGATTATCTAAAGTTAAGTTAGGAGGTGTTATATCATTAATTATAAAGGCAATTGTTTTAGAATTTTTTAAGTTTGTTATATCAGTAACATTTATTGTTATATGATTAAGACCTACTTTAGGACTTATTTTTATTTCATTATTATCTAAGTTTGTAATATTTATATAGCTACCATTATTCAGGCTAAAAGTTACGAAATTTGTTTTTTTAGAAACATTATATACTAAATTAGGAGTTTCATTAGATAAATATATTTTTTCTAATGGAGAAATTATAGATATAATTGGTAACTCTCCGCTCATTAGAATTGGTGTGTTGATTTCTATTGCTTTTTTTCCTGGATTTGCTATTACATAAGGATCAGGCTCATTCAGATCTTCAGGAGATGAAACTGTTATTTTTGATCCTTTTTTTGCTTTAATGCTATCATCATTGAATATGAAGTATCCAGCTAATTCAGGATTTCCCAATTTTTTTGCTTGCTCTGTTGTTAAAGTGAATGTATTTGAGATATATTCGTTATCGTCTATATCTATCCATTTTGCACTCACTAAAATTCCTTCTACTAACTTATTATCTGTTGTTATGACTTTTCCATAAAAGTTTGTTGGAAGTTCTGGAATTTTAGATGTAGTTCTAGTATAAAAACTTGAAATATTTAGTTCTGATGAATATGATTTAGAATTTCCAGATAAATCAGTTACTATTAGTTCTAAATCATATTTAGTTCCAGGAGTTAAATTAAAAATTGAAAATGAAGGACTATCTGTTATAGTATCATTATCTAATATTGCAACTATACTTCCAGAATCTGGTGAATAAATCTGAAATCCTGTAGTTTTTGCTATATTATAATATCCATTTCCATATTCACTAATAGATAATTTAATTATTAATTTTGCATATCTCAATACATTTTTAAAATTATATCTAATAATCGCGCTATAAGGTCCTATATTTTCAAGTTTTTCAGATATTATTTCTGGATAAATATTAATTCTTGAATCTGTAGACAATAAATAAAGCGAGTTTTCTAATTTATATAAAAGATTCAAACTTAAATTTCCAATAGTTATTTTTGGATAATATGAATTATTAAAAGGAGAAGTTACTATTTTATCTTTTACTAAAAATGAAAAATTATTTGATAAAACAGAATAATATATCTGATTTGTAAAATTTAATCTTTGATAATAGATAAAAATATTTTTTTCTTCATCAACTTCTATTACAGGATTATCAATTATTGAGTTTATTACTTGTTCACTTAATATTAAAGAATTTAATTCATTAAATATCAATATATGAAGATTATCCTGATTATCAATGTAAGATATTAGATTATCATAGCTATTATATTTTCTAATTAAAGGTTTTTTACCTATAGCTATATTATTTTGATTGATTAAATTTCCATTTTTATCTATATTTATTAATCTTATGTTATTAAAAACATCTTGAGCTACTATATATATTGAATCATTAAAATAAGTTGCATCAAAATTTTGTGCATCAGTTATTAATCTATCTTCTATTAAGATATTTTTATTATAATCTAATTTTTTGTAAATTAAATCATAAGAATCTTTTGATTTTTTTAAGAATAATAAACCTAGACTATCTTTTAAATCAATTAATCTCGGTTTTATTGATTCAATTCCTGAAAAAGTTATTCTTATTTCTGATTCATCACTACTTTTTTCTATATTTTGAATGTAATAAATTTCTTTGTTATTATCTCTGTCATCTGACCAAACAATATGCGAGATATTATTGGCAAATAATATATCAGGATTTTTTTCATTATAAATATTATTTTTTGTTAATTTTTTCTTATAAATAGAAAGATTACCGTTTGTTAATATCTGTGTAAAATATAAACTTGAATTTTCTTTCCAAACTATATAGAGTGTTTTATTGTTTTGTACTAATGCATAATCTTCATCTAGTATATTTTTTGATAATATTACTTCATTTAAAAAATCCAATGGAAGTCTTTTTGATAAGGGTAATGATAGATCATTTATGTTCATTGCTTTTTGTATATTTATTAAACCAGAACCTTCATCATTAATAGTGTAACCTGAAATAAAATCAGATGTGTTTTTTATTAATTCTTTAATTTTTTCAGGAGTGTATGATGTAAATTTTTGTTTTATTAATGCAGCCATTCCTGCAACATGAGGTGCAGCCATTGAAGTTCCTGATATTGCGATATGTTTTTCATCAAAACATTTTGAAGAATTCCACATACTATCGTATTGAGCAGAGCATATTAAAACACCTGGTGCGACAACATCAGGTTTACTTATATACTCTCCTAAATAGATTACAGGTCCTCTTGAACTAAAACTTGCCATTGTTTTTGTTTTATATGCTGCTCCTACTGTTATTGCTTTTCTTGATGTTCCAGGTGAGCCTATTGTGCTTAATCCAGGACCTGAATTTCCTGCTGAGATAACTGCAACAACACCTTTTTTAACAGCATTATCAACTGCTGTTGAGGTTAAATCATCAGGACCGCATGAAGAAGTGTAAATACCTCCACAATTTATGCCTAAACTTAGACTCATTATATCTACATGATCAGAATAATCTCCATCATTATTAGGATCTACTGCTCTTTCTATACCTGCTATGACACTTGCAAAAGTTCCTGTTCCTGCTGAATTTAATACTTTATATGCATATAATTTTGCTTCTGGTGCAACACCTTTTAGACCTCCTTTTCCTGTTCCTGCTGCTATTCCAGCACAATGAGTTCCATGACCATGATCATCTATTGGATCATTATCTTTGTTTACAAAATCATAACCATCTACAACTTTAGAACAGGTTTTTGATAAAAATTCTAAATTAGTGCAATTTCCAAGATCAGGATGAGTGTAATCAATTCCAGTGTCTAGAATTGCTATTTTAATTCCTTCTCCTTTGTAATTCAAAGACCAAGAATAATTAGCTTTTATTATTGAAATAGAATCCATTAAATCTGCTCTTATTTCTAAATTCGGAGAAATTTTTTTAATTTCAGGAATATCTTCTAATTTTTTTATTTCAGATTCAGAAACATTTAAAACAATCACATTTATTACATCTTTAAATTCGTCATTTATTACTAAATCTTTTTTTAATTTATCTTTTATTTTATTTTTAACTAATTCTTTATTTGATTCAATTTTTGTTTTATATTCGTTAAGTTTCTTAGGAATATCTTTTTGTTTTAAATCAAATAAAATTCTCCAATACTTTAAAGGATTAAAGTTAGACATTTCAGAAATTTCTTTTTCATTTTTTATAGCAAGTTCATTTAGTTCAATATTTTTTTCTATTAAAGAAGGATTTTTTAATTGAATTATATAGCCATGATTTTTTTGATCTGGAATATAATTTGAATCAAAATAAGCTGATACAGAATAAATATTAAAAAAAATATATATTAATATACATATGTAAATAATCTTTTCCTCTTTTTTCATTTCTCACAAATATAACGTATTCTATAAAGTTTATAAGTTTTTTTAAAATCAAAAATCTCTTTAAAAAATTGTAAAATTAAATTGTTTTTATATATATGAAAGTTAAGTATGATATTAACTTTTATTAATTCTTTAGCAAGAAATTCTATAGTCTTTTTTAAGGGAAGCTGGAACTTTCTTGTAGATTGTCTGTAAGACTTTTTTACATAATAAAAAAGCAAGATTAAGATATCTTAGTTGTAAGAACCTGTTGAAAACTCTGAAAAGAGCATCACGGAAACCTACATCTTCGGATGTAGTAGGATGTTATATTATTTTCCTGTTGAACCAAATCCACCTATTCCGCGATTTGTATTTGATAGTTCTTTTACTTCTTCAATAAAAGGTCTATAATAATCTTGAATTATTCCTTGACAAATTCTATCTCCTTTATTTATTCTATAAGTCGTGTTTGTTGAATTAAAGATAACAACTTTTAATTCACCTCTATAATCTGAATCTATTACTCCTGCAAATCTATGAAGACCTTTTGCACCAAGACTTGATCTATCCCAAATTAAAAAGACTTTTCCTTCTGGAATCTCAAAACTTAAACCTGTTGTAAAAGTATGTGTTTCTCCTGGTTTTAATTCATATTCTTCATTAGTATAAATATCAAAACCTGCTGAATGTTCACTTCCAATAGTAGGAATTATTGCATCCTCTGATAATTTTTTTACTTTAATTTTTACTGTATTTATCATTTTAACATTTTTTTATTATAAATAATTTTAGTTTTTAAAATTAGTTGTAATAATTAATATAAAAATATTTTAAAGTTATTTTGAGTAAATTATTTTTTGATTGATTTTATTTAAGACAGGTGAACTTAAATCATAACCTTTTGAAATTCCATCTATAGACGATAAAAAAACTTCAACATTTTCAGTATTATCTTTCCACTCATATTTCAGTTTTCTGATAAATCTTTCATAATCTTTAATATCTTCGTGAATAGAGATAATTAAATCAGTTTTACTTCCCATGCCCTCTCCTTTTATGAAAAGAACTACTTCAGGTAGGTTTTTAATAAATTTTATAATATGATTAAGTTCTTCAGTTTTAGAATAATCTTTCCATCTATATAATATCACTGCTTGTAAATTTAAATTCATTTTTTCAAAATTTATTAATGGAGCATAACCTTTTATTATTCCTTCTTTTTCTAATCTTTCTCTGATTTTATATATTGTCGGTCTTGAAGTTTTCAGTCTTCTTGCTATCTCTTGATCTGAAGTTTTACAATTTTTCATTAGTTCTGTTAGAACTTGTTTTTCTCTTGTAGTTAATTCTGACATAACATAATTAGGAACTATATGTTTATAAATTTAACTATTTTATTTCAAAAAGTATCTTTTTTTAAATTTTAAAGGAAAAAAAGTATATAAATTGTAAATATATTACTTTTTTTAGTAAAAAATAAGGAGGAGATAAAATGCATGGGATTTATGGCAAAGGATTCTTTAGAGACTCCTTCGCTGTAAATGCCAAGGAACAGCTCTAAAGCTTTCCTTTGCATTTAACTCTCTATGCATTATTAAATTATAAAAATGAAAATTAAACCAATTGGAGAAAGAGTATTAATTAAGATTGAAAAACCAAAAGAGGAAAAAACTAAGTCAGGAATTTATCTTCCAAAATCTGAAGAAGAAAAAAAGCAAGGAATAGTTGAGGAAGTTGGAACAAATAAAGATGGAAAACAACTTCCTTTAAGCAAAGGAGATAAGGTTCTTTATAGTGGTTATAGTCATGAAGATATTGAAATTGATAATGAAAAATACGTAATAGTTGAGTTTAAAGATATAATTGCAAAAGTGGAGGATTAAAATGGCAGATACAAAACAAATAATTTATGGTGAAAATGCAAGACAAGCTTTAATTAGAGGAATTGATAAAGTTGCAAATACAGTTAAAGTGACTCTTGGACCTAGAGGTAGAACTGTTATATTAGATAAACATTCACCTTTAGTTTCTAATGATGGTGTTACAATAGCAAAAGAAATAGAGTTAAAAGATAAATTTGAAAATATTGGTGCAAAAATGATTAGAGAGATTTCATCAAAAACTCAAGATGATGCAGGAGACGGAACAACAACGGCGATAGTTTTAGGTCAGGCTATTATTAAAGAAGGAATGAAAAATATTACTTCTGGAGCAAATCCTATTGAAATTAAAAAAGGAATAGACATTGGAGTTTCAAAAGTTGTAGAACATATTAAGAAAGAAAGTGTTCAGGTTGTTGATAAAAATATGATTTCTCAAGTTGCTTCTATTGCTGCAAATAATGATGAAGAAATTGGAAAATTAATTGCTGAAGCTATGGAAAAAGTTGGCAAGGAAGGAGTAATTACTGTTGAAGACGGAAAAAGTATTGAAACTACTTTAGAGGTTGTTGAAGGAATGCAATTTAACAAAGGATTTATTTCTCCATATATGGCTACTAATCAAGAAAAAATGACTTCAGAATTAGAGGATTCTTATATTTTAATAACTGACGATAAAATAAGTTCAATTAAACCATTAATTCCTTTTTTAGAAAAAGCAGCAAGAGAAGGAAGACCTTTATTAATAATAGCTGATGATGTTGAAGGAGAAGCTTTAACAGCTTTAATAATCAATATATTAAAAGGTTCATTAAAAGTTTGTGCAGTTAAATCACCTGGATTTGGAGACGAACAAAAAGAAATGCTTGAAGATATTGCAGTTTTAACTGGTGGAAAAGTAATTTCTAAAGAAAAGAATATGAAATTAGAAGATTCTGATCCTGATGAAGTATTAGGATCAGCAAGAAAAATAAAGGTAGATAATGAAAAAACTACTATTATTGAAGGAAGAGGAGATAAAAAAGATTTAGAGAAAAGAAAAAGAACTATTGAAAATCAAATTAAAAATACTGATTCAAATTATAAAAAAGAAGAACTTAAAAAGAGATTAGCAAAATTAGGTAACGGTGTTGCTGTTATTAAGGTAGGAGCAACTACAGAAACAGAACTTGAAGAAAAGAAATTAAGAATAGATGATGCCTTAAATGCAACTAAAGCTGCTGTAGAAGAAGGAGTTGTTGTTGGAGGAGGAGTAACTTTGTTAAGATCAAAAAATATACTTGATAATATTAATTTAGAAAATGATGAAAAAGTTGGTTTGAATATACTTAAAAAAGCTTTAGAAGAACCTATAAGACAAATTGCAAGAAATTCAGGTAAAGATGAACTTGAGGTTTTAGTTAAAGTAAAAGATTCTAAATCTAAAAATTACGGTTATAATGCTAAAAAAGATAAATTTGAAGATTTATTCGAAGCAGGTGTTATAGATCCTACTAAAGTTGTTAGAAATGCTCTTCAAAATGCAGCTTCTATTGCAGGATTAGTTTTAACAACAGAAGCATTAGTTGCTGATTTTGAAGAAAAAAAAGATAAAATTTCAGAAGCTATAATAATTTAAAATTAGAAGGAGGTGATGTAAAAATGATTGATGATATAATTGAGGAAATGAGAAGACTGCAAAGAGAGATAAATAGAAGTTTTGGAGATTTTTGGGAAAGTGACAGCTTAAGATTTTTGCCAGATTATTCTAGAAAAGACTCTCTTGCATTAAGAAGTCCTTTAGCAGATTTAGAGGAGAGAGACAAAGAGATTATAGCTAAATTTGAAATACCTGGTGTTGATAAAAAAGATATTCAACTTAATATAACTGAAAATAGAATTGAAGTTAAAGTAGAAAAGAAACAAGAAACAAAAGCAGAGAAAAAAGGTTTTTACAGAGAAGAAAGGAGCTATCGTGGATTTTATAGATCAATGGCATTACCTTCAGAAGTAATCCCTGAAAAAGCTAAAGCAAAATATAAAGACGGAATTCTTGAAGTAACAATGCCAAAAGCTGAAGATAAAAAGAAAAATAAAATAGAAATTGAATAATTTGATAATTTAATTTTTTTTATTTTTTTAATATAAAATTCATTTCATAATAAATAATTAAACGATTATAAGTAGGAGGAAAATATAAAATGAATTTTTTTGATGATGAAGATGATTTTGAAAGCTTTTTTGATGATTTTTTTAGAAGGTCTCCTTTTAGGAATGAAAGAATAAAACAGTTTATAGTAGGAGAAGAAGAAGATAGAATAATAGATTTCATAGAAGATGAAGAAAAAGTTTACCTTATTTTTGAATTACCTGGATTTATAGAAAAAGATATTTCTATAAAAATAAATGGAAGAGAATTAACAATTACTGCAAAAAAATCTCCTAAAGAAAATATTCAAAACTATCTCAATAAAAAATTACAACAAGGAATTATTATTCAAAAAGAACTTCCAAAAATTATTGACACTAAAAATTTCACTTATTTTGTTAATAATGGCGTTTTAGAAATAGTATTTAATAAAATAAAAGGAGGAGTTAAAAATGAGCCAAGAAAAATTAGAATTGATTGAACTTAAAGTTTCTGAAGCAATACAAGAAGACATAGATAAAGGAATAGCAAGAATTCCTTCTGCAATTATGAATAGAATGGGATTAGTATCAGGTGATATAATTCAAATAACAGGAAAAAGTTCTAGTGTTGTTAAAGTTATGCGTATGGATAACGATCCAAATGTAGAAATAAGGCTTGATGGAACAACAAGATCTAATATTGGAGTTTCAATAGGAGATAAAATTAAAGTACAAAAGATTAATATTCCTGAAGCAAAAAAGGTAACATTATCTCCTTTGCAAGAAATACAATTTTCAAACGATCCTACTGAATATTTTCATTCAATATTATTACATAAACCTTTAGCACAAGGACAAAAAACTGTTATTGATATTTTTGGAACAAGACTAAGTTATGTTATATCTAAAACAGAACCTAAAGGTTTTGTGTTAGTTTCTCCTTCAACTGAATTAATAGTTTCTGATTCTATTTATGCAGGAGAACTTAAAGCTACTGGAGTTACTTATGAAGATATTGGAGGATTAAAAAATGAAATTGAGTTAATAAGAGAAATGGTTGAACTTCCTATGAAACATCCTGAAGTTTTTCAAAAATTAGGTGTTGGAGCTCCAAAAGGAGTTTTATTAACAGGACCTCCAGGAACAGGAAAAACTTTATTAGCAAAAGCAGTTGCTAATGAAACAGATGCTGCATTTTTTTCTATTGCCGGACCTGAAATTATGAGTAAGTATTATGGAGAATCTGAAAAACATCTTAGAGATATATTCGAACAAGCAGAAAAAAATGTTCCTGCAATAATATTTATTGATGAAATTGATTCTATTGCTCCAAAAAGAGGAGAGGGTATAGATCAAACAGAGAAAAGAGTTGTGGCTCAGTTACTAACTTTAATGGATGGTTTAAAATCAAGAGGACAAGTCGTTGTAATGGCAGCTACTAATAGACCTGATGACATTGATGAAGCCTTAAGAAGACCTGGAAGATTTGACAGAGAAATAAGAATAAATCCTCCTGATGAAAATGGAAGAAAGGAAATACTAAAAATTCACACAAGAGGAATGCCTTTAGATAAAGATGTTGATTTTGATGAAATAGCTTATAAGACTATTGGATTTACTGGAGCAGACCTAGAAGTTTTGTGCAAAGAAGCAGCATTAAAATCAATAAAACCTTATTTTTCTCAACTTAAAAATATTCAGGAAAAAGTTCCAACACATATATTAGACAAAATTAAAGTAAATAGACAACATTTTATTGAGTCGCTTAAAACTATAGAACCTTCAGCTATGCGTGAAGTATTAATTCAAAAACCTCATGTAACTTGGAAAGATATAGGAGGTCTAGAAGATGTTAAAGAAAAATTAAGAGAGTTAATTGAGCTTCCTCTTTTAAGACCTGATTTATATAAAAAAGCTGGAATTAAACCTGCTAAAGGAATTTTGTTATCAGGACCAAGCGGAACTGGTAAAACTTTATTAGCAAAGGCAGTTGCAAATGAATCTAATGCTAATTTTATTTCTGTTAAAGGTCCCGAATTAATCAGCAAGTGGGTTGGAGAATCTGAGAAGCATATTAGAGATATTTTCAAAAAAGCAAGACAAGTTGCACCTTCAATTATTTTTTTTGATGAGTTTGATTCAATATCAAAAGCAAGAGGATCTTCATTAAATGATTCAACAGAAAGAGTCGTTAATCAGTTATTAACAGAATTAGATGGAATCGAAGAATTAGAAAAAGTAGTTGTTATAGCTGCAACAAATAGAAAAGATTTAATAGATTCTTCTTTGCTTAGACCTGGAAGAATAGATATAATCATAGATTTAGATATTCCAGATAAAAAAACAAGAGAAAAAATTTTTGAAGTTCATACTAGAAATATGCCTTTAGATAGTAATATTCAATTAAAAGAATATATTGAAAAATCAGAAGGATGGACTGGTGCAGATATAGAAGCTTTATGTAGAACAGCAGGTATTAATGCAATAAAAAGGAATTATAAAAGTAAAAAAAATGAAGATTTTAAAATACTCAAAAAAGATTTTGATGACGCTTTTGAAATAATTTCAAAATCAAAAATAAAAAATAAATAGGATACCATGTCAGAAATTAAATTAAAAATGGCAGAGCCTGAAAAAGAATCAGATAAATTAGCAAGAGAATTAGAAAAAGAAAGTGAAAAAATAGCAAAAAACGAAGAAAAATTAATAGCTGATATAGATAAATTAAAAAAAGAATTAGAAGAAACAAAAAAATTAGCTGAAGAAAGATTAAATCAGCTTAAATATTTTCAGGCTGATTTTGAAAATTACAGAAAGCAATTCGATAAAGAAAAACAACAAATTATAGAATTAGCAAATGAATCACTTATTAAAGAATTAATTGTTATATTAGATGATTTTGATGCTGCTATAAAAATGTCCACAAAAGATATTGATAGAGAAGGATTATTAAATATTAAGAAAAAATTTTTTGATATACTTGCAAATCACGGACTTAAGGAAATAGAATCACTAGGAAAAAAATTTAATCCAGAATTTCACGAAGTTTTATGTAAAGAATTAAGTAATCATGATGAAGATGAGATAATTGAAGAAATACAAAAAGGATATATTTTGAAATCAAAAGTTATTAGAACAAGTAAGGTTAAAGTTTCTAAGAAAAATGAAAAAAATTTAAAAAATGAAAATATAAAAAAATAAGATGGCAAAAGAAAAAATAATCGGTATAGATTTAGGAACAAGCAATAGTCAGGCTGCAGTGGTATTAGGAGGAAAACCAACTATAATACCTTCTGCAGAAGGAGCAACTGTAGCTGGAAAAATGTTTCCTTCTGTTGTTGCTTTCACAAAAGATGGTCAGTTATTAGTAGGAGAACCTGCAAGAAGACAGGCTGTTTCAAATCCAGAAGGAACTATTATTAAAGTTAAAAGAAAAATGGGAACAGATTTTAAATATAATATTTATGGAAAAGAATATACTCCTCAACAAATTTCTGCTTTTATATTACAAAAAATTAAAAGAGATGCAGAAGCATTTTTAGGAGAAGAGATTAAAAAAGCAGTGATAACTGTTCCTGCATATTTTAATGACAATCAAAGAACAGCAACTAAAGATGCTGGTAAAATTGCTGGATTAGATGTTGTAAGACTAGTTAACGAACCTACTGCAGCATCAATGGCTTATGGACTTGATAAAGAAGGTGAACATAAAATTCTTGTTTTTGATTTAGGAGGTGGAACTTTAGATGTAACAATAATGGAATTTGGAGACGGAACATTTACTGTTTTATCTACTTCAGGAGATACTCAATTAGGCGGGACAGATATGGATGAAGCTATTATAAAATGGATTGTGGATGAATTTAAAAAACAAGAGGGAATTAATTTAGATGAAGATTCAACTGCAATGCAGAGAATACGTGAGGCAGCTGAAAAAGCTAAAATTGAATTATCTACAGTTATTGAAACTGAAATAAATCTTCCATATATAACTGCGACAAACAAAGGTCCTAAACATCTTATATTAAAATTAACAAGATCAAAATTAGAACAGCTAATAGAACCTATAATAAAAAGATGCAGTCATCCTATAGAACAAGCTTTAAGAGATGCTAATTTAAAAAAAGATGATATTAAAAAAATAATTCTTGTTGGAGGACCTACAAGAATGCCAATCATTCAAAAATTTGTTGAAGAAAAAATAGGAAAAAAAGTTGAACGTGGTGTTGATCCTATGGAATGTGTTGCAATGGGTGCTGCTATTCAAGGAGCAATTTTAGCAGGAGAAATTAAAGATATTGTACTTCTTGATGTTACTCCTTTAACTTTAGGAATTGAAACACTTGGAGGAGTAATGACGCCTTTAATTGAAAGAAACACAACAATTCCTACTAAAAAAAGTCAAATATTTTCAACTGCAACTGATTTTCAAAATGCAGTAACTATTCATGTTCTACAAGGTGAAAGGCCTATGGCAAAAGATAACGTTAGCTTAGGTAATTTTAATTTAACAGGAATTCCACCAGCTCCAAGAGGAGTTCCTCAAATTGAAGTAACTTTTGATATTGATGCTAATGGAATATTAAATGTTTCTGCAAAAGATCTTGGAACCGGAAAAGAACAAAAAATGACTATTACAGCTTCAACAAAACTTTCAGAACAAGAAGTAGAAAGAATGATGAAAGAAGCAAAAGAACATGAAGAAGAAGATAGAAAGAAAAAAGAAGAAGTAGAAGCTAAAAATAGTTTAGATTCATTAATATATTCATGTGAAAAAGTTATTTTAGAATCTAAAGACAAACTAAATAAAGAACAAAGAGAAAAAGTTGAAAATGAAATAAAAAAAGCAAAAGAAATTTTGAAAAAAGATGATGTAAATGAAATTAAAAATGAAATTGAAAATTTACAAAAGGTAATGCAAGAAGTTTCAACAAAACTTTATGAAGAAGCAGCTAGAAAATATGCTGAAGAGCATGCTAAAGAAAATCAAGAAGTTGGAAAAGATGAGACAAGCTCAAATAATAAAAAAAGTAGGAATAAAAAAGACGATGCTATTAATGCAGAATATGAAGTTAAAGATTAAAATATTAAAATTTTAATTTATTATTTTACTATTAATTTTACTTTTTTAATATTTTTGTAAACACTCAGCTTTAAAAATACATAATTTTTAGATTATTATATTAAAGTTGTATATTATTTTAAGATGAGTGGTAAAGATTATTATAAAATTTTAGGTGTTTCAAAAGATGCTTCTCAAGAAGATATAAAAAAAGCTTTTAGACAATTAGCTAGAAAATATCATCCAGATGTTAATCAAGGTAATAAAGAAGCTGAAGAAAAATTTAAAGAGATAAATGAAGCTTTTCAAGTCTTAAGTAATCCTGAAAAAAGAGCACAATACGACCAATATGGAAGTTCTATTTTTAGTGCTGATGATATAAGAGATTTTAGAAATCAAAGTTTTAGTTTTGATGATTTATTTTCAGATTTTGGATTTGGAGATATATTTGATATTTTCAATAACAGAAGAAAAAAAGCTGAGGACTATAGAGAAGGTTCAGATTTAAAATTTGATTTAGAAATAACTCTTGAAGAATCTTTTTTTGGAGTTAAAAAAACAATAGAAGTTCCTATTTACGAGATATGTCGAAAATGTAAAGGATTTGGAGCTGAGGAAAAAGATTTAAAAGATTGTGATAAATGTAATGGAACTGGAGAGATAAGAATTTCAAGAAAACAAGGATTCACTCATTTTGTAAGCATAACTCAATGTAATAAATGTAAAGGAAGAGGAAAAATATTCTTAAGATACTGCGATTTATGCAAAGGTAAAGGAGAAGTAGAAAAAATACAGAAACTTGATATTAAAATTCCAAGAGGAATTAATAACGGGCAGTATTTAAGAATTGAAGGCAAAGGTGAACCTGGAAAAAACGCTCCACCTGGAGATTTGTATATTGTAATACATTTAAAAAAACATGATAAGTTTAAAAGAGAAGAAGAAAATTTATTTTTAGATAAAAAGATAGATTTAATTATTGCAATTTTTGGTGGAGAAATTGAAATAAGAGGTATAGATAATAAAAAAATAAAAATAAAAATACCTCCTGGAACTCAAAGTCATACTCATTTTAGAATTGAAGGTCAGGGAATGCCGTTTATCAATTCAAAAGAAAGAGGAGATTTATTTTTAAGAATCATTGTTGAAATTCCAAAATTAAATAAGGATAAAGAAAAAATATTCAGAAAACTTTTAAGTTCTTAAAATTTTGTATAAGTTTAATAATAAATTTAGATGATAAAAAGTAATTTTTTATGTGTTTTAATTTTTGCAAAAAAACTATAAACTCTTATTTATTAATAATCTTATGAAAACTAAGATTATTGCTACAATTGGAAAAAAATTTTCTTATAAAATTCTTAAAAAAATGAAAAATAACGGAATGGATATTGCAAGAATAAATACTAAATATGGAAATATCAAACAATGGGAAAATATGATAAATATTCTTAAAAAATTAAAAATAGAAATTATGATTGATATTAAAAATTTAAAGTTTATTGATTGGATAAACTCTAAAAATATTAACTATATTGCAGTTTCTTATGCTAGAGATTCAAAACAGATAAAAAATATAAAAAATTTAATTGAAAATAAGAATATTAAAATAATTTCTAAAATTGAGACTAAAGAAGGTATAAAAAATATTGATGATTTGATAAATATAAGTGATGGAATAATGGTAGCTAGAGGAGATTTATCAAAAAATATTAAATTTGAAAAAGTACCTTATTATAAAAAACTAATTATAGACAAATGTAGATTAAAAAGAAAATTCGTAATTGTTGCTACAGAGATGCTTCTTTCAATGGTTCACTCAAGAAATCCTACAAATGCAGAAGTAGAAGATGTTTTTAGTGCTGTTTTAATAGGAGCAAATGCTTTGATGCTTTCAGAAGAAACAGCAATTGGAAATCATCCTGTTCTTTGTGTTAAAACTATGAAAAAAATTATTTCTTATGCTGAACATATCAATAAATAATTTTTATATTATATTCTTTTTAATACAAAAATTTTTAAAATTAATTATAAATTAATTGCTTATTATGGAAAAAATAGAAAAATATATTCCAAGTCTCCACATAAAAGCTTCTAACCTACCTGAAGCTTGTTGGAAAGCTATTGAAGCAGTTCAAAATAGAGGTTATGAGCTTAGAACACAATATGACAGAAAAGATTCTTATGGTAATTTTATTGATCCTCCTGGAAGAGATGCAAAAGTTATGATTCAAATAGATGACACTTTCAAAAGTCCAAGATATCCTCTTATAGGTTTTTCTGAATTAGGTAAAATTATTGCAGAATACTTAGGTGCAAAAGATCATTTAGTTCCTTCTTACGAAACTTTATATAAATTAGTTGAAAAAGCAAGATCTGAAAATAGAAAAGTTAAAGATGAAGAAACATTGTGGCCTTATACATATTTTTGGAGATTAACAAATTATCCTACTCATGATGGAAAAACTATAAATCAGTTAGAAAATATGATAAATGATTTAGCGAGAAATCCAATTACTAGAAGAGCAGTTGCTATAACTGCTGTTCCAGAAATTGATCAATATTTAGAAGCTGATCAACCTTGTTTAAGACAAATTCAATTGAGATTAATAGAAAATGAAAATAGAGAATTTTTGCTCTATATGGATTTAACATGGAGAAGCAGAGATTTGATAAAAGCATGGTCTGATAATATAATAGGAATTACTAATTTACATTCAAGATTAGCTCATGAATTATCAGAAAAAATTGGAAAGGAAGTAAAAGTAGGACCATATTATGAATATAACAGTTCATTACATATTTATGGACAAGATTATACTGATAAAAAGTTTATCCCTGAAGTTTTTTTTAAAAAATATCCAAGTGCAGAAGCATTTGTAAATAAATGCAAGGAAATAGAGGAATTTTTAAGAGATAAAATAATTGATGATCTAGAAAAACTTAAAAAAGAATCAACATGGAAATTTCCAATAAGCTCAATTAAATTAATTGAAAAATTAATAGATGATTTTAAATCAGGAAGATTTATTCCTTAAAATAATTTCATAACAAAATATTATTAACTATTTTCTAAATTAAAAAATTTATTTTTGTTATTAATATATTTTAATAAATCAAAAATTATAATTAGAGATATTGATGGAAATAATGCAAATAGCCATCCGCTTATAGAGATAGGAACTGTTCCAAAAACACTATTTATTGGAGTATAGATTATTAATATAGTTGCTAAGATAGAGGCTATTGAAGCATATACTAAATATTTATTGACAAAAGGCGATCTATTTAAAACACCTTTTCTAAAAGACCTAAAATTAAATGCTGATGCAATTTCAAGCAATATTAAAGATGCTAATGCGACGGTCCTTGAATATTCAAAATTATTTTTAAAGATGTTAAAGCTTAAATAAACAGAAAATAATGTAAATAAAGCAAGAATTGAACCTGTGAAAATTAACAATATTACAAGTTTTTTATCTAATATTTTTGCATTCACTCTTGGTTTTTCATACATAATGTCTTCTGAAGAAGGATTAAATCCCAAAGTAATAGCAGGTAAATTATCTGTCACAAGATTCATAAATAATATTTGTAATGCAAGTAAAACAGGAATTTGCCATCCCAAATATGGAGCAAGTAATACTCCTAAAAATAGAATAGTTAACTCTGCAAAATTACAAGAAAGCTGATAAGTTACAAATTTTTTAATATTTTTGAAAATAGTTCTTCCTTCTTTAATAGCGTGAACTATTGTAACAAAATTATCATCTTTAATTGTTAAATCAGAAACCTCTCTTGTAACATCAGTTCCATTTTTTCCCATTGCAATTCCTATGTGAGATTCTTTTAGTGCAGGTGCATCATTAACACCATCTCCTGTCATGGTAACTATTTCTCCGTTTTCTTTTAAAGCTTTAACAATTCTTAATTTATGTTCAGGTCTTACTCTTGCAAAAATATTTATAGATTTTATTTTCAGTTTTAATTCCTCATCTGTTAACTTGTCTAATTCAGGTCCTTCTATAATTTCTCCCTTAAGATTGATTTGTCTTGAAATTGCTAATGCTGTTTCTTTATTATCTCCTGTTATCATCTTAACATTAATTCCTGCAATTTTACATATTCTTATAGAATCTTTTACTTCTTCTCTTGGAGGATCTTCCATTCCAACTATTCCTAAGAATATCAAATCTTCTTCTAAATTTTCCTTTTTTGAATCATTAGTTTTTTTATAAGCAATGGATAATGTTCTAAGAGTATCTTTTGTCATTTTTTTATTTATTTCTAATATTCTTTTTTTAATATTTGTAGTCAAAGTAAATATTCCATTATTTCTTTGAATAAATTTACATTTACTAAGAAGAACTTCAAGAGCACCTTTTGAAAAAACATAATTTTTTTGATCATATTTTCCAAAAACAGTCATCATTTTTCTTTCTGAGCTAAAAGGTATCTCCTCTTTTCTTTCAAAATTAAAATCTTCTTTTAATAAACCTGCTTTTGCTGACATTATAAGTAAAGCTCCTTCTGTAGGAGTTCCTATTATACGATACTTATTATCATCCCCAATTCTTTCTATTCTTGATTCATTACAGAATATTGATGCCTTAAGTAAAAGTTCTAAAACAGGCTCTTTTAAAATATTAATTTCTTTATTTTTTAAAAAAATTTTTCCATTTACCTCGTAACCTGAACCTTTTACTTCAAAAGTATTTTCATCAGAATATATTTTTTTTACTGTCATTTCTCCTTTTGTTATAGTTCCTGTTTTATCTGAACAAATAACAGTTGTTTCTCCTAATGTTTCAATTACAGACATTCTGTTTACTATAGCATTTTTTTTAGCCATTTTATATACTCCTGAAGCAAGAGAAGTAATCAATACTACAGGTAATCCTTCAGGAAATGCAGAAACAGCTAGAGCTATAGTCAGTATCATTACTTCGATTAAAAAATTATAAGATAATGAATCTGTTCTATATAACATTAATAATCCTGTTAAAACAGCGACTATTATTGCTACACTAGCCATGTATTTTGCAATAGTATTGACTTTCTTTTGCAACGGAAGTTCTTTTTCAGCAGTAGAAATCATATTAGCAATTTTTCCAAAACGAGTATTCATTCCTGTGTGAATTACCTTGCAGATACATTTTCCACTAATAATAAAAGTTCCCATAAAAAGCATATTAGATTCATCATAATTTTTTGAATCTGTTATTTCTTTTTTTCTGATTTCTTTTGATTCTCCAGTTAAAACTGATTCATTAACTAAGAGATCTTTTTGTTCTAAAATAATGCAATCTGCAGGAATTTTTTCTCCACTTCTTAAAATTACAATATCATCAGGAACAAGATTAGTAGAAAATATTTCTTTTTCTTTTCCATCTCTAATAACTATTGAAACAGGCATAATCATTTTTTTTAACATTTTTAATGCTTTTTCTGCTTTGTATTCTTGAATAAAACCAACTATAATTACCATTAAAATAACGCATAAGATAGTATATCCTGTCACATTTTTTCCAACAATAAAAGAAAAAAACATTGCTACTAATAATAAATAAATTATGAAATTATTTTTAATCTGTCTAAATAAGATTTTTAGAGGCGTAATTTTGTTTATTTCTTGAATTTCATTTAAGCCGTATTTTTCAAGCCTCTTTTTTGCCTCTTTTTCAGTTAAACCTTTTTCTATCATGTTTTTTTAAATAAAATAATAATTTAAATTTAAATATTTATTGAAAAATATTTTATAATCTTACAATTTAACATATTCCAAATTTCAAATAGAATTAATAATAAAAACCTTTAAAAATTAATTTAGCTTATTAAATTAATAAAAAGAGTGAATATGGCAAAAGATAGTCCTGTAGTTAAATCAGTAAAAAAAGAAGATTTAAAGAATTTTCCAACTTTAAAATTAAAGTCTGAAAGAGACATAGCCCTAGATTTTAGTACAAAAGTTTATCAAAATTTTGATAAATTAATTAAAGCTATTATATTATTTGGTAGTCAAATTAAAAAAACAGTTTCAGTAGGTTCTGATATTGACATAATAATTATAGTAGATGATGCCTCTGTAAAATTTGATGAAGAACTTATTCTTTGGTATAGAGAAGAGCTTGGAAAAATTATATCAAAAAATCCTTATAAAAGAGATCTTCATGTTAATACAGTAAAACTGACTACATGGTGGAATGATTTAATTAATGGTGATCCTACTGTAATTAACGTAATACGTTACGGCGAGGCATTAATTGATATTGGAGGATTTTTTAATCCTTTAAGGATTCTTTTAGAACAAGGAAAAATAAAAATAACTCCAGAATCTATATATAATATTTTAAATAGAATACCTTCTCATTTAATGAGAAGCAGAATATCAAAAATAGGTTCAATTGAAGGATGTTATTGGACTATGGTAGAATCAGCACAAGCCTTATTGATGACAATTAAGATAATTCCGCCAAGTCCAGAACATATTTCTATTTTATTAAAAAAGAATTTTGTTGATAAAGGTATTTTAAAAGTTAAATATGTTGCTGACTTAAAAAATATTTATGAACTTCATAGAAAGATTATTCATGGAGAGGTAAAAGATATAGATGGTAAAATTATAGATGAATGGCAAAAAAAAGCTGATGATTTTTTTAAAACTTCGGTTAAACTTATTAATGAAATAATATCAGTTGAAAGAGGTGAATAAAATTTTAACAAAAAATCTATCTTTTTCAAGGGCAGATGAATTATACATATTTCTCGCTAGACATATATGATGTAGTTTACTAGTGAACTCAATTTCTATTTTAATCAACTGGACCTGTAACTATATCTGAATTTTTTAATTGTCTTTTTTTATTTTCAGATTGTTCATAAAATAAAATTGCAGTTCCATAAAGTTGTCTTTGACTTTCAACACTAAGTATTGTTTGTATATATTCTTTAAGATCATTTGATTTAACAATTTCTTCCCATTTTTTTCTTGTATCAGAATATATTTTTTTAAATCTTATAACAGTAAGCATCGGATTTTGTTTATGCATTTTTTTTAATTTTTCAACAAGAGTTCCATATTCTTTTTTATCATCTTCACTTCCAAGATATTCTTTTTCAATTTCTTTTTCAAATTTTTCATATAATTCTTCTTCAGCTCTTTTTTTATCAGAAATAGTAGAATTTTCTGATTCATATCTTGATATATTTGGTCCTATTTCAGATAAAGATCTATGAAGTTTAACAGCTTTTTCAAATTTACTTGTTACATCTGATAAAGGTTTAAAATTAGTGACTGCTGAATACATAAAAGTTTTAACAGAACTAGGAGTCTCGCTAAATAATTCATCAAAATCTTCTCTTAGTATTTTTTTAAGTTTTTCTCCATATAATTTAACTCCTTCAGAGACAAAATTATTTACTAAATCTTCATCGCCTCTTTCCATAATATGGCTTATTTCAACATCAAAATAATCAGGTTTATTTTTATCCTCTGCCATAGTTTTTAAAACTATTGCAGCTCCATTTCTATTTTGTTCAACATTATCACGAAACTTGCCTGCTTTAATTTCACCTAAAGAAACATTAGCTGCGCTAAATGCTTTATGCCATCTTCCAAAGTCACTGAATATATTTGATTTTTCTGCCATTTTATAAATTTTATAATATAGGATTGATAATTTATTATAGTATTTAAATCTTTCTATTTTGTTCATACTAATTAGTGGTAACATACTTTAAAAAGATAAAACAAAATTAAACTAAATATTCACTTTATTATTTTAGTAAAGAATATAAATTTTTAATAAAAGTGATTTTAAAAATAATTTTTTTACATTTTATTTATAATCTTCATCAAAATAAGCATAATGATTCTTTTTTGTTAAATCTAGTATATCTTTATTTTCACTCGTTTTACTTTCTTTTTCTTCTTTATAATCCTTATTTTCTTGATTTTTAGTTTTTTCCATTAAATTTTCTTTATCTTTTTTTTCAGGTATTATTTCTACATATTTTTCCTCTTTTTCTCCAGGCATTTCATCTTCTTCATAATCTTTTATAATAGCTTCTGCATTTATCAAATCTTCTTCATCGTTCATCAGATTTTCTTCATCATTTCTTTTACTTTCAGCATCTTTATCTTTTTTAATTTTTTCAATATTTTTATCATTATTTTCATCTAATAAGTTTATATCAGTTTTTGAAGTTACATCATATTCTAAAGATTCTATTGGTTTAAATTTTGTTGTTTGATAAGGTTTACTTTTTTCAATCTCCTTAGTTTTTTGAAAAACTTTTTTTATTTTTTCATTATAAAAAGGTCTTATTATCTTTAAATATCCTTGGTTTTGTAGTGGTCTAATTTCTTCGAATCTTTTTTGATTTTTAAAATTATTTTGTGGAATGTTTAATCGAGACTCTGATTTTTTATTTAAAATATCTTGATTTCTTTTTTCTTCTAAATCAAATAATGTTTTGGAAATTTCTAAAGAATCTTCAGGATTAACATAAATATAATTAATTCCATCTTTGAATAATATAGATATCAACTCACTTTTTTTCACAGATTCTCCCAATATTCCTAATTCAATCTTGTTTCTTCTGCATGCAGAGATTATTCTTTTAATTTGAGAAATTAAAGGCTGAGGAATTTCTTGATATAAATGTTTAATATCTTCATAATTTTTATCAATAGCAAGAGTATATTGAATAAGATCATCTGTGTCAATAACAATTAATTTAACTCCTTCTGAAATAAAATTTTCTATTAAATGAACTGAAGAAGGAGTTTCAACTATCATTCCATAATCTAAATTTTCCAGTTTAAAATCATTAAAAATTTCTTTTGCTTTTTTTAATTCTTCGATAAGAGTAATTTGTGGAAATAAAACTCCGAAATTTTTATTCGGATTTTTTTCAGCTATTTTTTTTACAGCGTTTAATTCTGATTTAAATATTTTTTCATGTTTTAGACTAAATCTTATTCCATGAATACCAAGTAAAGGATTTCTTTCTTTTTCAGGAGCTCCAATAAGACTTGAATATTCATCACTTCTAATATCACTTGTTCTAACCCATATAGTATTAAAATATTTACTTGCTTTTTCAATACCTTTTCTTATTATTTCAGAGTATTCATCTAACTTGTTCTCTTTTTCGTAAAATAATGGATGTTTTCCACTTTCTGCAATTATTCCTTCTATTTTTAATATTCCAATAGTATCAATACCTGTTTGTTGACCAATTTCTGCTAATGAAGGATTTTCAATAACAAGTCTTAATTTTACTCTATTAGTTTTAAATATAGGTTTTAAATTTCTAATTTCTGTTTCTACAATCTCTCCTTCATAGATTCTTCCTCTATAACAATCAATACTTATTTTCATTTCTTCTTTTAAAACACTTGTTGCTTCTTCAGCTCCTACAATACAAGGTATTCCTAATTCTCTAGTTATTATACTCGTATTACTCGTTATACCTCCTGCAGTTGAAACTATTCCAATAGCATTGTTTAAAGCTATTACAATTTCAGGACTTATGAAGTCTGTTACAATAACATCTCCTTTTTTTATCTTAAGAATATCTATTGAATTTTTTATAATCTTGACATCTCCTTTTGCAATTCCTGGACTAGCCGGAGTTCCTTCTAGTAATATTTTTCCTGAAATCTCTGTTTTTTTAGATTCATCTTCTTTGTATACTTTAGTTATAGGCCTTGATTGTAAAATAAAAACTTTATTTGTTTCTATTGAAAATTCTATGTCCTGAGGTGTATTATCAAATAATTCTTCAATTCTAATTGCATAATTAGTTAATTCTATAATCTGACCATTAGAAAGAACTTGGCTTTTTGATCTTTCTGGAACTAACCTTGCTAATGACAGATTGCCAGAACCACTTCGAACAACAGCAATTTTTTTGTCTGATATATTTATTTCATTTATCTTTAGATTCTTACTAACTATATATTCATCAGGTTTGATTCTTCCAGAAACAAGTCCAAGTCCGCTGCCATAAATAGCTTCTATAATAATGTTTTCATTATTAACAATAGGATTCTTTGAAAAAATAACTCCTGATTTTTGGCTATCAATCATTTTCATTACAATTACTCCCATTCTAAAATTATCTTCAGAGTATCCTCTTTTATTTCTATAATAAATAGCTCTTGGTGTATATGAAGAACTAAAACATTTTATAACATGTTCTAATAAACTTCTTTCACCTTTTATATATAAAAAATTGTCATATTGTCCTGCAAAACTATAATTAGAAGAATCTTCAATGTTTACAGAACTTCTTACAGATACAAATATGGGTTCTTCTGAGTTTTTTAGAATTGTTAAAGCGTTTTGAGAAACTCCTAAAGTATCAATTTTTTCAGAACTTAGTATTCTATAAGCTTCAATTATTTCTTCTTTTAAATCATTAGGTAATTCAAAATTTTCAATTAAATTTCTTATTTCATCAGACCTTTTATTTAGTTCTTCAATATTATCTATATCAATTGTTTCTATTATCGAGATAATTTTTTCTTTTAATCCGTTTATTTTTAGAAAATAATCAAAGGCTTCTGTTGTAATTACAAAACCTTTTGGAACAGGAAAATTAGCATTATATATTTCACTTAAATTAGCAGCTTTATTTCCTACTAGATTATAGTCTTCTTTAGAAAGTTCAGAAAACCATCTTATGTATTTCTCTAGATGATCACCAATTTTTTCTGAATATTTCATAATATGAAAATACAATTATCCTATATAAATATATTGCTAATTAAAATAAGATTATTAAATAAAAAATATAATTTAAGATTAAACAGTAATTTTCGGTACTTTTTTTATTTTTTCAACTAAAATTTTTGTTCTACAAGGAAGTTTTGAAGATGCACTTTTAAAAATATCTCTAACTTTTGATATAAAAGATTCTCCTGAAAAATATGTAGTAAAAATAGGTTTATTTTTCTTTAAAATAGCAGCTCTACCTTCAGGAGTTCCAAAACTTTTTGACATTCCTGTTTGAATTCTTTCTCCTTTTGAGCCTCCTGAAAAAACCCTATTATTTCTTAATATATTATGTGGATAAACGTTACATCTCAAAAAATAATTTTTTTGTAAAATAATATTTAATTCCTTGTGTATAGCTTGTCTTGCAGCTTCAAGAGCTAAGTCACGAATTTGAATAGGTTCTTCAGTCATCATAGTTATTTTATATTCATAAACTCCTTTCTCAAAATCTTTTATGTTACCCATATTAAATTTAACGATTTTTTGAGGAGGAGCAACTTTAACATAATTATATCTTTGTTTTTTTGATTTTCTAGTATTAACTACAGGTTTTCTTTTCGAATATGCCTTTGCTCTTCTTTTAGTAGCCATTTTTTATTTTACCTCCACTTCGGTATTTCTTGCTTGACCAGGAAGCCCTTTAACAAAAATTGCTCTAACAAGGCCCTTATTTCCATGCGGAGAAGATATTTTTCCATAAATTTTTTTTCCAGCAGGACTAGTCCAGATGACTTCTTTGCCTATGAATTTTTTGGCATCCTCTCTTGACTTTGCACCTACATTTAAAATAAAATGCTTTTCATGAATTCTTTTTAATCCTCTTCTAAATTGAACAACTTTAGCCTTAGTCATTTTAATTAATTTATAATTTATAAAATCTTTAGAAAATATAGGTTTAAAAAGTTTTAGATTAACAGTAAATATTAAATTAGATTATTTTTAGAAAATAATTTAAACATAAAAAAACTAATACTTTCATGAATCTTTATAAAAAAGGGATTTCAAGAACAATTACTGTACTTTTAATTATAATGTGTGTGATAGTTGTATTCAACATTTTATATGTTCTTGTAAGCTATTTTATGAATAATTATGAACAAGATTCTAAAATAAAAATCACTACTACTAATTTAGAATTAGAGAAAAGTTTACTTATTTTTGAGAGAAACACGGGAAAACTTCAATTAAATATAAAAGGAGAATTGCAAAATATAACTATGATTAAGGCAGTTGTTTTGGGAAGTTCTGGAAGTGGAAGTTATCTTATTTATGATGTTCCAGAAAAAGGTAATCCAAAGACCTATGTTTTAAATGTTAGTACTATTGGAAATATTAGAGAGATACTTGTTTATCCAGTAGTTTATACAACAATAGGAGCTAGAACAACATCTAATATTTTGCAAAATACAAAAGGAAATATTAATCAAATTCTAATATCTCCAACATATGAAGAAAAAAAAATTGAATATTATACTTCTTCTTCTGAAATCGAAATTTCTTCTTTTCAAATAGATCCTGACGCACATGTGATTAATCCAGAACAACAAGAAAAACAAGATTTAGAAAAAATAAACTGTGTATCTGATTGGGAATGTGAAGAATGGTCTTCTTGTCATGCAGTTTACACATTAGATAATGCTATTTTTAATGAATTTAATTTAACAGGAGAACAAACTAGATTATGCAGAGATAAAAATAAATGTCTTGATTATTTAGTAGATAGAAAAGAATGTAAAGAAGATTCTTACGTAACAATAAGAAAATTAGAACAAGATAATAAACAATATGTTGAAATATACGATAAAGATAACAACCTTGTTTCTAAACTAGAATTTATTAAAGGAGAACACAGTGTTTTAAATATTGACATACCTATTATATAAAAAATTTTATAAATAATATCCTCTGTCTTCTTTTGAATATCTTAATTCAAAGAAAGAAAACCAATAAGGACTTAGAGGATTTATTGGTAATGAAAGAATAGAATAAAGAGTAATTCCAATTGCCCATGCAATAGGATGAAATTTTCCATCTATCTGATATTTTAGAATTTCATTATTTTCCTTTATACAATCTAAAAGAAATTGATATGCTGCAGAAAATCTATTATTGCAATAATAGATTTTATCAAATTGCTTTTTTTTAATCATATTTTTAGAAAAATCTTCTTCTTTAATATCTTTAAGAGAAATATTCTTTAAACCAGAATGAGGTAATTCTTGTTCTTCTCTTTCAATAATTTTAATCAAATCTAAACTCATATTAAATAAATAGAAATTAAGGTTTAAAAATATTTTAGTTAAAATAAATAAAATTCTAATTTATATTTTTATAAATAGTTGAGTTATGAAATAAAATTACATATTCCTATACCTAAAGATGTAGGTTTCTGTGTGATGCTCTTTTCAGAGTTATAACATAGATTCTTACAACTTCTGCTTGAACAAATATAGTTGAAAAAGCAAAATTTCTCCTGCTCTAAAAATGACATTTTGAATATCTTTCCTTCAATAATTCATCTTTTCCTTAAAAAGGTCCTAATATTCTTGTTAAAGATTTTAAAATTTATTTAAAAATATATTCTAATGTTTTTTGTCCAAATACGTAAGCTATACCTAAATAAAAGCATAAATAAAAAGTTGTTATTGTTCCCCATACACTTAAAGATAATAACCTATCTTTCCAATTTTCACTGCCATCATCATAATAATTATCAAATTTATTAGAAATCTCATCTGTAGGTTTATCTGTAGGCAAATCATAATCAGGTATTAGATTATCTTCAAGATTATTTTTATTTCTGCAACTTTTTATTTTGTTATTTATTCTTCTGTCATTAATTAAGTTAGTTATGTTATTATTAATACTATTTGTATTATTCCTTTCAGGATTATAAAAATCCTTATTATAAGCTATCATTAAAAAATTTAAAAAATAAGAATTTATAAATTTTATCTTAAAAGTTCTAAAATTAATTTTTAATAATAGACATAAAATAGACTCAAATTATATATGTAATTCAAATTCACCTAATTCAGCTCTTAATAAGTCTAAAACTCTGTTATTTAATTTTGTTCTGCTAGATTCCTTATGTTCGGTTAAAGCTTTATTTAACTCGTTATTATCGCTATCTATGATTTTTTCACATATTTTTTTAACCTTGTTATCAAAAACCAAAAATATTGGATTAACTAAATATAATTCTCCATGCTTACCTTTAGAACTTATTCCAATTTTTGTTTTTTCAAATAATCCAAGCTCTTTTCTTTGAGAATATTCAACCAAACTTTCCATTAAATAAACAGATTCTTTTCTTAAAATTTCAAAAGCATGTTTATTTGGAATTTTTTTATCTTTATAATCTTTTTTTATTGATAAAAGCTGATTTAGTATATGAATATATTTTGGATTAATTTTTCCTTTATTAACAAATTCTTTTTCAAAATATCTAATGAGTTCATTTTCAGAATAGTCTCCAAAAATAGATTTTAAAATTTTAAAAACATTAGAGTATATTTCTTCAAATGTTTTTTTCTGCACATCTTTTTCAATATCTTCTCTAAGTTCTTTTAATCTTTTTAAATAGTCTTGAAAATCTTTTAATAATCTGTCTACTTCTTTTCCACTAACTTCCTTTACTTTTCCATGCTCATAATCTTTATAATATTTTATCGTAATCTCTTCTAAAATATCTGCATACTTTTTTTCAATCATTTTTTCTTTTTCTACAAAAACTTTTCTAAACTCATTAACAGTTTCTTTAGGAGTTGGTGGAGGAAGACCATAAAGCATTAAAAGAGCTTGTGTAGGTGTAATGACCCCCCAATATATGTCTCCTATAACTATGTCAAGAAGTCTTCTTTTTACTATTTCTGAAGTTTTATCTCCCATTGACATAAACATATCTATTGATTCTGGCGATGGTTTTATTTTTCCCATGCGAAGTAATAATTTCCATGGTAAAAATCCTCCTCTGTCATATAGAGGAACTCCATCACGAAGAAAAGTATAAAAGATAGGATTAGCATCTTTTACTCCTTCCCAAAACTCAGTTAATAAATAAATATTAGGAGATAATTTGTTTTTAACTCCTGCTAATTCTTCAGCTTGCATTACATAACTATAAATAATGTTTCTTAATTTTTCCTTTAGCTCAATTCTTGGCATTCTTTTAACATCAGTATCGTCAATTATAACTCCTACATCAACATCGCTTGTTTTTTGAACTTCTCCTCTAGCTAAACTTCCCCATATAACATAGCTATAAACATATTTCTCAAATTTTTTTAATACAAGAGATTTATGTATCTGAGCAACTCTTAAGGCTCCGAGTATTCCTTTGTCATATAATGGAAAACACATTCCTATTGATTCAATAATATTAAATTTAGAATCCATACATATTTCCCAAAGATCTTTTTCTAAAAATAAATTAATCCAAATATTTTGTTTATTTTCTTTAATTTTTTTTATGATATCTGTTTTAACAGAATTATATTCCTTTTCCTTATCATCTTGCAACATTATAACAATATGCATAGGCTTTGATTTTCTTTCTTCTTCTGTTAATTCGTTTTCATCATCAAACAAATCTGCTGCTTGTGGAGGTATTATACCTATAGCAGTTACATATTTATATTTTCCAAGAATATATTTTTTTAATTCGTCTAATTCTTTTCTTAATTTTTCCATTTCTTTTGATTCTTTTTCTAAAATTTCACTAGGAATTTCTTTTAAATTTGGATTTTGATATTGTTTATCTTCTAAACTAGTTTCATTATCTTTTTCTTTTTCAGATTCAGAATTATTTTTGCTCATATTAAATTATTATATAAATCTTAAAAAATACAGCTTTTTAAAGTTTTGTAAAAACAATTCTAGTTTACATTTTTTTAACATCAAAAAAAGGAGGTTCTTTGTATAATTTTTCTATATAAATTATTTTTCCTTGTTCGTTTATTAAAACTCTTGAATTAGATACAAGATTAGTTAAAAATACAGATCTGTTTGTAGAATATTCAAAGTCAGAGTATCTAACAACAGTTCTTGTTAAAAGAGGTTGTATTTTTTCTTTGTTATACTCTTCAATTAGCTCATCTGATATTTTATCTATAGAAGTAACTATTCTTCCTTGTGGAAAATCCTCATTTATTGTAGGAATACATACTGTATTTAATATCCCGTACGGAGTCATAATTAAAGCAACCCTGTTCCAAAAATTAAATTTTCTTCCTTTTAATTTATATCTATTTATTCCAATATTATACCTGTATTTTTCCTCAATTTTATTAGCTTCATCAGGGATGTATTCTTCATTAAAATCTTCAAAAGATACATATGAATTATTTCCAGAATTTAAAGACAAATCATTAATGTAAATTTTATCAGGTTTTAAAATTCCATTTTCACTTAATCTTTTAATATTTTGTTCTGTTATACTTAAACAAATGTGCATTTTCTTATTTTTTCTTTGACATATTTTTTTATAAAGTTCTTCAGTTCCTTTTGGAACTGAAGTTACAATTTCAAAAGGATGTTTAAATAATTTGTAATAATTATCTGCTATTAAAAAAAAATTATCATAAGAATCAGAAATTTCTAAAGTATCACTTGCATAGAATAATTTTAAAAATTGTTTTCTATCTTTGTTTTCTGCAACTTTTTTTAAAGTGTATAATATATGATTAACAGGTATTCTGTCTCTGACCTTGGGAATTGCATCAACTCCGCATCCACCAACACAATCTCCTCCACAACCATGAGTTACTTGAACGTAAGCTAAATGTCTAAAAATAAGGTTTTTTTCTTCTTCATTAAATCTTGATAAAGAATATGGAATATTATTTTCATTTTCTATATGTTTTTTGTGATTTTTAATAGCAATATTTTCTATATTTTTTGATATTTCTGGATTAATCTTTTGAATATATTTTTGAAAAAACATAAGTTCGCAAAGTATTGGCTGATTTTCAGGATTTTCCAAAGAATTATAAAATTTTTTTAAATCATTATATGACAATAAATCTATAGATCTAGCTATTTTAAAAGGTCCGCAAGAACAAATACTTTCTAAATCTAGTTTAATTTTTTTCATATTTCTATCTTTGAGAATAAACATTTTTTAAATTTTTTGTAAGAAAAATATAGATAATATGGAAGATTATAAAAATCTATTTTTATTTATCAAAAATCTAATTAATCATCGTCATCATACCAAAAATTAGGCCAAAAATCTTTTTCTTGCATCCTTTCCCATTCCATGTATTTATTATGTAACATTTTTCTTGTAGTAAATGGCATTTGACCTGGCAAAAATGACTGCAAAATATATAAAAAATCTTTAAAAATATCAAAACCAAATAAACGCAATTCTGGACATAATCTTCTAATAAAATTAAATGAAGAATCTATAAAACTATCTTCATAAGGATAATCAGCATAAATTCTCATGAATTTTATAAGTTCTCCAAATTCATCTATTCCAAACCATTTAATCTCAAAGTTATTTATATATTCTTCTAAATCTGATTGATCTTTCATTATTTTTACTTTAACATTATATTTTCTTTTTCTTGCATGTAAAGTTCTTATGTTTCCATCATAAACTAGAAGTCTTAAATCACCTGGATCTTGTGCTGCTGTTATTGATGAAACTTTATCTTCAAAATACATGCGTCCACAACCATCATTTTTTAAAACAGACTCTATAGGATTTAAAATCTCTTCTAAATTTCCTTTTAAATAATTTTCCTCTAACCAGCTCCAAGTTTCTATTTTCTTTTCATTATTTTTACTATGTATAAAAGTGAGTTTTAGTTCAAAGGGTGATATGATTTTTTCTTCCATATTTGTCTTTCATATTTATATACTATTAATATTCAACTTTTTAATAATTATCCTTTGTGAGTATATATAAATTATATTAATAATATTTATAAATCGTTTTATCATTTTAAAAAATTTAATCCTAAAGATTAGAAACGTCTTACATAAAGTATTACAAATCAGTTTAAAGAAATTTTCTTAGATTTTTTCCCAGAATAATAATTGCTTCTTTATCTTTAATTGATTCTACAGGATAAGCTACATTAGATCTAAACTCTTCAACCTCACTTTTTAGTTTTGATTTGTAATTAGGGAAAACAGCAATTTTTGTAAAACCTAACCCTCTTAGGTCTTTAAGATTAATATCATTTATATCTCCTTCAGTTCCCCAACCGGCTATCTCAATATTTTCACCAGCAATAATACTACCTGCGCTTACTCCAATATATAATCCTCCTTTTCTTACAAATTTCTTAATTGAACTATCAAGACCTGTTTTTCTAATTCTATCTAAAATGTAATAAGTGTTTCCACCACATATGTATACTGCATCATAACCTTGTAATGAAGGTAATATATTCCCATTACATATATTTAAATAAGTTATATTTGGAAGCAAAATTCCGGCTTTTTCTAATTCCTTTCAAACTTTATCGACATAAATTAAATGTTCTGGTTTTTTAGCTGTGTGAATAACCATAACTTTTGCTTCACTAACTTTTCTTTCGAGCAAACTAACAAACTCTCTTTTAAGCCTTAAAGTTTCTAGTCCACTTGAGGTAAGTATAAGTTTCATTAATCAACAAATCGTTTCTTATTTAAAGATTTAACTATTTCACTATCCCATTTGTAAACCTGCACCAAAAGTGAAAAGGTTATTCGTTTTCTGTAGGAGATTTAATCCTAAAGATTAACGCCCTCCCACGATAAGTTAATCCTGAAGTTAATGTTAGCACGATATTTCTAAGAGGTTTATAGACAATAAATTTTTTTAATCAAAAAGTTAGCAGTTTAGAACAACTTTTATTTTTTTGAAGATGGTTAAACGATCCTTGGAGATAATTAGTATATTTTTTAACAACAATATAATTTATCAGGATTTTTTCCTTCTTCAATTTTTCCAAAAGGATTTCCATATTGATTTATGTTATTCATCATTTCAGATACTGTTTCAGGTTCTGTCTCTTGTTTAACTAATCGTTTTCTCAAATCTTTTATCATGGAAGACAAATCAATTTTCATAGGACAATTTTCCTTACATTGTTTACATGTTGTACAAAAGAATGCTCCATTGTTATAAGCATTTTTTTCTGACTCATTAAAAAAAGATAAAATAACTCCTTTTGCTCCTGAAAAATATTTTGTTCCATATCTTGTAAATATTTGATGATAAGCAGGGCAAAAGTTTAAACAAGCACCACAATTAATACAATATAAAAGTTCTTTAAACTCTGAATTTAAAATTTCACTTCTTTTATTATCTAATAAAATTAAATAAACTTCTTTTGCTCCCTGTGCTCCTGTAATAAGTTTGTTTTGAATATCTGCTGTTTTACTTGGGCCTGAAATAATGTTTACATAAATAGGATATTCTTGTCCTGTTCCAAAAATTCCTGCAGCTCTCACAATTTTTAAAGCTTCTTCTCTTGTTTTAACAATTTTATCAAAACTTGTTAAAATAATGTGTTTATCTGGAATTCTTGAAGTTAGTGACACATTTCCTTCATTTTCTAAAATAAAAATACTTCCATCGCTTGTTATGACATTAGCTCCAGTTATTCCAATTTTAGCCTTGAATATTTTTTCTCTTAAATGTTCTCTTACAAACTTTGCTATTTCTTCAGGAGCTGCTTTAACATTTATTCCAAATTTTTCTGTAATTTTTTTAGAAATCTCTTCAGGATTTAGATTAACTGCTGGAAGAACAGGATGCAAGTCTTCTCCTTGAAAAATCTGAACTATGAAATCTCCTAAATCTGTTTCTATTATTTCTTTATTTTTTAAGTTTTCATTTAAATTAATTTCATTAGCAGTATTTGATTTTGATTTGATTACTAATTTCTCTTGCCCGATAATTTCTTTAATCTCTTTTATTGCTTGTTTAGAATCTTTAGCTTCAATTACTATTATTCCATTTTTAGAAAGATTTTCTATTGTTTCTTTCTTTAAAGTAAATATATTATTAATTGATTCTTCTTTTATTTTTCTTAATTCTTCTGTAAATTTTTCTTTGTCCTCTTCACTTAAAACAGTATCTCTTTTATCTTTATAAGAATACATTATAGGCAAAATTACCTTTTGCGTTTCAACATTTTCTTTTATTTCTTTAGTTAGATCAATGTTTTTCATTTTCAAATAATTGGCTTATTTCTTTTACCTCCAAATCTTTTGAGTTTTCTTTTAAATTTAAATAACACATAGGACATGTTGTACACAGAATTTTAGCCTTTGTTTCTTTAGCCATATTTACTCGTTCCTTAGCAATAGAGTTAGCAAGTTCAGGTTGATTTGATTTTACTCCACTTCCTCCACCACAGCAAAAAGAATAATTTCTTGTTAATTTCATTTCTTTTAAATTTCCAAATTTTTTTATAATCTCTCTAGGTTCTTCATAAACTCCTTCATATCTACCTAGATGACAAGGATCGTGATAGGTTATATCTAAATTTAAATTCTTAGGATTGATCTTTCCTTTTTTTATTGCTTCAACAATTGTTTGAGTTGTATGTTCTACTTTAATATTCCACTTTTCAACTAATTTAGGATATGTTGTATTAAACATATGAAAACACGCAGGGCAAGAAGTAATTATTTTTTTAATTCCTCTTTCTTTGAATAATTTAAAATTTTTTTCAGCAAGTTCCTTTGCCTCTTTTTCATGACCTGCATTTAAAACAGGATTTCCACAGCAAAACTCTAAATCTTTTAAAATAATAAAATCTATTCCAATTTTATTTAAGATTTTTTTATAGTTTTCTTCTAAGTCTTTTGCTACAAATTTAGTTAAGCATCCTGGATAATAAAGAATATTACCACCTAATAGATTTAGTATTCCCATTTTATATCCAATTATATACTGAATTTAATAAATATATTGCTAATATTATCATTGTTAAACCCGCTGCAAGCCTCATCCATTTTTTATTTTTATCTATCCAATTCGTTATTTTTTCTGTTTTAGTTCCATGATAGGCTATTAACACTATTATGATTAAAGGAAAAACAAAAATGATATTATATAGTAATAGATAAGGAATACCAAAACTCTTGTTGATGTGCATTAAACTTAATATTGCTAAATAAATTCCTCCTGTGCACGGCAGTTCAACTAAAGCAACAACAATTCCAAGCAATATTATTGCCCATAAAGTTCCCTTTTTAGTAATTTTTTCTAAAATAGGTTTAACACTAACAGGAATTTTTAAAGAAAATCCTTTTCCATAAAAAAAGAAATCTTTTATTTCAATTAATCCTCCAATAAAAACTAAAACTCCTGCAATGACAATAATATAATTCATTATTTCTGAAAATTCAGAAATTATTTTCATTATTCCAAGTCCAGCTAAAAAGTAAACTATGAATATAATGAACACATAAATTAGTCCATATTTTAATGCCCTTTTTGAGGAAGCAGTTGAAAGCATTGTAGCAAGCAAGAAAATTAAAACTCCAAATGCACAAGGATTAATTGAATCAATTAATGCAGCAATTATTATACTTCCAAGAGTAATTTTATGAATGTTAAGATTATCAGAAGAAACTCTTGATGAGATTTCTTTCATGGGTTTACAATGTGTTATTGAATTTTTAAGATTATTAATTATTGGAGTATCTCCAATAAAGTAAGAGTAACCTTTTTCACATTCAATTACTAAAAAAGGTATACCTCTTTGATATTGATTTATCTCTAATTCATTTGCAAATTTATTATATAAATCTCTATTAGACTGATTGTAATAAACTTCAAAACTATAAACATTAACATTTTCTATTTCAGAAACTTCTTCTAATACTCCTGAATTAATGACATTTTCGCAATGAGGACATCCTTTTCCCCAGAAAAAATAGATATTTTTTTGATTTTTTTCAGTTAAATCTTGAGCTTTAATACTGTTAATTGAAATAAAAAATAAAGTTAAAAAAATTACAAATAAGGCTATTTTTTGCATATTTTTATGTTTCATATTAAATTTTAATATAAGAAACCCTTTATAAATATTAGTTTCAAAAAATGAAACTATTGTTTTATAAAAAATTCTTTTAAATCTTTGTTAAGAATTAATTTATTAGTCATCCCCCTTTTTTCTTTTTGTAATATTCCTTTTTTAATCATTTTAGAAACTATTCTTGAAACTTTTACTTTATTTATACCTATACTCTTTGTTAAATAGCTTTGATTTATTTCTCCATTATTTTTTATTATTAATTTTAATATCTCTCTATTTTCTTCATCTAAAAAATCTAATATTTTTAGATAATTTTTTTCTATTCTTTCTTTCATAAAGTTATTGCTAAATATATAATAAGTAATCAATCCTACAAATAACCCTAAAGATGCAGTAGAAACCACTATAAACCAAAGCGGTAATCTACAACCACAAACTGGAGAAAAATTTTCAGTTGCATAAAAAACAATAAAAGAGATTATAAAAATAAAAAAAGTAATTATGCTAAAAGTTAAAATTATTGGTCTTAATTTATCATTTTTGTTCATTAATAAAAAAAGGATTATTCTAAAATATAAATTTTACTATTTTTTATATTTTCTAATTTTTTAAATTTTTTATTTCTTTTAGTTCTAGTAAACCAAAAGAGCATACTTATTATAAAAATAGGCACACTAATTAACAAAAAAGAGATTATTTCTCTATAAGTATGAAAAAAAATTGTAAATAAAAATCCAATTAATAAAAGCGATATTGCTCCAAAGGTCTCATTTTTCCATGAAAAATTGATAAAAGAATGTATAGATGTTTTTAATTAAATAAAAATTTATAATTTTGAATTTTATTTATTTTAATAATAATTATATATATCAAAAAAATTTAAAAACTCTTTAATAAGATTAATAAGCACGGTAAAAATGAAAAAAATAAAAAAATTTTTTGAAAGAAGAAGTTTAAAAGAAACTTTATATTTAAAAATTCAGGAAGTAAATTCTGCAGAAGATTTAACAAGAAAAATAGATGAATTAAAAATAAATGAAACAGGTATCTTATTGACAATAGGAATACTTCCTGAAAATTTTTATTACAATACAAAAAATTGGGAAGAAGCTTCAAGAAAAGCATATAAACATGGAAAATTAATTCAACTTCCACAGCCTAAAACTCAATATCAAACTTATAACTCTCATATTATTCCTTTAGAAATGAGAGCAGAAGCTTTTTTGAACTTATCAGAGAAATTTCAAAAAGGAACTTTAAAAGAATCTCAAATAAATTATATAGGATATTCTTGGAGACCTGTTCAAGGAAGAGACAAAATAAAAAGAGCTGTAAATTTTATAGACATAGTGAGAGCTGCTCAAAAATTCTCTTATGCATCAAAATTTTCAAAATATGAACAAGATGGAAAAGAAGAATATGGAATTAAAGTAAAAGTTTATGGTGATGCAAAAAAAGTAAAAAAAGAAGGAGCTTTAGCTATTTTTGAAGTTCCTTCAAAAAGAGAAAAAGTTGAAAGGTATAAAGGCGCTCTTAGAAGTATACCTTTTAAACCAAACAGTCCTTCTGAAGATGTTAATTATAATTTAGCTATTTCTTTAAGTTTAGCTCCTTGCAGAATTTCACTTGAAAATTCGTTTGAAGATGAAGTTACTTTCAAAAGATCACCTCATTCTCTTTATACAGACTTGCAATATAAATATATAGATGAAAAAGAATATAGCTATATTATAAGATTTTCACCAGAAGAAATAGCAGGTTACATGGGAATAATATATAATCAACTAAAAAAAGCTAACATAACTCCTTTAATGTTTAACCCCTTTGCCTTGCCTTCAAGACATCAAATGGAATTTTATAAAAAAATGCATAACAACGTATTAATCAAAGATCCGAGTTTAAAAAGAAAAAATAAATTAAGGCATTTACATTTAGCAGAAGAATCTCTATTATTAACAAGAGCTGCTGTAATATTTGGTCATGACGATTTTATTTACTGGGATCCTGTAAGAGACAAAAATTTCAGAGATTATAATTGGAATCTAAAGTGATTTTTTAAACTTTTTTATAAAAATTATAAAATCGTAAAATATTTAAGAATAAAAATAAATCTTATAAAAGACAAAATGATATCTCTCGATTGGTTATTAATTACCTTGCCTATTGTTACTATTTTTGGAATAGCTCTATTTGCAATGATATTCTTAAATACTTATAGACAATTTCCAAAAATGAATTCTGAAGAAAGATTTTGGTTATGTTTTAAAAATGCTACTTTTATAACCTTGACAGTAATTATAATATTCTATTTATTTTTATGGTTTTTTTTAGAAAAATTTCTAAAATAATAACTTAACAGAGTTTTTTAATAAATATTCTGAATAAAAAAATTTCCTCAAAATTTAAAAACTTCATAGACTTATTAATTTATAAATATTAAATATTAATATATTTTAATAAATTAATAAAAAAGGTGAATTATGTCAGACGTAGATAAAATAATATCAGAGTTAGTTCCAAGATATAAAAAAGGACCTGCAAAGGATCATACTCTTATTTATGATTCGTCAAGCGAAACATTAGAACCAATATATTTTTGGATTTTAGATTTACTTGAAAAAAGAAGTGAAAAAGTAATAAAACTTGTTGACAATTTTGCTTCATCACCAGGCGGCGGACATTTTGGAGATATGATGCAAAGAGCAAGTCAAATGCAACAAGAAGCTTCAAGAGTGTTAGGAACTATTAATAATATTCTAAAAGGCATTATTAATTTAATTTACGATTTAAAAGAGTTTAAGATTAGATTATCTCATTATGAACAAGCAAAATCACCAGATAAAGAAAAATCTCAGGCAGCTATTCTAGCATTAAAGCAAATTTGGATGGATAAAGTAGATATTCAGAGAGGTCAAGGAAGTATTAATGCTTTATCTTCAGGTAATTTGCAGTTTGTAACATTAAGAGACGCATTTATGATGGTTAATTCAGTTAAAGAAGTAGATGAACTCGATTTAAATGATAGAGTAAAGAGAGTATTAAAACCAAGAGTCCAAGAATTTTTTGAATGGAAGATTAGAAGTGAACAAGAACTTAAAAAACGTTTTGAAATAGAAAAACTTTATTTAAAAAGTCAGGTAGAAGCTTTGAAATTAAATGCAAGATGGGCAAAACCTTATTTAAAAGCAGCACAAATGATGATGCAACAAGAGAGTATGTTCAAAAGTCCGGAAATGGTCACAGCCTTTAATACTATTCTATTAGAATTAAGTTTAATGTCTCAAACATCTGTAGATTTAAAATTTCTTTGCGAGCAAGAACCTCCTCTACTTCCAAGAGAGTTTATTAAAATGAAAAATCTAAAAAAATTTTATTCTGTTGTTATAGTAGATTTTAATTTTAGAGGAATTCCTAGTAAATTTGGACAAAATTATGTTTTTGGAGGAAAAGCTGAAGTTTTTTTTAGAGCATATGGATTATCTGAGGAAGAGTTGATTATATTAAAAAAAAGATTAGATGAAAATGACTTTCAAGATTCTTTAAGATTAATTCAAGGAATGACAGATGATTCATTATTACAAATTCAAGCAGATCTTGATGAAATTTTTTCTGATGAAAAAAAATCAAAAACTTCTTCAGAAGAAGACGTTAATCCTTTTTTAGCATTATTTAGTTTTTTTCAAATAAAAAAGAAAGAAAAAGAAAAAAATAAAGAAAAAGAAGATAAAATTTGGAATGAATATAAGAAAACAAAGAAATTAAGAAAAGATAACTATGCAGAAACTTATATTAGAAACTATGCAGAAGCTGAAGCTATGAATTTCTGTTTTCAGATATATGACAGTTATAAAAAAGCTCATGGAATGGTGTCTTTTCCATATGGAGGTGATGAAAATATAGCCTCTCCTCCAAGAAGTATTGCAGAAGATTTGTTTGGTTTTAAATAATTTATTAAAATATACTCTATCAAAAAATGTTCAATTTTTAAAAAAGTTTAGAATTTCTCTGTTTAATCACTTTTAAACTTATTATGAAAAATGAAAAAATTAAACTAGTTTTAATTTTTTCTTAATAGAAGAATAATTTAACAATATAAAGATTAGTAAGAAAATAAAAATTATTTAAAGAATTATAAATTTGAATCAAAGGAGAATATATTATTATTAAAATACAAGCAAGAAATTTAGGCCTTCTAAAGGAATGATAAATTGTGCGGATTTTTCGCTACTAATTATTTATCTAGTTTTTATGATGAGAAGTTAGTTGGATTTTGGTGAGTTAGATTTTAACTAACTGAAGTATATAGAGAATCAGAAAATATGTCATTGTTTTGAGCAATACTAAGGACGGCTGTCCACTTTAGGTGTAGGGAGATGCATTTTTATTAATTAAAAAGTATTTAAAAAACTATAAATTTATAAACATATAAATATACTATAATAGTATGAAAAAAAGAGTTGTAGAGTATAATCTTAAAAAAAGATCTCAAGCTAATGTCATTGTTTTAATCCTTATAATCTTACTTATATTATTTTTATTGATTATTCTTTGGAATATAATAATGGCATTATTAAGACAAAATCAAAGTGTTATTGATTTAAAAAGAGACTTAATGAGAATTGATATTAGATTTAATGAAGGACCTCAAGGAGAAGGTGTTGATCCTTCAATTGGAGGTGGTGGAAGATATGTAGATTTAAGAGTAACTAGAGGAAGTGATGATGTGGAACTTATTGGTCAAAAAGAAGTTGAAGTTATTTATAATAGTCCTGCAGATATTTTTTCTTTAGTAGATATGACAGGTTCAATGTATATATCTGAAAAATCAAGTTGTGTTGGAATATCAACAGATGAGTATTGTAATTTACATCCAAATGCATGTTGTTGTCAGATAAATCCTTTAACTGGAAAAAGACTTGATTGCTCTAAACCAGATGATTGCAGAAAATGTAATTTTGGAGAAATTAAGCAAGATCCTGTTACAGGTGAGAATATCTGTATTTTTAGTTATGTAGCTCCTTATAGATGTTGGAATGAACAAGAAAATAAAAGATATGATTTTACTACTGAAGATGGATGTCAAAAATGTGGAGATAGATTAGCTTCGCAGTGTAGTTGGAATTTTGTTGTTGAAAATGCTCAAGGACAACCTGTTACTATTACTATTTTTGATGAGATGTTTTTAGGTAACGATCTAGATAAATGCAAAGCAGCAGGTGGAGATGAAATAAGAAGTATCACTCTTGAAATTGGTGGAACAAATTCGGAAAAAAGATGTATTGTAACTACAGGTAATAATGGAAGATGTAAAAATACTCCTGAAAATTGTTTAACAAAAAATAGTTGCGAATATCATAATGGCGAATGGAGAGCAGATATTCCTAAAGATCCTAATAATCCAAGCAGTTTAGGTGTATGTGTATTTTCTCATTATTTTCCTAGATGTTGTAGTGAAATTGGAGGACTTGGAAGTTGCACAAAAAATCAAAATATTTGTAATACATGTGGAGGAAGTTTTGAATATTTAAAAGATAGTAATGAAAATAATCTTTGTAGATTTTTTAACGGTATTATAGGTTCTACTACATGTTCAGGCAAATATTATTTTAAACAACATGGTTCAGCATCAATGGAAAGATTAATATGTGAAAATGATTATTGTAAAGGAAATTTAAGAGCAAAAAGGAGAATAGACTATGCAAAAGAAGCTAGTTTAAAATTTATAGATAAAGTATTTGATTTATCAACTGAACATAGATTAGGTTTAGTAAATTATTCAGATGATTTAAGCATATTTTCTGATTCTTCTGGGAATGTATTAATAGGATCTGATAAAAAAGATTTATTAAAAAATCGTGTAAATGAATGGATTTTAACTGAAACTTTAGCAAATTCTATTCAAAATACAAATATATGCAAAGCTTTAAAAGATTCAGCAGAGAAATTATCTTCAATTTCTAATGATCCAGATAGATATAAGGCTATTGTTTTAATGACAGATGGAAAATCTAATACCTTTTGTAACGGAGTTAGAATTACTGATAATAGTTTAATGCCTCAAGTTAATGAGGAAATTATATCATTAGCAAAAAATATTTTTGAAAATAAAAAAATTCACATATATGTTATAGGGGCAGGAGATCCTAATGATATTGATAATTCACTTCTTCAAGAAATTGCTAATAAAGCAGATGGAGCTTTTGTTTTTTCAGAAAATGTTGAAAAATTGAATGAATTGTATGATCAAATTGCATACAAAATAAGTAAAGATATTTTAAAGTTTTACAAGTCTAAATATAATTTTGATTATCTTAAATCAGTAGTAATGGACAACAATGGAAAAACCTGTATTTCAAGAATAGATGAATTAATAAATCCTTTAGAAACTAAAAGATTAAAAGTTCCAATCTGTGATCTTGAATATGATAGTTTAAAAAGTATAGAAATATATTTAATAGCACACACCAATGATGGTAAGGAAGTTGAAAAATTATTAGATAGATGGGAAAAATAATATTTTCTTATAATAATTAACTTGGAATTAAGAATCCCTAAAAAATATTTTTTTCTAAAATTGCTTTAAGTATAATAAATTTTGTTATTAATATAATATAAATTGATGAGAATACATTCATTTGTATACTAAATCTTTTAAATTTTTATTATTTTATTGCAAGACTAAAAAATGAAATGTTTTATTACAATTAAGAAGATTATATAGAGATACTCTCTAATTTTTTTATACTTTAAAATTAGCATATAATAAAAAATAAAAATTTTAGTTTTTATATAGTTCTGCTTATATAATCTTTTGTTTTTTCTTTAAAAGGTTCATACTGAAATTTTTTTTCTTTTTTTTCTTCTGTATTTGGATAAGTAGAGCTTTCAGTATTTTTAAATATAGAATTTTGTCCTTTATTTTCAAAATTTAAAGAATCAAAATTTTGTTTAAATGACTGAGGAATAATTTCTTTAAGAGTTAATTCACTATAAAAGTTTTTTATAGTTTGATATTTATCTCTTGAAGTATAATCAGTATTAATAGAAGAATAAAATTCATTATTATCTGTATTTTTTTTAGAATTATCTGGAATATTTATTTCTAATAAAGAATCTGTAGGAATTTTTTCTCTAATTTTTGGTAAAGAGAATGTAGCAACATTTGGAACATCAATAGACTTATTAATTATTTCTTCTAAATTATTTTCAAAAAAATTTTCTTTTATGAGTTTAGATTTTTTTATATTAAGAACTTTTATTTCTTTTTTATTTTTATCTTTAATATTCTTTTTACTTATTTTCTTTTTTCTTGACATTTTTTATTTTCACATTTAAATCGTCTAATATTAATAAAAATATCTAAAAAATAGTAAATTTTGTATTTTATAACTATATATTTAATTATATATTAAATTTTAAAAGAAAAAGCTCTATTCTAAATAATAACTTATATAAATAATAATTTCTTAATTTATAGATTATATAGGAGAAAAATAAAATGTCATCTTATGAATCTATATATCAAGGAGCAGATTTTATTATGCCTAAGTATAATCCTACAGGATATTATAGTGAAATAAAATCTTTAGGAATGTCTACAGATCCAAGAACAGCAAATCAACTTAAAGAGATTAATATAAAGTTAAATCCTGGAATGAAACATTTGGAAATTTCTGGGATATCTTCTGCAGTATTCGAATCTATTCCAGAACAACATTTAGAAGAAATAAGAAGATTAGGTGAAATAACAGGAGTAACTACTTCAGTTCATGCTCCGATTGTTGAACCTTCTGGAATTGGTGAAAGAGGATGGGAAGAAACTAATAGATTGGCTGCTGAAAAAGAAATAGAATCAGTTCTTTCAAGAAGCGTTCAACTTGCAACAAAAAAATCAAAAAATGTTTCTGTTACAGTTCATACAACAGCACAACTTCCTGAACTTGAAAATAAAATAAAAGTTTATAATCCTGAAACAAAAAAACTTGAAGAGAAAAAAACAAATTTATGGGTAATTAATCCAGAATCAGGAAGATATACTCTTATTCAACCAGAAAAAAGATTTTTTCCAGAAGAAGGAGAAGGAAAATTTAAACCTGAAATAAAGGAAAAAGTTTTTGATCCTTATAAAGAACTTGAAAAAATAAACAAAGACCAATGGTCTGAACAATTAAGTAATGTTAACAGATTTGCAAATTATGGAGGAGAAATACTTGAAAGAGTAAAAGATAAATATAAACTTGATAAAGATCTTTTCACATATATAGCAAAAGGTGAAGATATAGATAAAATAAAAAAAGATGTAGATAAAGAAATTATCAAAGATGCTCAAAGAGATATAATACATGGACAGATTTATTTAAGAGATTCTTATAGGCATATGAGAGATTTATTTGACAGAGCTTGGGCAAGAGCATCAGATCAAGATAAAGAAAAATTAAGAGCTTTTGCTGAAAAATATGCAAAAGAAATAACTCCTGGATTTGAAACAGATCCTGAAAAGATTCCTGTTATGAAAAATATGATTGACGAAGGTTTGAAAGTTTTAAGAAATATCCATAATCCAAATACATGGGTTCCTCTTCAAGATTTTGTAATATCTAAATCAGCAGAAACATTCGGAAATGTTGCAGCAAGAGCTTGGGAGAAATTCCAGGATAAAACTCCTATATTAAATATAGAAAATCCTCCTGCAGGATCTGGTTTATCAAGAGGTGAGGATGTCAAAAAAGTTGTTGAAGAATCAAGAAAAGTAATGGTTAGTAAATTAGTTGAAAAGGGCATTAATAAAGAAACAGCAGAAGAAATAGCTAAAAAAACAATTGGAGCTACGTGGGATGTCGGCCATATTAATATGCTAAGAAAAAAAGGATATACAGAAGAAGATATAATAAAAGAAACAGAAAAGATTGCTCCTTATGTAAAACATGTTCATCTTTCAGATAATTTTGGTTTAGAACATACAGAACTTCCAATGGGTATGGGAAATGTTCCTTTAAAAGAAATGATGAAAAAACTAGGAGAAAAAGGATTTGAAGGAAAAAAAATTATTGAAGCAGGAAACTGGTGGCAATATTTTGCAGAACAAGGAGGAGGAAATCCATTTAAACCAACAATACAAGCATTTGATTCTCCAATTTATAGTATGAAAGAAGGATATTCTTGGAGTCAAAGTGACATTTATGCAGGATATTATTCAGGTCATGGTCCAATAAACCCTCCAATTCATCATAATTTTTATGGTGCTGGATTTGCAAGTCTTCCTGTAGAGTTGGGAGGAGAAATTCCAGGACAACAAAGCAGGTTTGCTGGAACACCAAATCAATAATTTATTAAAAATAAATTTTATTAAGCACAAAAATCTGTCTAAAATAATATCATATTTTTTTCTCTGCAAATAAATATGCTGATTCAGGTTTTAGAGTTAAAATGTTTGGAGAATCAAAAACAACAGGCATTCCAGAAGGTATATCAAAATTATTTATACACGAATTTGGAAATAAATCTGTCAAATTAACAGGTTTTTCTCTATTTTCCATATTTAATATTATATAATAACTTTCTTTTTCAAGTTTAATTTTGTATGTAAATAACATTCCATTGTCATTAATCTGAACATCGCCCATACTAAATTTTTCAAAAGAATTAGATCTTCTAAAATGAACGAGATTTTTATAAAAATTATAAAGATCCGGATCATATAAGTCCCATCTCATAGGATCTCTTGATTGAGCTACTCTTTCACTACAATCATTATATTGTTCCATTCCTATTTCTTCTCCATAATAAATCATAGGCGTAAAAGGTAATGTAAATTGTAAAACTGCTGCTATTTTTTGAAGATTTTTTCCTCCTTTAAATCTAGGAAGATCATGATTTCCAAGTCCAGTAATATAAATATAATCTTCTACATGGTCTTTAGTTCTGTAATAATGGCCTGATAAATTTCTAAAGAAATTCTGAGTATCTTCTGACATTCTATTAAACCATAAAGTAGATTTTATATCAAATTCTCCGTCACAAAAACCATAACAATCTCCGCTTCTTGGTGGAAATTCAAAATCCCAATATTCTACTATTACATCTATATTTTTAAAAGATGTATGAATATAGTTTCTTATTTTTTTAATAAAATCTTTTGGTTGAATAAATCCTGAATCTAATCTAATTGAATTAAATTCAAACTCTTTTATCCAATGATAAATCACTCTTCTGTGATATTCTATAACATCAGGATTTGCAAGATTTAGTAAAGGAAGGTTTGATTCTCCAAAATAACCTAGATATTTTGCTTTGTTTATATCTTTAAGTTTTGCTGGATCTCCAGAGGTTAATTTATAAACTAATTCTTCAAAATAATCTCTATAAGGAGAATCTTCTCTTAATCTTGACAAAAAAATAAACCAATCTTTGTCTTTTTCATCTTCACTAAGAATTTTTTCACTAAAAATAGGGTTTGTTGATGAAACATGTGTAGGTGCATAATCCATCATAACACCAATATCCCTGTCATGACATTCTTTGATTAAATTCTTCAAATCTTCTTCAGTTCCAAACCTTAGATTTACGTTAAAATGATCTTCTATATGATATCCGTGATAAAAAGGTGAACTTTGAACAGGACTTATTAATATATTATCTACTCCTAAATTTTGCAAGTAATCTAATCTTCTTTTTATTCCGTTAAAGGTTCCTCCTAAATAATCTTTGAACTTTAGATTATATTCTGGAGAATTTATATGTTCATATAAATTTCCTTTTTCATTATCAAACCTATCTGTTATAATCTGATACAAAACTGAATTTTTTTTAATCATTTTAATTTTTAAAAATTTATTAATTTAGTTAATAAAAAAGATTTATAAATTCTTGCTTTTTAAAATCACTTTTAAGTAATAACTTTTTTATAAATATTTTTTAAAATAATTTTAAATTAATTTAAAAATTTTTCTTTTTTAATAAAATAATAAATATAATTTTTAAAAATAAAGAATATAAATTATTATAAATCTATTTTATAAGATTTTATTTATTTATTTATTTATTTATTTATTTATTTATTTATTTTTCAATATCCTTTAATAAACTTTCTAAATCATAATCATATTCTATTAATTTATTTACTTCGACTAAATCTATACTTAAATTATCATCTTTTTTTGCTCTTGCTATCTCTTCATAAGAACCTCTTGTAAATGAAAATGCAATTATACAACCTTTATTTTTACCTTCTCTTCTTAAAGCAGTTTCAAACTTATCTACCACACTTCTTCCAACTTTTTCTTGTTGTTTTATTTGTAACATTATTTCTTTTTTTGAATAATAACCATCTATACCTTTGTCAGAGGTATGTTTTCTTTTTTCAGAACCAGTCATATAACATATATAATCTTGAAAATCATAAGGTTTTATTTTCTTTAAATCTTCCTTAGTCATAGGTATTTTGACAATTTCAATATCTTCATTTACATCAAACTCATCAATCATTCTTTTTTTAATTATATTGCATGCTTGAGAAGATATATCAATTCCAATCCATCTTCTATTTAATTTATTAGCTACAACAATTGTTGTTCCGCAACCGCACATCGGATCAAGAACAATATCGCCTTCTTTAGAACTTGCTTTGATAATTCTTTCAAGAAGTGACTCTGGTTTTTGGGTCGGATAATTTTCCCTCTCGGATTTAGAAACATGCATTATTCCAGGTAAATCAGTCCATATATCATCAATTATTTCTTTATGAATAATTTTTTCTCCTTTTGTTTCTGCAGGATAGACTACTCTTTTTTTATTATTTTTTGTGATATATATTCTTCCTTCTTCTTCTAATCTTTTGACACTATCTTCAGTATAATCTCCTCTTGGAGCTGTTCTAAACCATCTTTTTAAATTTTCATCATATTTATAACCTTTAATTTTAGCTTCCTCTTCTGTTAGCGCTATTTCTCTAAATTGTCTCTCATAAAACCAATCTTTTCCTTTAGTATAAAAAAGGATAAAATCTGAATCTCTCGGAAACTGTTTTGAGATTACTTTTGCTCCTTTTGCATATTCTCTACGCCAAGTTATATGATTTCTAAAATTATTTCTTCCAAAAATATTATCCATTTCTACCTTAAGATAATGTCCAAACTTCCAGTCACAATGTAAATAAATAGATCCTGTAGATTTTAAAACTCTATGACATTCTTCTAATCTATGCGACATCCAATTTATGTAGTTTGTTACGCCTCCTTTAGTTATTTCTTTAAAAATTTTTAAAGAATCCTTATCACCCCATAATTTTGCATATTTAGGATCAAAAGAAAAAGGAGGATCAAGATATATTAAATCAATGCAGTTTTCAGGAAAAAATTTTTTTAAAACTGCAAAACAATCTCCATTATAAATAATATTTGTCTCTATATCTTTCATAGATTTATTAATTAGAGATTATATTTATAAATTTTTTTATACAATAAAACTATTTGTTATAAATTTTTATTTAGGCTTTAATGTAACATCAATAAAATCAGTTGCATAATCATTTCCATTTGCTTTAACAACAATCCTATATCTTAATGTGCATAACTGAGTTCCTAAAGGAACATTAAACAAAACTTTTGTTGTTACAATATCACCAGGAGCTATTGGAATATTAGACTCACTTTTACCTGTGACAATCCAATCGTCTGCTTGAGCATTAGTAGCTCCACATTTTCTTCTTAAATTATCATCAGAAACATAAACTTCATAAGAAAATTTTGTATTAGACTCCCCTTCTATTAAATTTCTTATGCCAATTCCAAAACCTCCTCCAGGAGATTTTCCTATTTTTACATCAATATGTTTTGAATCAGGATATATTACTAATTTATCTTCTTCTCCAAACATTTTTATTATTTGATTTTTTACCTGCTCGTCAGTCATTCTTGTAATATCAAGAGCTCCACCAAAAATTTGCTTTATAACTACAAGTCCCAAGATTAGCATAGACATAGCAAGAACTATAATAACAATTGTTCCAATAGATAACTCAATTGCACCTTTTTTTAAATAAATCATACTAAATTTAATTTTTCAATGCTTATAAATGTTTTTATATTATTATATTATTAATAAGATTAAGAGTGATAAAAATTTAAATGATTATTTAAATATAAGAATTTTTATAATAAATTGTAACAAATTTATTAAAACTAGAAATAATATTGTAAATAATATAATAAACTTCATTATTTTTCTAAGCAGACAACATTATTAATATTGCGAAAAAACAACGAAGTATCTTCCTATTCTTTATATTTTAGCTAGAAGAAATACTATAATATAATTTCTTTGCTTTTAAGAAATAGGATTATGCTTATTATTCTAAAAAATTAGATTAGAATAAACTTTAAAAGTCTATATTTATTGTTATAGATTATCAGAGAAACATTAATTAAGTTTGTTTTTTCTGATAACTTAAAGGGCCTATAGGCTAGTGGCAAACCAGCACGTTTACACCGTGCATTCGGCAGTTCGATTCTGCCTAGGCCCATTAAATAGATGAAAAAAATTATAATCTTCTCTGTAAAGATTTAATAAAATCTTTTTGATTGGAAAATTATGAAGAAAAAGATAAATTATATAAAAAATTTAAAGAAGAGAATTTTGTATGTATCGATTATATCAATTTTATTACTAATAACTTTAATTTTAAAGAATTTATTTTCAGACAAATACGGGATATCAAAACTATGTTCTTGGATTGGAGGAATTTGGTGTTATTATCCGTCATGGAAATTTATTTTTAATTTAATAATTTTTGTATTAATTATTCTTTTAATAATATTAGTAATGTTTATTGTAATAAGAAAAAATGAAAAATAGAATAATTAAAAATATCTTTTCTTCTTTTTATTTTTATAAAAAATAAGAAATGATATAATTGCTATAATAATTAAAATTACTACCGATATTATAACACTTATAAAAATTAAGTATTTACTATTAATTTTTCCTTTTTCGCTATTTAAAATATATTGATTATTGATTTTATTATTATCTTCAGAACTAGACAAATCATTATTACTATGTGCTGTAGATAATGTAGGATTACTTTCATCTTCTTTTTCTGATTCTTTGCTACTAATTTTCTCATGTAAACTCGATATAGTTAAGTTAGCCTTTTTATTTTTAATAGAATTTAGTCTAATAAGAACATCGAAATACGAGTCACTATTCACATCAAATTTTTTAGCCTCTCCAATATTTAAAATAGCTTGTTGTGATTTTGAAGAAATATCTATAATTGCTACTGAAGAAGTTATATTTATAAGAGTAATCGAATGATTTTCATTATTGACTATGAATTTTATTTTATCTTTTATTGAAAGTTCTTTTGTATATCCTTTATTAAATTGTTCTGCTGTTATAATATAAATAGAACTACTGCTAGAAGCACTACCACCACCTCCTCCACCGCTGCTACTTACTTGATTATTATTTTCATCTTCTTCACTTTCACTAATTAAAGAATCTCCGATTATATCAGGTTCTATTCCAGAGAAGTGAGGTATTTTAAACCAAACCATATTATGATTTAAATCTTTATAACATAATCCGCTAGTTAAGTTTTCATCACTTTCATTACATAAGACTGCGCTTCCATTTATGTATTTTATATAGGTTGGAGATTTATAATCTTCATATTCAGTTCCATTTAATTCTTCCAAACTTTCACCTTGTTCCCAAACAGGTTGCCAATTTTCATCATGAAACTTTGTTATATTTATCTTTATATTAGAAGAATCATTTATTGCAGAGTCATTATAAGGAATTCCTATTATAACATAATCATAAATGTTTGGACCCATACTTCCAAATCTCCAAGCTTCTTTCATCTTGTCTCCACTTGTTGTTTTATTTCCATTTTCATCAAATGAAGCATCGGGCGGCTGACTTGCTAACAAATCAACATTTACATAATGAACTGTTATATTTGTTGTAGTTTGCCTCATTTCTAAGTCATATTTTCCACCACTAATAACCCATGTAAAAGGATTTACCGGACCTTGTCCTTGACCAACTCCATCTGGCAAACAACCTTGCGCTCCAACTTGCTCACTAGGCCAAGGAACAGAACAAGAACCATCATTCTTGTATTTAAAATTCCTAAACTGAATATTTTGTATTTCTTCACCATTTGGTTTTTTTGCTTTCAATTCCTCAAGTGTAATTTCAAACCGACCATCTTGTAAATCTTCTGTTTTAATTGTTCTTTTTATAGGAGGAAATCGCGGAGAAAATATTTTCATTGCAATACTTTTATTTAACAAAGGGAGTTTTATTATATTACTATCTCCAGAATCAGCTATCCATGAAAAAGAAACATTTGAACCAAACAAATCAGAATAATCTACTTTTATCTCTGTATGGGTATTTGTAACTTCTGTTTTATTTCCATTTCCTAATAAACTTGTAATATTAAATAAAAAAAGAGAAGTATTAATATTTTCTCCAAAACCCATCATTCTTTCTAATTCATTTTCTTCTCCAATCATCTCATAAAGCGTGATATTTAATCTATCTAGGTCATAACCATAGTTTAATGTAATTATTCTAAAACCGCCGTACCATTTATTATTCTTTTTTGCTGTTGCAAATAATAAAAGATTTGCTCCATAAACTGTTGACGGCAAAGTTATATTATAAAAACCAGAAGAATAATTAAAAAAATCTGAAACAGCATTCTCTTTATATTGACCCATATTTTGTGGTAACATTGCTTTAGAAAAAATCATATTTCCAGATTCAACAAGATAAGCAACGATAGTATAGTTATCAAAATTTTGATTTCCAACAGAACCATTTAATTTTGAATAACCACTTACTTGAACAAGTATTGTTGTTAAATTTAAGTTTGAAAGATTCAAATATAATGCTTGACTTATAGATTGTATTGTTCTATTTTCTGATGTACCTAAAGAAATGTTATTTCCATAAGTTAGATTATTTAGTTCTATACTAATTGGAAAAGCAGGTCCACCTTCAGGATATATCATAAATGAATAATTTCTGTCAGCAGGAATATAAACTCTATCAAAATATTTGAGTTCGTTAAAACTTTCTTTTATTCCATAACCTAATCTTTTATCTTTAAACTGATATCTAAAATAATAATCATTAACAAAAAAATCAAAATTTGTTAAATTTATGCTTCCACTTTGATTAGAAACAATATAATAATTTTCTCCAAAATAATCATCAAATGCAAATCCTTTAACAATTAAATTTTCTGATAGATTCATATGTTTATCACAACTAAAGTCATTTTCAGACATCATTATCTTATAAAAAACATACCTTCCAGAATTATTCCCTATGCCAAAACCACCTCCTGATTTAAAAATCATTTTTCCAAGATAACAGTCAGGAACTTTTATTTTGCGATAAAGAACAAATTCAGGAGTGTAATTATAAATATAAATATATTTTTCTCCACTTCCGTTTAGAGCAAAGATAAAAAATTTTCCCCCTCCTATCATATATTCATTAAAAGATATTCCTCCGATTTCACTAAATCCTTCTAATGATAAGTCTGTATAATTTTCTGGACTACATTCAACATTTTCTGAAGAAATTGTGCAAATCTGAACTCCTGTTAAATTAACAAAATAAAAATAATCACTATCTGGCAAAGAAGCAAAATCTTTTATATTTGTTATATTTAAATTGCAAATAGAATTATTATAATTTAAACTTTCATTTAATAAAATCAAACAATCACTTTTATTTATATACATATAATATTTATTCTCATTATAGTCTCCTATGCTTAATCCTGTTTTATAATCTTCTGGAAAAATACCTATATTATTATATTTTATTTTAGTTTCATCTTCTGTTGTATGTATTTGTCCTACAGTAGAAATATCTATTGTTATAGCAGGACGTAAATAAAAATAAACAATTCCTAAATTATTCAATTGTTCACTTCTAAAATAAGGCAGGTTTGGTCCTATATACTCAGCAAGTCCAGTAGTCATGTTGTATTTTATAAGATTTATTTTGTACATAAATTGTTCATTGAGATAATCTCCACTAATTGTTATATTAAAATACCCGCTTCCATTGGATAATACAGATAATGTTGCATTAATAGACGGCGGTCCATTCAAATTCTGTTGATAAATTTCAACACTCACGTTTGTTGCATTTAAATAGCCTGTCCATCCATCCTTAATTCCTATAGTATAACCTGCGATATTAAAAGGTTCAATTGCAAAAACAAAATTCAAACTAACTAAAAATATTACAAATAATAAAATTCCAACTGCCCTCTTTTTTAAATTCATTTTTTATTAATTTATAAATAAAATCTAATTTATAAATTTTATGTTTAAATTTTTAATTATAATAAAAAATCTACTCTCTTCTAAAAAAATTTCTAACTTTGTAAAAATATGTGAAATGAATTATAGACGCTAAAACGAGCTTTTCTCGGGAGATTATTAACCTTAGGTAACACGCCCCCACGATTACTTAATCCTAAGGATTAAGATACCAACGGTTTGGTTGTGATAAAAGACCCTAGAATAAATAGGTCGTATTTATTAAAATTTTAAAATTATTTGTTCTTGCTTCTTTTTCTAAATTTTCTAGAATTTCTTTTTGGGATTTATTTAAATTTTCAAGTTTGAAAGTATCTGCAGATGTAAGTTTCAATATGGGAACAGGCGTAAATTTCTTATTATTAATTTTAACATCTTCTAAATTTGTAAAGAGAATCATTTTTAACAATCCGTCTTTAATATCTCCCAAAGCAGGCAGTTTATCATCTTTTGTGTGTTTTGCATCAATCAGATAAACATGATTATCGTGTAGCTCTACTTCGTCAGAGGTAAAATAATAATTTCCACCGAGATAATTAGTTATTGTTATTGTGCCTTTTATTCCATCTAAATGCTCTTTTGGTTGTATTGTTGCACTTTCTCTTTTTTGAGCCATTTCTGCCAGATTTCTTGAAAGTTTCATAAATGCTTCTTTTCCTTTTTTTAATTCTAATATTCTTTTTTCTGCTGATTTTTTGGAATGCATCACAACTCCAACTTTTTTAGAAATCTCATCATAAAATTCCAAAGCCCTTTTACCTACTTCTGCAACATTATCTATCTGAGATAAATTCCAATGTAAAGCATCAGATTGATATGACAAGAGTTTCTTTATTTGATTCTTTAAGTAGTCAATATCAAATTTTTGCTCTGTTATCTTTTTTTCATATCTTTGACTTCGTTTAGCTTCGCTATAATAAGCGATTATAACATAAATACCAAGCAAACTCATTAATGAAATTGTATCCCATTGCAAAAAATCTCTGTCGCCATCTTTCCCTTCATCTTTTATGATTGGTATTATTGTTACCTTTCTTCCTGAAAAAGATAATGAATCATAAACTCTCGCATATGGGTAAGACCTTGTTCTTTTTGGAGACACCCACCAACTTAAAGCAATCTGGTTTTTATCATCAATTTTTAAGATAAAGGTAGCGTCGCCGAATAATGCTTTATCTATTTCTAAAAACTTAAAAGTGTTCAGTTCTCTGCACAAAAGAGGAGTATACTTTATTCCTTTGATTTTTGCTGATATATTATCCATTTTGTTTACAATTTTCTCTTTCAATTAATTCAAAAGTATCATCGCTTATGTTTAAAGTTTTTTGTCCATTGAAACCCAGTTTTTCTTTGATTATTGGGATTAAAGATCTTTTAATTTCGATACCGATGCTATTCCTTCCTAATTCTCTTGCGACTTTCATAGTAGTTCCAGAACCTACAAAGGGGTCTAAAACAATCTCTCCCACATAAGAAAATAATTTTATTGCCCTATAGGGTAATTCTTCTGGAAAAGCTGCGATATCTTTTTCTAAAACCTGATTTGGCATAACATTGTTCATTTCCCATAAAGTCATATACCATTTTTTGCTTTGGATTTCTTTTGTATCTAATTTTGATTTCTCTCTTAACTCTTTTGAAATAGATTTGTAATCAAATTTACCCTTTTGAAATATTATAATACTCTCAAGCAAATTATCTGGATAGAAATACATAGGATATGGATTTTGTAAGATAACACCGCTTCTTCTACTAATCCTTAAATAACCTTCTGGTTTCTTCCAAATAATTCTGTCCCTATACCTGAAACCTGCCTCTTGAAAAATCTTGATAGCATCAGCAACAATTGGAAACTTGTCTCCATTAACCAACATATCGTCAATGTTTAAAACAAAAATTCTGCCTTCAGCAAGAACTCTAAAAGATTCTTTAGCAACTTTTTGTAAAACAGTTAAAAATTCTTCATAGCTTTTGAATAAATTTTTATAATCAAATGGAGCATTGAAATATGGTGGAGAAGTTACAATTAAATGGACGCTTCCGTTTGCTATCTCAGGCATATTTATACAATTGCCAATGATTAGTTTATGATTGGTTCCCATAAACTACCAAAGAAAACACTATTAAAAAGTCTTTTGTTATTCACTTCTCCAAAATCAAACTCGTTCCATCACTCAAACACTTGCATCTTCCCATCTTAAAACCTTTAAACTTTTTTTCTAACATAGAACCAATTTTTAAGATTGTATCAACACTTTTGTCCAAATCCTTCTTAGTAGATTTTTCTCCTTTGCCAGTTTTTAGAGTTATAATTAGTTTCATTTATAGGTAAATGAAAAGAAGTATTTAAAATTATCTCATTATTTTTTAGTTAATATATCTAACCAAAGTTTTTGACGCAACTTAAAACTTTGACTACCAGAAGTTGATGGCAAGACAACATACTTAATCCTATTATCATTTAAATCAATAATACCATAGTTTAATCCATACCAGTAAGCATAAGCTCCATTGAAAATTATTAATTTAATTTTGCTATTCTTTTTGATGTTACTAAAATCATTAGGTTTTCCATTCTTAATATCCCTATCTTTTGAAGTAGTATTTCCATACTTATCTTTTCTTTCACAAGACTCAAATACATCCCATATCCCTATTCTATTATTAAGTATGAATTTTATTCTTGAGATATAATCTTTTTTGAATAGTTCTTTATCTCCTTTAGCTTCACCAATGATATTCCAAAAAAATTTAGATGATTTATAATATTGTCTTTTTTCTTTAGATTTTTCTCCTGTAAAAGTTCCAAGTATTAATATTTCTGTGTTTTCATCTGCAATTAAATTAGGTGGTGAATAATCATTTTCTATCATTTACATATGCGTGAAAAACCATTAATAAAGTCTTCGCTTACCTGTAAATGAAGGGTGCTTGTAACAAATGAGAGTAAGATATGTTAATATTTCAATTACTGAAGATCTGGCTAAAAAGATAGATGAGTTTATCAAGAAATCTAAGCAAGGTTATCGTTCAAGAGCAGAATTTATTTCTGAAGCTATAAGGTTAAGAATGGGGCTTCTCAAAGAAATTAAAGAAAGTTCAAATTAATGCCTATTTATAAAACAAAAATAAGATATTCTTTATGTGCATCACATAAAGTTATTATTGTGTGCATCCTATAACAATTCATCCAAAAAGTTTCCCTTTATTTGAATTAAATAACTTTTTTAGGGCACTTAATTACAAGGTGTATTACGCCTACGGAATACAAAAATTTTCTTAGAGAAAACCCTAAATAAACATTAGTTTATTTGTTTCTAATTCTCCTGCTGAAAAAATGAGCAAAAAAGTAGGGGGTAGATTATTTAGATAGGTTTTTAAGTTTATGAATTATAGTTTTTTTATGCTTAAAAAAATAACTAAAGATTACGAGATTGTTACAACCGAACAAGAAAAGAAAGAAGGTTA
>JAVYLW010000001.1:174441-192634 GCA_038740375.1 Candidatus Pacearchaeota archaeon | reverse complement strand
GCTATATTAGAAAAAAATACAGGAAAGTTTTATTGGAAACCAAATGAAAATCAAGAAGGAGAACATATTATAACTATAAATGTTACTGATGGAAAAATAAAAGATTCAGCTAAATTTTCAATAAGAGTATCAAAAAAAGTAATAAATATGAATGACACTCCTAGACCAATATCTCCAATAGAGCCTTCTTCTGAAAATAAAACAAAAGATTCTAAAGATATTACAAAAGAAATTAAAAACAATTACGGAATACTAGGACTAGTTATTTTCTGGATAATAATAATTATCTTAATTTTGATTATTATAATTACAACAATGATAATAGCTATTTTAATAACAAGAAAATTAAACAAAAAAAATTGATTTTTTATATATTAAAATAAAATTTCAATGATCCTAATATAAATTAAAAGATTATTTTTTTGTAAATATTTCAAAAAATTTTATTGTAAAAATTTTTATTTTATTATTTTAATATTAAAATTATTAATTTAAATTATATAATAAAAAAATTATGTATAATTTTATTAGTTTTATAACTTAAATTTTTTCTATTTTTCAGCTAGAGTTTTATTTTTTTGTATGATTTATTTCAAACTCAAGACCTGTCATATTTTTAAATTTCTCTAACATAACTTCAATTAAAGGATTAATTTTTTCATCCTTAAAAATAACCTTATTTTCTTCTATTATAAAATTAAATCTTTGTTTAAAGAAAAAATCCATTAATGCATTTATTTTTTCTGTATTTTCATTAATTTTTCTTTTAATTATATAATGATATTCTACTTCTTTTCCTGCTAAAGGATTATTAAAATCAACATTAACTCTACCTCCTGAGACTGAAATAACTTTTGCTATATAATTATCTATTTGTAAAGTTAAACCTGGATAAGGATTTATTTTTTTATCATTAAAAACTTTTAATGAAATAACTTTTATATTATTAGGATCTCTTCTTCCAAATGCCTTTTCAGGAGGTAACTTTATTTTATAAAATTTATTTATCTCTTTTCCAATAAGATCTTCATCAAAACCTTTTAAAAGCATTTCATTTCCAACACTTATTATTATAGGTTTAACATCAACATCTATTCCCATTTTTTTTGCAATTTCTTTATCTGTAGTATCAAAAGGTTCTCCATTAGAATAACCTGTAAATTCTATTTCAATAAAATCATTTTTTTTAACTGTGTCCATTTCTTTTTATAAGATTTATAGTTTTTAAATATAGTGGAAATTAAATTAAAAATATGAAAATATTTTAATAATATTATAATTCTTCCTTAAGCCTTATCTAAAAATTAAAATTATTATCTTTATCAAAATATTTTATGATAATATAAATAAATTAGAATTATATGATAAGCTTTATAAATATAATTTAGGTTTAAATTTTATGGTATTAAAATTAATAAATGCTTCTGAAGCAAGAAGTGGTGTTGCAATAATGGTTGATGGTGTTGCATGTATTGTTAAATCAAATGATATATCTAAAACTGGAAAACATGGACATGCTAAATGTAGAATTGAAGCTATTTCTGTTATAGATGGAAAGAAAAAGGTTTTTGTTGTAAGTGGACATGAAAGACTTGAAGTTCCTAATATTATAAAATCAAGAGCTCAAGTTATGAGTTTGATAGGAGATAAAGCTAGTATTATGGATCTTGAAACTTATGAAACTTTAGAAATTCCTGTAGTTGAAGATATAAAAAATGAAATAAAAGAAGGAGACAATGTAGAATACTGGGATGTGGAGGGTATCAAAATAGTTAAAAGAAAGGCTTAAAAATGGCTACAAAATTACCTGTTGCTCAAGCAAGACTTTTTAAAAACGTATTTGTATGCAAAAATTGCAATTCCAAAATAAGAGCTGATCCTAGAAAAATATCTGATAAAAAAGTAAGATGCAGAAAATGTCTTAAAAAAGATTTTAGACCTATCAGAAAAAAATAAAAATAAAATCTATTAACTTTAAAAAGAGGTTTTATAAAATTTTAAAATATGAAAGATAATTTTAAAAATATAAAAAATTTAGGAAATTATACTCTTAAAAAGATTATTTTTATATTATTGAACATAGTTTTTGCAATAATTATAAGTTCTATTCTATTAACGTTAAAGATTAGTTATTATTATGTTTACGGTATTATAGCATTTTTATTTTCTTTTCTTATAATGTATTATTTTAGAAAAAATAAAAAATTTAGTGATAAGGAAGATTTAATTGTAAATTGGTTAATAATTCTATTAATGTATTTTGGAGTAGGAAGTTTATTTATTAGTAGTTCATTTTTTATAAATAGAATTAATATTATTTATGCATATGATTTAACTTTTTTAGGAATTTTTTGCATATTTGTATCAAGATTTTTATGGTCTCACAGAAACAACTTAAAAAAAGAGGGAATTATGTATCTTTATAGGACTAAAATAGGTATTAAATTAATTGATTATATAGGAACAAAATATAAGAAAACTTTAAGCATTATTAGTATTATAGCAATAATTTCAGGTTATATTTTAATGATATTAATGATATTCTTTTTGTATTTATTAATTAGAGTTTATTTATTTAGACCTCAAGTAGTTCAACAAATTAAAGTTCCTCCAATTTTTCCTTTAGTTCCTTATGTTCCTGAAATTTTTAAAATCAGTTTTCTTCCTCCATTTTATTTTACTTACTGGATAATCGCTATAGCAGTTATAGCAATATTTCATGAATTTAGTCATGGAATAATTGCAAGAAGATATGGAATTCCAATAAGAACTACTGGATTTGGATTTTTAGGTCCTTTTTTAGCAGCATTTGTTGAACCTGATGAAAAGATTATGGAAAAAAAACCAAAAATACATCAAATATCAGTTCTTGCTGCTGGAACTTTTGCAAATATAATTTTAACTATAATTTTTTTCCTTATATTTCTGATTTTTTTTAGTTTTGCTTATCATCCTGCAGGAGTTTTTTTTGAAAATTATGCTTATGGAATTGAAAATGTAAAAACAATAACCATGATTGGAGGAATGCCTGTTTCAAATTTAAATTCAACACAACTTCTAAATTTTATTAATAAAAATAATATCACCGACAATGTTTTTATAGATTCTTCAAGCAAACCAATAAATCTCACAGAAATTACTGCAAATGGAACAAAATATCTTATTCCAATATCAAATCTTAAATATATGTTATCAAAGAATAACGAATATATAATTATGTATTTAGATTTACCTGCTATTAGAAAAGGTCTTGACTTAAAATCTGTTATTATTAAAATAGACGATACAAAAATTAAGAGCAGAAAAGATCTTTCAAATATTTTAAAGAATTATAAACCTAATGACACTATTAAGATAACAACAAAGATAAACGATGAAATAAAAGAATATGAAATTACTTTAGTTGCTGATCCTAAACAAAAAGATAAACCTGTTTTAGTAGAAATTGGAGACGATGATATATATAATCGAAAAACAACAGGAAATATTGTAGGAAGTGTATTAATAAAAATATTTAATATAGCAAATCTTCTAAAAAAACCTGGAGTATATTATGAACCTAAAGTTTTTCCTGATTTAACTTTTTTCATTTACAATCTTCTTTGGTGGTTAATATTAATTAATTTAAGTGTTGCATTAATGAATATGCTTCCATTTACTATATTTGATGGTGGTAGAATGTTCATGTTAACTATTTGGGGTATAACTAAAAGTGAAAAAATAGGAAAGTTTGTGTTCAAATTAATCACTTATTTAATAATTGTTGCTATAGTTATTTTAATGTTTGGTTATATGAAAGCTATGTTTAGCTAGAGGCAAATTAATAAACAGAAACAGATATAATAAAAAAATCATATTATTCCATTTAAAAAATATAAATTCATTAAGGAAAATAATTTAGTTTTTAAATTAAATTTATATTAAATTATTATGTTAAATGATAAAATAAAAAAAAATCTTAAAAAGCAACATTATATTTTAGTTGGAAAACATTCATCTGTAAAAATATGTGAGTGGACAAAAAAATCTCTTCTTGACGAAGGAGTTTGTTTTAAAGAAAAATTTTATGGAATAAAAAGTCATAGATGTTGTCAAATGAGTCCCTCAACAATTTATTGTCAAAATAAATGTATTCATTGTTGGAGAGCAATTGAACTTACATCTGGAAACAAAATGAATCCTAAAAAAATTAATGAACCGAAAGAAATAATAACAGAGTCTATTCTTGCTCAAAGAAAACTTATTTCTGGATTTAAGGGAAATATAAAAACAAATAAAAAAAAATTTTTAGAAGCTCAAGAACCCATGAATTTTGCAATATCTTTAGTTGGAGAACCTACTTTATATCCAAAAATAGGAGATTTTATTGTTGAATTAAGAAAATTAAAAAAAACAACTTTTCTTGTCACAAATGGAATCCAACCAAACTTATTAAAAAGATTAAATAACAAAAAACAACTTCCAACTCAACTATATATTTCGTTAAATTGCTCTAATAAAAAAGATTTTGATAAATGGCATAAAAGCTCTGTTAAAGACGCTTGGAAAAAATTTAATCAAACATTAAAAATATTTCCTAAATTAAAAACAAGACGCGTTATCAGATTAACTCTTGCTAAAGGGCTAAATGATAATGAAAAAAAAATTAAAGATTTTGCTAAGCTTATTAAAATATCAAAACCTGATTTTATTGAAATTAAAAGTTATATGGCAATAGGTTTTTCCAGAAAAAGAAAAGAGATGGGTTATGAAAAAATGCTTTCTCATTATGAAATAAAAAGTTATTCAAAAAGACTATTAAACAAATTAAAGTCAGGATATAAAATATTAGATGAACACAAGCCTTCAAGAGTTGTCTTAATTGGAAAGAATAAAAAAAAGATGAAAATTAAAGACAGAGAAATTTAATTTTTTATTTTGTTTTTAAAAGATCTTTTATATAATAAGAATATTCTATTTTTCCGCAGAAATAATTTGCAGAATAAACATATACACGAGCAATTCTTCCAAAAGGATCTTGAAGAATAACTTCTCTTGGAATAACCTCTTCTTCAAATTTTTCAAATTTTCCTCCTTGAAAATTAATAGGTTCGACAATTTCTAATATAGGTATTTCTTCTAACCTCATAAAATTAAATGAGATATTTCCATTTATAAAATTAATGTAATAAAAATAAATTTAGTTTTAATAGTGAACATCCTCTGTCCACTTTAGTGGACAGCTGTTCTTCGTAGCTTAATAAGATTATAGTACATTCTCTGATTTTCTATATAATTCATTGCTCTTTAATCATAACGCAATTCATCTTCCCTTTAAAAATGTTCGGATTTCTTGCTAAAGATTTAAAAAAAAGAATAAAAATAATTTCTAATTAAAATATTATTTACTAATTCTATAAACGTTAAAATTGTTTATTTACCTTAAATTTTATTATTTTATAATGAATAATTACATATAAACAATTCCATCTTTTGTTAATGCAACAAATCTTATTCCAACGGGAATGGATAATAGTGCAGAAATAAGAGCCATATGCTCTTTTCCTTCTCCGCTTGCTATTGACAAAGCTACTTCTGTTCCTTTAAATCTTCCTTTCAATTTTTTTAGTAAATATTCTTTTAATTCAACAATACCTGAAGATTTTACTTCAATAAAATCAAAATCTTTTTGAGTTGTAAATTTTTTTCCAAACTCGTCTCCAACAAGAGTTATAGAATCCCACTCATTTCTATTTATGACTCCTGCAACCTGACCCCAAGAGCCTTGACCTTTTCCAATCCACGCAACAAGTTCCATTTTAAAATAAAAAAATTCTAATAAATTTATAAGTTTATAGGTAATATAAAATATTTAATTATTTGATAAAAGAAAACTTATTAGAATAAATAAAATTTTTCTTGAATTTAATTTTTTATTATTATTTCATTAAGTTTATAAATTTTACAGATTTTTAATAAGTAAAAATAATACAAAAAGATTAAAATGGTTAATAGAATAAAAGATATACCTTTATCTGAAATTACATTAAGAAAATATGAGAAACCATTAAATTTGGAAAGAAGAGAATTGTTTAGAAAAATTTGTCTTTCATTAGGACTTCTTCAACTTGGAGACTCTAGAGATGTTATTGTAGATATTTTAATGATTTTAGTTGAAGCAAATAAGAATAAAGAAAAACTTTTCTCAGATGAAATAAAAAATAGAGTAACTGAAAATAGAAAAAAATATAGTGTTCCAATACTAGGAATTGCTGAGTCAAATATAAGAAGACAATTAAAAAGACTTAGAGATGCAATGATAATTGATAAATATGAAAATAAGTATTTTCTTATTGAACACTCCTCTTTAAAAGAAATATTTGAAAGAAATATAGAAAAATTTGTATTACCTCCTATTATAGAAAGAATAAAAGAATATTTAATTGAAGTTGAAAAAATATAAAAATTATAAATATGAAGTTATATTTTAAACAACAAGGATTAGATTTGTAATAATAATTTATTTAAATATATAATATATATTTATAATATTATAATAATTGTTAACAAAGAGTTACAAAAAATTTAAAAACCTTGATTTTATTGAATATTCATACCTTAGACTACATCGCATATATTTTTTATTTCTAGGATATATGCGCATAGGTAGGAGGTAAAAAAAATGTCTCTTGAAGAAAATATTTTAAAAACTATTAAAAAAATTAGAGAAGATGAAAAAAATAAAAGAAATTTTAATCAAACTATAGATTTGATTATAAATCTTAGGGATTTTGATGTTAGAAGATCTGCATTTAATGTTTTTATAACATTACCTCATAAAATTAATGATAAAAAAGTGATGGGTTTTCTTGAAAAAAAATCTAATATTGTAGACACTATAACTAAAGATGATTTTGTTAGATTCAAAGAAAAAAAAGAAATTAAAAAGCTAGTAAAAAATTATGATTTTTTTATTGCAAATGCTAAACTTATGCCTGCAATTGCTTCAACATTTGGAAGAATACTAGGTCCTGCTGGAAAAATGCCCTCTCCTCAACTAGGAGTAATCACTAATGAAGAAGAAAAAACAATTCAAGATATTTTAAAAAAAATAAATTCTACTGTTAGAATAAGAGTAAAAGAACCTTCTATTAAAATAGGGATTGGAAAAGAATCATTAAAAGATAATGAAATAATGGAAAATATATTAAATGTTTATAATAAAGTTATCGAACTTTTGCCTAGAAAAAAAGAAAACATAAAAAATATTATGATTAAATTAACAATGAGTAAACCTGTAATCGTGGAGGTATAAAATGCCAGTAAATAAAAAAAATAAAAACCAGAACTTTAAAGAAAAACAAGTAAAAGATATAGTTTCAAAAATAAAAAATTCCAAAACTTTAATTATAGTATCCCTAAAATCTCTTCCTTCAAAAAATTTTCAAGAAATTAAAAAATCTTTAAGAGAAAATGCTGAAATCATAGTTGCAAAAAAAAATATTATAATAAGAGCAATTAAACTATTTAATAAACCTGGTATATTAGGTCTAGAGCAATATATTAAAGAAAACTCTGCAATTTTAATATCCAATATAGAAGGATATGAACTTGCATCTTTATTATTTAAGAAAAAAAATCCTGTATTTGCTAAAGCAGGGCAAATTGCTCCAGACGATATTGAAATAAAAGAAGGTATTACAAATCTTACTCCAGGACCTGCTATATCTGAACTGGGTTCTCTTGGAATACAAATTTCAGTTGAAAATGGAAAAATAGCAATTAAAAAAGCTAAGATTGTTGTAAAAAAAGGAGAAGTTATAAACGCAGCAGTTTGCGCAATATTACAAAAATTAGATATAAAACCATTTAAAATAGGATTAGAACCTATCTGCATCTATGATGTTTCAAATGATAAAATTTATTCTGATATAAATATAGATTCAGAAAAAGCAACAAAAGAAATCGCTATTAACTCTGCAAAAGCTCTTTTATTTGCTCAAAAAATAGGATATATTTGCAAAGAAACAATAAAACATTTTTTAATGAAAGCTAATATGGAAGCTAAAATTTTAGAATCAAAAATAAATCAATCAGGAGGAAAGACTTAAGATGGAATATATCTATGCAGCTTTATTGTTGCACAAATTAGGAAAGACTATTGATGAAAAAGGAATAATAGAAGTTATTAAGGCTACAGGTGCATCAGTAGATGAAACAAAAGTTAAAAATCTTGTTGCTAGTCTTAAAGGTGTTGACATAGATACTGAAATTGCAAATGCAACAGCTATGAATTTTAGTGCAATTCAAGTAAGCAGCTCAAGTAGCGGAATAAAAGCAGAAGAATCTCCTAAAGAAGAGAAGAAAACAGCAGAAGAATCAGCAGCAGGTTTAAGTGCTTTATTTGGTTAAGATATTTTTAATTTTTTATTAATAACCAAGCTTAAAACCTATTTATTTAATTAGGTCTAAATAAACTTGCTATAGATAGAAAATCTTAAATCTTTTTTAAAGGAAATATAGAATAACAAAAAATATGAAATTTTAGAGTATACTTGCTTTAAAATTTTATATAAATGTTACATATAATAATAGATTATTAAAAAATTAATAATAAAAATGTAATTAATTTTTTATAAACTAAATAAGTTTTTATTTTTTATAAATTTAGTTTTATATTAAAATTCAAATCAATAAATTCATTATATTAATATAAAAATTTTAATAAATAAGTTAAATTTTTAAATAATAATTGATTAATTCTTAAATGAACATTAATGAATTATTTTCCACAACTCCTGCATTACTTTTATCATTAGCCTTATATATATTTTTTTTAATAGGAATACCTTATATAATAGCATTTGCATTTAGGTCTATAATTACATTAACAAAATATAAAGAAAAAAGAGATAATATTTTCTGGATTGTTTTTCTTGTTTTGTTGATTATATGGAATTCATTAATAATAATATTAGATATTATTGGATAAATTTTAAATAGTCCTTATAAATTTATAAATTGTTAAATATATTATTGCCGCTGTGGGACAATGGTACTCCACCCGCCTTGAGAGCGGGGCCTTTACGGCTTCCCGGTTCGATTCCGGGCAGCGGCGTTTAATAATATTATGTCCAATTTTAAAAGGAGGACAAAAAAATATAAATGATTTCAATCAAATAGTTATTAATATTAAAAATAATTAATTTAGATAAAAAGAGATAAAATACGTGGTTATTTAAGACTCCAAAGATTAATTCTGAAAATAAGAATCTATTTGTTATAGCACATTATTTTGAATTATTTGCAATTTTTATGATTATTCTATCAATTATTATTTCATTATTAACAAAAAAAGTATTTTTGAAAAAGACATTATATATTTTTTTATTTTTAATATTGCTTTTGGAGTTATATTGTTTTTCATACTATTTTGATTTATGTTGCTTTTGTTAAAAAAGAATCCTTAAGAGAGACTGGATTAAAACACGGATTTACAACTTTGGGTATTCTTGGAATAAATGAAAATGTGTTTAAAGGAACACGTGCAATTATTATAGGTATTATTCATTTATTATTTTTAATATTTCTTATTTTTATATATTATGTGTTTTTTAAGTTATTTTATTAAGGATTTTATAAAATAAATTTAGAAATTTTGTTCTATCTATTGCACTCTCGTTTCGAAACTTTAGTCTTATCTAAAGGAAAATACAGTTATTAAATGAACATCTTTTAATTACAATAAAATATTTAAATTAAAAAATAAAGAAGAATATGATGGCCTTAAAAAAAATTTAATGATATGTGTATCAATAATAATTGTTTTATTTTTTTTAGCTAATTATATTTTAGCACAAATAATTTCAAGTGAAGAATATTTAAATTGCTCAAATTCCTGTAATTATAATAAATTATCAAAAGATAAATATTGTGATGATTCTTATAAAAATAGTATTCTTTCTTGTAAAAATAATTATGAATCATGTAAAAAGATAAATAAAAACAATAAAAAGGAATTAAGAAAATGTAATAATAATTTAAAAAATTGTTTAAAAAATTCTTTAGAAAATAAAAAAGATTGTAAGAAGAATTTTATTGAAGAATTTAAAGAATGCAAAAGTAATTGTAGATTTTTAAAATGTGAAGAAGAATACAATCCTGTTTGTGGAACAGATAGAAAGAGTTATGATAATATATGTTTTTTAAGAAAAGCAAAAGTTCCTTTATTATATAATGGTGAATGTAAGAATTATTGTTATTCTGATGATGATTGTGATAAAAAAAATAATGAATATTGTCAAAAACCTGATGGTGTTTGTTCGAATGATTTAGCGATTAATATAAATGCGAAAAAAAGTTCTGAAAGAGGAATCTGTATAAAAGCTCCTGAAATTTGTCCTGAAGTTTATGATCCTGTTTGCGGTTGTGATGGTAAAACATATTCAAACATTTGTGAAATGCAGTCAAAAAAAATTTCAAAATCTCATGATGGAGAGTGTAAGAATAAAATTTGTGGAATAGAAAATTGTCACGGTCTAGACATAATATGTGGATCAAAACCTGCTGAAATATGTACTCAAATGTATCAAATTGGAGATAAATGTAGAAAGTTTGCTAAATGTGAAATAATTAATGGTATTTGCCAAAAAATTGAAAATAATGATTTTAATTTATGTAAATTTTGTGTTTTAAAATGCGAAAAAGATTTTCCAAATGATCCTGAAAAAGTGCTTATTTGCGAAAGTAAATGTTGATATACAAATTTTTAAAAAAGTGATTAATTAGATTTTTAATCATTATTAGAATAAAAATAATTTTAATATAAAAAGTAATATTTAGAAAGGAGAGATACATTTAGATGAATATGATAAAAGAGGTAGAAAGGTTAGATACAAATAATGGACAGAAATCAAAAAGAGTAGGAATCATATTATCACTTATATTATTTTTTTTCATTATTATAATAGCTATTTTAAAATTTCAACTTATTAAATTACTAAACTAAAAATGGTAAATCTAATATTAATAGGAATAGTAAGTGTAACTGTTGTTATAATCACTTTATTAATTGTAATGTGGTTAATTGCAAAATCAAAAGGAAAAATAGACATTATATTAGATAATTATAATTATTCTCCTGGAGATACTATAAATGGAAAAATAAATTTGATAATAAAAAAACCTGTTAAAGCAAAAGAACTTAATATAAGGCTTATTGGAAAAAGAACTGATATAAGATATAATACACAACAAAGAAGAAATGACATAAATGAAAATACAATATTTGATTTTAAACAAATAATTGCAGGTGAAAAAGAATATCAACCTTCTGAACAAACTTTTGATTTTAAAATAAAAATACCTCAAGATATAAACAAAAAAATCGAAGGTTTATTTGGAAATATAGTTAAAACTGCACAAATTCTTTCAGGTTCTACTACACAAATTAAATGGTATTTAATTGCAAATCTTGAAATTCCTGGAATAAATATTTCTAAAAAAGTTCAAGTAAATATTGTTTAGAAAATATTTTTATATATTCCTTTAGTAATAGTGATGTTAAAAATTATAAAAGAAAAATTTAGTGATAAAATATAATTATAAATTCTTTAATCTTATTGTAGATTATATATTAGTAATATTTAGTAATAAATTTAAAGTTTATGAAAATATTAAAAATGAAGATAATAAAAAGACAGCTTATTTTGATTTATATAACCCTAAAGTAATTATTAAAGCTGATTTTTTAAGAATGACTTTTTAAAAAAATATTTTTTGAACATTATATCAAATATTAATTTTATTTAAATAGTTGCTAATAGAATGTTCAATTATAAAAGGTGAAATAATGAAAAATTTAAAAAAAATATTTTTTATATTTCTTATCCTAGTTTTAGTATTTATTATTTATAGGAATATATCTGCTCATGAAAATACTACTATTGTTGAAGCTAATATTATTGGTTTTGCAAATGAAACTTTTATACCTGATGTTAGCATCATTGTTCCAGATCATATATTTTTAGGAAATGTAACAAAAGATAAACCTGTTTCTGATGAGATTACTATATATATAAATAATACTGGAAGACTTCCTATCACGGTTACTCCTCAACTTAAAGATAGTGAAGAGATTATATTCAGTTATTTATTTTTTAGAACGTTAAAAACAACATCTACTAATGATAGTGGAGTTATACCAAAAAGAATTGGAAATTTCAGCATGAATATAGATAAACCTGCACCAGGCTCAAATAATAGAGGAAAACGTTTTTATATTCAATTAAACCTGACTGATTTTAAAGGAGAGATTAAAGAAGATTTAATTGGGTATAAATCTGAAATAATATTTTTAGCAATGCCGCAATAATATATGTTTATTAAATATTTATTTTTAATAATTACATGTTTTTTTATTATAAATTCAGTAATTTCGCTTGAACTAAGTATTTCTCCAGGTAATTTAAATTTTAGTGGAAATGTAAGTCAAAGAATATGTAAAGAAATTTTTATTAAAACAAGTTACGCAGGAAATATATTAGGAGAAACTAAGTGGATTAAAAAATTTAATAAAAAAAGAGATATAGGAGAATATAATTTAAAACCTGAAGATTTAAATCTTATTATAGATTATCCTAGTAAAATAAAAAGTGATGGCATTTCTTTAAAAAAAGAAATATGTATAACTGCTAATAAATCTGGAGAATATTATGGTGCTATAACCTATAAGACTCAAGAAGGCTACGCAGGAGTTGGAAGCTGGATTTACGTTAATATAGAAAAAGAACAAAAAAATTACAAAAATTCTATTGAAAAAATAACTGGTATGAGTATTTTATTAGAAAATAATTCTAAAAATTTTGACAAGAAAATATTTTTATATATTATTACTTGTATTCTTATAATGTTAATGATATTTTTAATTATTTTATTATTCATTAAAAAAAATTTAAAGTAAATTAATTATTATAATTTTAGAACTTTATCTTTTAAACTTTTTAAATTTAAGAATATATATTTACGTTTATATATTTCTAAATTTAATTATATTTAAAAATAATTTTATATATCATTTTTAATGAACAAACGATTATTAACAACTGTTATTTTATTATTTATATGTATTTTAGTAGGAATTGCTACAACAACTTCTGCTGCTTTATTAATTATGTATTCAAATGGTAATCAAAATATTATATTAACAAAAAAATCAATAACAAAAGATTCTCAAGGAAATCAAGGAGATTTAAATTTTATAGAAATTACTTCTGATAACAAAAATATTCCTTGTTATAGAAACGTTCCACAAGAAAAAAAATATCCTTGTTTTAATGAAATAGAACAATCAAAAAAAGATTGTTATAAAGAAGTTGAAACATGTTGTAATAAAAAAATAAAAATTGAAACAAGTTGTTACGAACAAATTAAACAAGTTAAGAGAGATGGACATTTGTATGTTCCTGAACAAATAAAAGATGATTGTTATAAGATAATAACTACTGATTGTGGTAAAAAAGTTCAAATTAAGGTAAGCTGTTTAGAAGAGATTCCTCAAGAAAAAAAATATCCTTGTTTTAATGAAATAGAACAATCAAAAAAAGATTGTTATAAAGAAGTTAATTTTTTAAATAATTATTAAAGTGAATTAAATAAATTATTTATACGTGCTATAAGTTTTATTATATTTTTATAATTTATCTAAAATTTAATAAAAAGAGAAAAAATTTTAAATTTAAGAAAGGGGAGTCTATATAAAAAATATAATTTAATAAAATCGTATTAATAAATTAAATTTCTATCAATAAGTTGGTAAACTAGCTAAAAATTCTCTATGTTTCTTTTTCTTATGTTTTCTATAAGTAATATATAAAAGAAAAACTATTGTTATGATAGAAAATAATATAATTAAAATTTCAATAATATTTGAAAAAGATTTTATTTTTGAATAAGGTTCTTTAATAGAAGTTTCTGGTGTAGATACACTCTCTGATGGAGATGGTTCTTTATTTTCTTCTGATGATGAAACTGAAGATGTTTCTGATGGAATATTTTCAGTTTTTTGAATAATTTCGTTTATCTTTTTAAATGTCATTTTAGCTCTTCTTGAAGCGTTTACATAAGTTAAGTATTTAATACTTAAATCATATTTTCCATCGTTATTTGTATCTATTTTATCTTCTTTTCCTAAGGTTATAGTTTTTCCACCAACTCCTGATAAATCAAATTTAACTTCTGATGATGAAACTGAAGATATAGTAATTGTTTGATTTTTTCCTTCGATATTAAATTTAACTTTATCTCCTTTTGCAAGATCTCTTGTGTAACCTAAAATAAGATCAGAATCTTTTATTGTATAAGTAGTTGAAACTGAACCACCTCCACCTCCTCCACCACTACTGTATGATACGCTAGTTTCTGTTGATGGAAGAGTATATGCTGCAAAAGTTGTAAAATGATAAGTCCAAATTATTAAGTCTAATCCATTTGTTGAATTAGTATAACATTCTCCTGAAGTTATATTTGGATAAGTTTCATTGTAACAGATAGTTGTAATATCAACTAAAGTAAGATTTCCTCTTGTCCACGCTGCTCTTTTTCCACCCATTCCTTCAATTACCATTTTCACAGGTGAAGAGAAATTTAATTCATTTAACTCATCATCAGTGCCTACATCAATTATCATTTCAGGAGTTCCTGAAGAAGGTGCTATAAAATTAGAAGTACTTGTATTTATTTTTGGAAGATTTATTGTTCCATTCCAATTTGAATCTCCGGTTATATTAACATTAGTAGGAAGCACAACAATAATTGTCCTATTATAAACATTATCTGATGTATTTAAAGTAAAGTTACTAGAATTAGAATAAATCTTCACCATGCTACCTTCCTTAAATCTTGATAAATCAAGAGAAACTCTTTTTGAAGCATTTGTTAAGATAATTTGTTGTAATGAAGAATTAAAAGGAACAACTAAATTTGACACATTTGAAGTTATGTTATAAACTGTATCGTTAATTATAAATGTTTCTTGTGGTTTTTCAATTACTCTAAAATAAACAATAGAATTTCTTAAATTATTAACAGAATCGTTTGCAAAAATAGTAATATTAAAAAGTCCTGTAGTAGAATAATTCAAAAAAGGTCTATTACTAATGTTAAAAGTTAAATTTCCAACTATGTGACTAATATTTGTAGTATTTACATATTTATATAGCACTGTTCCAGTCTCACTAGATTGAAAATAAATAGGTATTGATTCATTCACATAAAAAATAGAACCATTTTTAGGGCTTAAAATATTTATAATAGGTGGTGTCTGGTCTATGTTTATAAAAAAACTTGAATAATTCATATTTCCTGCAGAATCATTACAATAAACTGTAAAATTATTCCATCCTTCTTTTGTAATAACATTTGTAAAATTTTCTCCTGCAGGAACACTTGAAGAATTCCATAATCCTGATGAATTGGAATACCAGCATCTTGATAATAATACGTTATCTGACGCTGTAATATTTATATTTGAAATATTATAATAAATATTTTCATTTAAAGGATAAACTACATTTATTAAGTTTGGCGGAGTTATATCTAGAGTTAAATTAACACTAGTATTATAAACATTATTTGCATTATCGTAAGAGGTTACTCTTATCATATAAAACCCATCTTCTGAAACTGATAATGTCACAACAAAATTACCTTCTGAATCATCTACTGTTGAATTTATAAGTGATAAGGAATAATTAAATATAGTAATATTTGTAAAATTAATCAAAGTAGTAGTATCAGTAGCAGTTATATTTATGGTTATAACCCTCGAACTTATATTTTGAAATGCATTCGGATAGTTTATTGTAACAGAAGGAGGAACTGTATCTTTTATAAAAAAAACTTGACTTGAATTTATATTTCCTGCAGAATCATTACAATAAACTGTAAAATTATTCCATCCTTCTTCTGAAATAACATTTGTAAAATTTTCTCCTGCAGGAACACTTGAAGAATTCCATAATCCTGATGAATTAGAATACCAGCATCTTGATAATAATACGTTATCTGTGGATATGAATAATATATTTGAAACATTCACATTATAAATTGTATTATTTGATGGATAAACTATATTTATTATTGGAGGAGTTATATCATTTACTGTAATAGTTATGTTTGAAAAATAGTTTCCTGAAGAGTTTTTAGTCATAACAGTAATATTATAAACGCCAGGTGTATAGGAGGTTACATTAAACCAAAAGTATTTTGTCTGACTTGGATCTATTAAATTTTTAGCAGTAGAATTAACCCAGGATATTACCCCTATCGAAGAATTATTACTAAAAAATGTACCGGTTGCATCTGTTCCATTTGAATCTTCAACAAAAACAAAATTTTCAAATAAAAGAACATGGACTTCAGATATGTTTTGTTCATCAGATAAATCTGTATTATTTATGCTTATATTTATCAAAGTAGAAGTATCTTCATTAATTTCCTGAGTTATTGTTCCAGCAGAAGTTTTAACATCATGTATTGCTAAAACAAAATATAACATAATTAATATTAAAATTATAATCATTGAAATAAAAAATATATTTTTTTTAACCATCTTTTTTAAAATGAATATATTATTAATATATATTAAAAATAATGTATTTATAAATATTTCTTTTTAGATTCTATTTGTTTAGCCCTAATTCTGAATTACGCCTAACATCAGGCTTAAATGAAATTTTTTCTCCTCCAAAATCCGAAACTTCAAAAAATGAGATAACCCGAATTTTTCCAGAGTTGCAAGAATTTTGAGAGATGAAAAAAAATTTTCGAAACCTAAGTTCAAAGAGGTTTCCTTTAGATCACTGTTAATAAGACTCCAACGAAGTAAGAGTTCAATGCGATCGAGAAAAGTGAAGTCCGACAAAGAAGTTTTCTTACTGCCAGAATTCAGATAGGTGCCGTTAACTTTAAAGCTTTCTTTTTTAAAAATCAAAAACTTTAACGCTCTTTTGTATTTTTTTTGTCTTTATTTTTTTAAAATGAATAAAAAAATAAATTAAAACAATTGTTGATATAATTGAAATCATAATTAAGATTCCTGTTATTTTTAATGTTTTCTTTGTTTTCTCATTTAAAAATTTAGAATCAGTAATATTAGTTTTAGATATATTTGAAGAGTTTATTTGTGAAATTTCAGTTTGATTTGCAGAAGGAATTATTACAGAAATAGGCTCATTTATTTTAATTATTGAAAGATTAACTTTATTATTTTTAATTGAGTTTATTTTTACTAAAATGTCGTAATAGTTATCATTGTTAAAATTAAATTTTTGATCCTCTCCAATGTTAAGTATGAATCTTTGACCAGTTGAAACATTTATAGTTGCAGTTTCTGTTGTCAGGTCTATAACGCCTATATAATAATAGGTTGTAGAATTAAATAATTTAAACTGCAATTTTGTTTTTTTAGATACTTCTTTAGTATAGTTTGACAAGAGTTGATTTTCAGTAATAATAATAGAATTTGTCCAAAAACTTGAATTTGATAAAGAACTTGAAGATGAAGAAGATGAAGAAGATGAACTTGTTGTTATATTTAAATATATAGGATTTCCAGAGGTTCCTATATTGTTAGCTACATCAGTGCAGTTTACTTTCCATCCATAATATCCTCTTTCAAGAGTTTTTGATATTGTATTTATATTTGAAACGGAAACTGAAGTAATTGTTGTTGTAGAGTTTTCAGTTCCATTTAAATAAAGTGAACAATTCGCGATATTAGAATTGTCAATTACAATAAATTGAAAATTAATTAATAACGAAGTTGTTGAAGTATCTGATTCAGGAGATATTAGAGTAATTGTAGGTTTTGTCGTGTCATTTCCAAAGGCATAAATCTTATTATCATCTGAACCAAAATAAATCATAGAATTAGAAAATGAAATAGAAGATTTAATTTTATTAAAAGATGAATAGTTCCAAATTAAAGAGCCATTAGTTGCATTTAATGCATAAGTTTTGTTGTCAGTTGATGAAATAAATAAAATTGAATATGATAAAGATGGAGATGATTCAATAGCTCCCTGAGTTGAATAGTTCCAAATTAAAGAGCCATTAGTTGCATTTAATGCATAGATATTACCATCTGTTGAACCTATATAAACAATATTATTTCCTATTGCTGGTGAAGAAAAGTTTATTAAATTATTTGTACTGT
>JAVYLW010000001.1:0-174341 GCA_038740375.1 Candidatus Pacearchaeota archaeon | reverse complement strand
AGTTCCAAATTAAAGAGCCATTAGTTGCATTTAATGCATAAGTTTTGTTGTCAGTTGAACCTATATATAATATATTATTAACAACTGCTGGTGAAGAAAATATTGCATTTTCTGTTGAATAGTTCCAAATTAAAGAGCCATTAGTTGCATTTAATGCATAAGTTTTGTTGTCAGTTGAACCTATATATAATATATTATTAACAACTGCTGGTGAAGAAAATATTGCATTTTCTGTTGAATAGTTCCATTTAATTTCAATAGTTAAATTAATTTCTTCTGTAGAAAACCTAGAATTGTTTGAGTTATAACCAAATTGTATCCAATTTAGAGAAGAAATAACATTCAAACTTATAAATAATATTACAGATAAAAATGCAATTATATACAAGATTTTTCTCACCATCTTTTTTTCAATTTTTCAATTAATTAATATGATAGTTTATATTTAAATTTTTGTATTAAAAAACAATATTTTTGAGTATCTTGTTAATTAATAAAATTAATTTCCCTATTAATATCTAAGTATATAAATTAAAATTAAGAAATCAATTAATTTAAAATATTTTAATATTGTTAATTTATTTTAGTCTAATTTTAATTAATAATACTTCAATTTATTTAAACCATCAAAATTAAAGAATATTTTATCAAATTTAATGTTCAAACTAATACTATCTAATTATCAAATTTTATAAACCTCTATTAAATATAGACTGGAGTAAAATCAATTATTTTATTTATCCTGACTATTCATTCTTATAAAACTCAATATTTTTTTTAAAAAACCGTGTTTTTTTTCATAAATATAAGTTTTATCATTTGATACTATTTTATAAGTTATTTGTGGTTTTTCTTTAATCTTTGGAACTTCTGCAGCAAGTTGTTCATTTGCAATCTTTATAGCATTATCAACAGAGAGTCTTGAATAACCTTGACTTAATAATGAAAATCTTAACGCATCAAGCGTATATCCTTTTGCAAGATTTTTTTTAATATAATCTGCTAATTGTTGAAGATAATCTTTTGATCTATCTACTACCATAGACAAGATAGATAAGCTAAGTTAAAAAAGTTTTTTATAATTAATTAACATTTTTAATAATAAATTATTTTAAGAGAAAAAAGAAGAATTTCTTTTAACCTCTTCAAGTTCTCTTTTATGGATTTTTCCTGCTTCTTTATATTTTGATTTATCTGTATGAAATTTTCTAATCATGTTTGCTGCAAAATCTCCTCCAAGATGATGTGGCAAAATCACATAATCAACTCCATTTTTATAAAGATCAAGAGCTCTTAACGGCTGTTCTGCTGTTGCAATGAATGCAGCGCTGTTATTTATTTCATTTAATCTCTCTTTTATTATTAAATTAGTCTCTAAATCTGGAATTGTTGAAATAACAACTTTAGCTTTATTTAAAGGAACTTCTTTTAAAAATTCTTTATTTCCTGCATCTCCATAAATTGTTGGAATTCCTTGTTTGCTTAACGAATATATAACCCTTGGATTAAAGTCTATTACAAGACAAGAAGATTTTAACTTTTTTAAAGAGTTTAAAAGTTTATATCCAATTCTATGATATCCAAATAGGATTATATCATAAGTTTCTTTTTTTTCAAAATTATCTTTTCTTATTTTTTTTGTTTCAAATATATTTAATATTTTTCCTAATCGATTAAATAATGAACTTGAGTAATATAATGCATAACTAGAGAAACCAATAGTTATTAAAGCTATTAACACAATTAAACTTATTATCTCTTGAGTTATATGATTCAATGAATAGCCTAATAAAACAACGATCAAAGAAAATTCACTAATTTGTGCTATAGACAATCCTGTAAAAAAATTTATTTTCTTTTTATATCCGAAAAATCTTAACACAAACATAACTATTAAAGGCTTTATTAACATTATAAAAATCGAGAATAATATAGACAACTTAATCATTTTCCAATTTAATTGTCCTATTAACTGACTACCAAAAAAAACAAAAAATAATACAATAAAAAAATCTCTAAGAGGTCTTATTTTACCTCCAAGTTCTAAATGATACTTGCTAGAAGCAATAGACATTCCAGCAACAAGTGCTCCAATTTCTAAAGAAAAACCTAAATTAAAAAATATCGTTGCTAGTATTAAAGCCCAAGATGTTCCAAATAAAAATAAAGTTTCATGACTTACTGCTATATAATTTAATATTTTATTTAGAAAAAAATGTGCGAAGAAAAATATCATCACAATAAGTAATAATATAGAACCGAATTGTAAAAAAATCCCTGTAATATTTCCATGTGAACTAGATATTAGAGGTATTATCATTAAAACTATTGCAGCTACAAAATCTTGGACTATTAATATACCTAAAGTAATTCTTCCATAAAGAGTATCTATTTCTTTTTTGTCTGACAAAATTTTTACAACAACTACTGTGGAAGAAAAAGCTAAAACAATTCCTAAATAAATTGCAGTTATTGAATTAAAACCTAAATAAACTGATATAAAAAAACCTAACAAAGCAGTTAGTGTAATTTGAATCCCGCCTACAAATATAGAGACCCATCCAACTTCTTTTAAAACTTTTAAATCTAAATTTAAACCCACTATAAAAAGCAAAAATGCAACTCCTATATGTGAAAAAATCTGCATCAAACCTGATGTCTCTTTTCCTATTATATTTAAAAAAATAGGACCTGCTAATATTCCTGCTATTATATATGCTATAATTGGTGGTTGTCTAATTAACTTTGCAATTAAAGTTATTAATGCTGCTATTCCTAGAACTAGACTTATTGTTACAAGCACCCCTTCTACCATTTTAAAGATAAATAAAATGTTTTTAAATAAATTGCGATTGATGATTCTTTTTGTATCAATTAAAGAGGGAAAAATAAAGGAAAAAATGCTATATAAAATAATAAATAACTAAAAATAAAAAACTAAAATTTTTACTCATAAATATAATCTAAGAAAGACTCTACTATTAAGAGAAATAATTAAATTAAAATTAAAATTAAAATATTTTTGATTATATAAAATTTATACTTCTATTTTATTTTCTTTTAATCTTTTAATTAGAATACCTATTAGTTTTGGATCATTTCTTACATAAATATCAGGGATATTTAGAACTATAATTTTATCTTTTATGTCTGGAAAATATTCAGCAATAATTTTTTTATGAAAATCTTCCATAACAAAAATTATATCAGCCCATTTCAAAGCCTCTTCATTTATCATTTTTTCTGAAAATATTGAAATTCCTGCTGATTTTGCTTCATATTTTTTACTTTTCTTAAATAAAGATTCTGCTGTAGGACTTCTATGGATATTTTCAGTGCAAATAAATAATAAACGCTTTTTCATTAAATCTATTAATTTAAATTAATATATAATCATAACTATTTAAAAAATTATTAATATTAATAACACTTTTAATAAAAGAATTTTTAAAATTAATAAATAATAGATTAATACCTAGATTGATTCTAACTAAGTTCTATCAAATAATATATTATTTTTGTAATTTTTTTCATAAAAATTTATTGCATTTTTTAATTTTTCTTTTGACTCTGAATGAATAGTTAGGTAAACTTCGTTTTTTTCAACTGTATCTCCTCTTTTTTTATCAAGATAAACTCCTGCAAATTTATCTTCTGGACATCCCGCTTTTCTTGCTAAACTATTTATAAACTTATTGTCTATATGTAATATTTTTAATTTTTTGTTTGATTTTATTGGATATAAATATTCTGCCTTTTTTATAATATTTATTTTACCATTTTGAGCATTTATTATGTCCTGAAATTTTTTAAAAGCTTTTCCTGAATCTAGAATTTCTCTTGCTATTTTTATCCCTTCTCCTTTTTTAGCAACTTCTGATAGTTCTAAAAGCTTTCCTGCTAAGTAAATACTTTTTTCTTCTAAATCTTTTGGTGCAGTAGGTTCTCTTCTTAAAACTTTTATTACATCTTTTATTTCAAGTGCAGGACCTACTCCATTTCCAATAGGTTCACTTCCATCTGTAAGTTCTACATCTATTGATATTTTAAATTTTCTTGCTAATTTTATAAAACTCTTTTTTAATTTTTTTGCTTGTCTTTTATTAACTTTTGCTGAATTTCCAAAAGGTATGTCAATCAAAAGATATTTACTTCCTACTGAAATTTTTTTTGAAAGAATACTTGCTAAAAGTTGAGAATAAGAATCTATATTAGCTATTTTTTCAATTTTTATAATCTTATCGTCAACAGGAGCTAAACCAAGAGTACCACCCCAAACAAAACATGCATTTGTTTTTTTAATTATTTTTTTTATTTCATCTATAGAAAAATCAACTTTTGCAATTGTTTCGATAGTATCTGCTGTTCCTGCAGCAGAAGTGATTGCCCTTGATGAAGTCTTTGGCATTATTAGTCCTTTCTCTGCGCAAATAGATACAATAATAGGAGTTGTTCTATTTCCAGCTACACCTCCTATACAATGTTTATCTACTACTTTTCCTAACAGATTAAGTCTATTTCCAGAATTAACCATTGCTTCTGTAAGCCATAAGGTTTCTTCAATAGAAAGTTCATGTGTATAAACTGCTGAAACAAAAAAAGCAACTTCAACTTCTGTTAAAGAATTGTTAGATATGTTTTGAACTATTTCATTTATTTCATCTTTAGATAGCTTTTCTCCAGAAAGTTTTTTCTTTATCAATTCAATACTCCTTGGTCTTTCTGATAATTCTACACTTACAGCATCTTTGTTTTTTAATCCCAGTATTTTAAATATTTCTTCTGAAATTCCTATTTCTCCTGGTTTTATCAAACCTTTTACTATATCTATAGTTGATATTATTTTCTCTTTAGAATTCTTTTTAATTAAAACTCTATCTCCAACATGAAGACTTAAATTTTTTGCTGTTTTTTCATGAATCATACAAACAGGTTTTCCAGTTATTATAAATAATCTTTTAATTTTCAATTTCATCTTCTAAAACTCTTTTTAAAATTTATTCTGAAGATTCTTTATTTTCATTACTATTTCTTTTTTTATAGATTTCTAACATCAAAAGAACATATGCTAATACTAAAGGACCAATTACTAAACCTGCTATACCGAAAACAAAAATTCCTCCAACCATTCCTATCACAATTACTGCTATATTTAAATCCGTTCTTTTTGAAACTATAAAAGGTCTTATTAAATTATCTATCAAGCTTGTTAAGAATAAATTATAGATTAAAAAGCCTATAGCAATTTCTATTTTTCCAGAAGCAAATAAAAAAACATTAATAGGAACCCAGACTAGCCAAGGACCTATAAGAGGTATAATACTAACGAGAATAGTTATTATCGTAAATAATAACGCATTATCAATTCCAAAAACAAAATATCCTATACCTGCTGTTAAACCTTGCACTACACCTACAAGTATCTGACCTAACAAAACTGAATTTGTTATGTTTTTAAATCTCTTTAAAAATCTTTCTTCAACATCTTTTTTAAATGGAGATATTGATTTTAAATAATCTATTGCTTTTTCTCCATCTTTTAATGCGAAAAAAAATACAAATAAAAAAACCAAAAATTTTAATGCAAGAGAAGGTATGTCTAACAAAAATTTATTAAAATTATTCAATAAATTAAATAATAAATTTGATATTGAAGATCTAATATTATCTATAAAAGGCGTGGATACTTCAGGAGGTAATGGAAAAAAAGAAACAATTTTTGATAAAGTTGAACTTAAATTTTCACTTTTTAATAAAAAATAAAAGTTTATTAGCTGATCTAATAGAGTTCCTATAATTAAAGTGATAATCAAAGCTATAATAGTAAATAGAATAAAACAAACAATGAAAGCAGAAATTAATTCATTTTTTAAAAATTTCCTTATAAATTTAAATATAGGGTAGCAAATATATGCTAAAAGTAAACCATAAATAATTGCAAGAATAATAGGCTTTATTATTATAACAGCTAATATAACTAAAGAAATGATTAAAGTGTAAGTTATTAAGTCTTTAAAATGTTCCTTTTCTATCATGCTATTATTATATATGAACTCTTTATAAATTTGTTGTTTCGTCGTTATAAAAAAATAAAAAATAATTATACTAAAAATTCATTCGCCTTAATTAATTGTAATCTAAATAATAAATAATATTATTAAGGTTATCAAGAATTAAAGAATTTAAAAAGATAAATTATCTTTTTCTTAAAATAAAAAATATTATTATATCTTTATCAAAAAGCAAGATTTATAAATTGAATTTTTTATAAATAAAATATGGATAATTTTATTAAAAAAATTTTTGAAGGAAAAATTGACGATTATGTTCATGTACAATTTCAAAAGTTTTCTCGTGGAGAATTTCAAAAAAGAGCTATGTTTAGAATAAAAAATTCATCTGGAAATTATATAATTGATTCGACATATGAATACGCGCGAGAATTTGTAAGGAGTTTTGCTGAAAAATTAGGAGATAACAAAACTTTAGTTACAGGAGCATTAGTTTCTACACTTGATCTTGAAGGCATTTTCAAGTATAGTGAAAAGAAAATTGCAATGGGTGTTAAAAAGTATTATTTAAATAGAGAAATGAGCGGAAAAGAATTAATTGAACTATGTGATAAAATAGATAAAGCTTTTTTTGGTTTATCTTTAAATGTTGGTTCTGATGAATTAAAAATTAAGGATAAATCTCCTAAATCAGCTAAAGGAATTAGTTCAAGTCCAAAAGATGATGATGAAAATCTTAAAATTGATTTTATAAAAATAAAGACTAATGACAAAAGTATTGTTGAAAATATGTTATTTGATATTGAAGTTAAAGATTTCAAAAAAGTTGAAGTCAGACATGATTTCATAATCAGTGATATTATAATTCCTCCAGAATTAAAGAATGAAAAAGATTTTTCTAAAATCAGAGAAATGGCTTTAAGAAAAGGAAAAGTTATAAGATTTCTAGATGTTGATGGTAAAAAAATAAAAAAAGAAAAAGAATTCTGTGCATAAAAAAATTTGAAATTTCTTCATAAATTATTAATAAACAAAAAGAAAAGGATACTTTTTGAAATCTTTAAGTTTTACTATATATTTCTACAATAAAGATATAATTTTTATTTAAAAATTAATTTTAGTAATTTATTCTAATTTAATTAAAATTAATTATATTGCTTTAAAAACACTTCAAGAATAATAAATGTTTTATGATTTTAATATTACTTTTATTATTCTTTCATCATTTCATCTATTACTTCTAAAATTTTTTCTGTATCAGGTCTATAATATTTTTCTAATTCAGGTGCAAAAGGAACTGGAACATCTAGAGATGCAAGAAGTCTTGGTTTAGTTTTATATATATTGATTTCTTTTTGAGAAATAAGAGATATAATATCGTTTCCAATTCCTGATGATTTTTGACTTTCTTGAACAACTAGAAGTCTTCCTGTATTTTTTACTGATTCTATAATAGGGTCTAATATATTATAAGAATCTAATGGTTTAATTACAAAAGGATTCCATATATCTAAACTATAATTAGTTTTTGTTTGTGCTGCTAAAGATTCATAAAGCATTGCTCCTATTGCAACAATAGTTATATCTTTTCCTTTTAAATGATTCCTTGGTCTCCATATTTCTTCTAATTTTCCATTAAAAATTATATCACTTGATTTATTCCAATAAGTACTTTTATTTTCAAATACTATACAGGGATTTTCATCATAAAAACCTGCAACTAATGCTTCAAAAGTTTCTTGAGCTGTAGCAGGATATAATATCTTAAGTCCAGGAAATCTCGACCAAAAACCCTCGTATTCTCCTGAATGAAAAGCTCCGAGCGATATACCTCCTCCGCATGGAAGTCTAAACAAAATAGGAGCTGACTTTCCAGTTCTGAAAAACCAAGTTGCTGAATTTAATGCCATTTGAGTTGTTGCTTCTGTTGAAAAATCTGCAAATTGATATTCAACAATAGGTCTTGCTCCTGTTTGACTTGCTCCTAAAGCAAAACCTGTATATCCTGATTCACTTAAGGGCATATCGATAATTCTTTTCCTTCCACCATATTTATCATACAACTTTTTACAAGTTTTAAAAGCAGAACCATAAATTCCAATATCAAGACCAATCAAAACTGCTTGGTCGTTATTTTCTAAAATATAATCAAGAGCTTTATTTACAGCATCTCCATTTTTAATATTTTTTGCTTGAAAAGGTTTGACTTCTTTCACATTGGAAATTGCATAAACCGTCCAAGAATGTTCTTTTGGGTTAGGTCTTGGAACTCTTAATGATTTGTTTAAAACTTGAGATATTTCAAATTCCAATTTATTTTCTAAATCTGATATTTCATTTTCATCTATACCTAAATCCATGAGTCTTCTTCTTGAAAATTTGATAGGATCTTTATCATTACATTTTTGCTTATAATATTCAGTAAGATAATCTCCACTATCGTAAACAGCATGACCTCCGAACCTCAAAGTTTCGCATTCTAAAATTTTTGGAGATGGACTATTTTTCATTTCTTCTAAAAAATCAAAAACTGTTGAATAAACAAGCCAAGGATTAGTACCATCTATTGTTAAACCTTTTATATTATAACCAAGTGCTCTTTCTGAAAGATTCTTAACTGTATATTGATATTCTACAGGAGTTGAGAAAGAATAAAAGTTATTTTCTATAATAAATAAAACAGGAACTTGATGAACACATGCTAAATTTATTGATTCATGAAATTCTCCTTTACTTGTACCTCCATCACCAACAACTCCAAGACCATAACTATCAAAACCATTTCTTCTTTGCTGCCATGTTGCTCCAACAACAACTGAAAGCATATTTCCTAAATGACTTATCATTGGAAGTCTATATTCACTTGCTTTTGCCCAATGAACGTTTCCTTCTCTTGCATAAGTTGGACTTTCTTGATTTGCTATATATTGATTAAAAACTTCAAAAGGACTTGAACCTAAAACTAAATGACTTGCAAAGTCTCTATGTAAAATAGATATAGGATCGTATCCTGGACGAAAAGGAATAGAAATTCCAACAGCAACTGCTTCATTTCCAATACCTTGAGTTACAGTACCTTTAACATAACCTTTTCTATATAATTCTGTTATTTTCTCTTCCATTTTTCTAGAAAGATACATATAAGGATAAGCTATTTTGTAAAATTCTAATTCATTTAATTTTTTTGGAAATCTTTGTATTATAGGAAATGTCTCTAAAGAGATATTGTTTATCATATTCATAGAAATCATTAAAAAATTAAATTTAAAAATATTTATGAATAAAAATATATTTTTCTAAATTTTAATTAATTTTTAATAATTTTAACTGCCGTAAGTTTTATAAACTGTTCTAATCTTGATTATCATTATAAGTTATAAATATAAACCATTTAAACTGTTAATCAAGTTTTTGATAGCAGTTAAGCGACTCAAATAGGAGGTTGAGTGGTGCTTAGCAGGCTCAGAAACAACTTGCTTTAATTTAATGCAAGTAAACTTTTTCTGAGAAAGCTAATAAATATAGTATTTACAAATAAACAAGTATAAAAAAATCAATTTAAAAATAAAATTTATTAACCCTTTGATAAAGAAAATCTAAAATGACAAGACACGGAACAACAAGGCATGGAAGTCTTCAATTTTACCCTAGGGTAAGAGCAAAAAGATATCTTCCAAGAGTTAATTGGGATATTATTAAAAGAAAAGATGTTAACCTTCTAGGTTTTATAGGATACAAAGTAGGAATGATGTCAGCTTATGTAAAAGACAATACAGCACATTCTATGACTAAAGGTAAAAGAATAATTATTCCTGTAACAATTATTGAATGCCCTTCTATTAAGATTTTATCAGTTCGTTTTTATAAAAATAAAAAAGTTATAGGCGAAGTCTTGAATTCTAATCTTGATAAGGAATTAAAAAGAAAAATTAAACTTCCAAAATCCATCAAGAAAAAAATAGATGATTTTAAAGATGAAGATTATGATGATATAAGAGTAATAGTTTACTCTCAAGTTAAAAGAACAGTAGTGAAAACTGTTCCAGATATTCATGAAATTGGATTATCAGGAAATAAAGAACAAAAATTAGAATTTATTAAAAAAAATTTAACAAAGGAAATTACTATTAAAGATGTTTTTAAAGATGGTTTAGTTGACGTAAGAGGTGTTACAATTGGAAAAGGTACTCAAGGTACAATTAAAAGATTTGGGTTAACACTAAAAGGACATAAATCTGAAAAAGGACAAAGAACTCTTGGAAGTGGAGGTCCTTGGCATCCTGCAAGAGTTGATTTTACTCAACCAAGAGCAGGACAAATGGGATTTTTCACAAGAGTAGTTTATAATAGTAAAATAATCTCTGTAGAAAATATTAATGAAAAAAATATAAATCCTAAATCTGGATTTAAACATTACGGAGTTATAAAAACAGATTATCTTATTATCTCGGGAAGTGTTCAGGGTAAACCCATGAGACAGCTCTTAATAACAAATGCTTTAAGACCCTCTAAAAGAACAAATAAAAAATCTTATGAATTTTTGGAGTTAAGGTAAATGAAAATTCAAATTTTAGATATAGAAGGTAAAAAGATAAGAGAAGTAACAACCAAGTTATTCTCAGAACCTATAAGAGAAGATTTAATATTCAAGATAATTGAAGCTGAAAAAACTAAACAACCATATAAACCCAAATTATATGCAGGAATGAATAGATCAGCATCTGGAAAAGTTCGTCATAAAAGACACTCTTGGAAATCTGATAGAGGAAGAGGGATGTCAAGAATTCCAAAGAAAACTATGTGGAGAAGAGGAACGCAATTTTCTTGGATAGGCGCTATTGTTCCTAACACAAGAGGAGGAAGAAGAGCACATCCTCCAAAAGGGATATATAAAAAGAAGAAGATTAATAAAAAAGAATATAAAAAAGCATTATTATCTGCTTTAACATATATTGTTTCAAAAGAAGAAATAATAAAGAAATATTTTTCTTTAAGGAATAAAAAAATCGATATAAAATTACCTATAATAGTTGAAAATAAAATTTTATCATTAAAAACTAAAGAATTTATTAGCTCCATAAAAAAAATCTTAGGAGAGATATATAATGTTGCTATACAAGAAAAGACCCAAAGAGCTGGAAAGGGAAAATTTAGGGGCAGAAGAAAAAAAAGAAATGCTGGAGCACTTTTAATAATTTCTAATGATGAAAAAATAAAAATTTCTAGATTAGACGTTGTCAAGGTAGGACAGTTAACTGTAACTGATCTTGCTTCTAATGGTGCTAGATTATGTATATTTACTGAGAAAGCTATTAAAGAACTAGAAAAAAAATTAATAGGAGAAAAAGAAAATGATTAAGCCAATAACAACTGAAAAAGCAGTCAGATTAATAGAACTTAACAATACTATAACTGTAGAAGTTGACAGAAGAAAAAGAAAGGAAGAAATTAAAAAAGAATTTGAAGAAATTTTTAAAGTAAAAATTGATTCAGTAAATACTTTGATACATAAAAATAAAAAAATAGCTTATATAAAATTAAATAAGAATAATCCTGCGATTGATATTGCAACAAAGCTTGGAATGATATAAAATGGGAAAGACTATAATCTCTCAAGCAAGAGGACATGCAGGTCCTGCATTTAAATTAAGAAAAAAGGCATATATATATAAAATAAGCTATCCGAATTTAGAATTTAGCGGAAAAGCTGTTATAATAAAGCTCATAAACTCTCTTGCTCATACCGCTCCTCTTGCTAAAATTAAAGCAGGCAGCGAAATATTCTATGTTCCTGCAGCTAATGGAATTTATGAAGGACAGGAAATTGAAATAAACGGAAAAGTTAATAATGGAAATATATTAAAATTAAAAGATATTCCTGCTGGAACAAAAGTTTTCAATGTAGAAAAATATCCTGGAAGTGGAGGAAAATTTCTAAGATCTGCAGGTTCATCAGGTCTTGTAATGAATCGAGATAAAAAAGGTATTGAACTTTTGATTAAAAGAAGAAAAATTATATTGAATGAAAACTGCCGTGCAATAATAGGTGTTGTAGCAGGTGATGGAAGAAAATTAAAACCTATTATTAAAGCTGGAAAAAAGTATCATATGATGAAATCAATCGGAAGAAAATGGCATAGAACTTCGGCAGTAAAAATGAATATAATTGATCATCCTTTTGGAAGTGGAAGAGGAAAAAGAATTAAATCAAAAATTGCAAAAAGAAACGCTCCGCCTGGAGCAAAAGTAGGACATATAAAACCTAAAAGAACTGGGAGAGTGAAATAAAAATGTCAAAACAAGAAGAAAATCAAGATGTGCTAAAGAAAAAAGAATTTACATATAGAGGTAAAACTATCAAAGAACTAAAAGAACTTGACATAAGAGAATTTGCAAAATTATTAAAATCAAATGAAAAAAGAACTTTATTAAGACAATATGATGCTGTACATAAATTTATTTTGAGATGTAATAAAGAATTACAAAAAGGAAAATCAATAAGAACTCATTATAGAGATATGGTTATAGTTCCTAAAATGATAGGAATGAAAATACATGTTCATAATGGAAAGGATTTTATTCCAGTTGAAATTACAAACGAAATGATTGGCCATAGATTAGGAGAGTTTGCTCCAACAAGAGCTAGAGTTAAACATGGAGCTGCAGGTATAGGAGCAACTAAATCAAGTGCTTCGCAAAGTGTTAAGTAAATAAGACAAAAATGGTAAGACCGAAAAAAACATTTAAAAAAACAGAAGAAAGAAACGAAATAAATCTAGTTGAAACTGAAAATGAAAAAAAAGAAAAAAAAATTATCTCTAAATCTCTGGAAAATAAAAAAGAAGAATATGATAAAAAAGAAAAAAATAAAGAAAAGAAAGATGACAAAAAAACAAAAAAAACAGAAGCTATAGTTAATGGAAGAGATCTTCCGATTGGCAGAAAGCATGCAGTTGCAATATGTAATTTTATAAGAGGAAAAAATATTGATGTTGCTTTAGATTTACTTGATCTTGTAACGAAATATAAAAAAGCAATTCCTATGAAAGGAGAAATACCTCATAGAAAAGGAATGATGTCTGGAAGATATCCTATTAAAGGTGCAAAAATTTACATAAGATTACTAAAAAGCTTAAAAGCAAATGCTATAGCTAATGACCTTGAAATTGAAAAACTAAAGATATTTGCAATGGCAAATAAAGCATCAAGACCTTATAAAAGGTTTGGTCGAGGAAGATTTAAAAGAACTCATGTTACATTAAAATTAATACCTATAAATAAACAGATTTAAAATGAAAGAAACTGAAAAACAAAATAAAATAAAAGAAAAGAAAAATGAAAAAGATAATTTGATAAAAATTGAGTGTAATGATAAATGTTGTCCTAAACACGGAAGAATAAGTCTTAGAGGAAGAAAATTTTTTGGAACTGTAATAAAAAAATTTCCAAAAAGAGTTGTAATTATGTTTGACAGAACTGTTTTTGTTAAAAAATATGAAAGATATTCTAAAAGAAGGACTAAACTTCACGCAAGACTTCCTGATTGTATTAGTAAAGATATTGAGATTGGGGATTATATTGAAATAATGGAAACAAGACCTATTTCAAAAATAATTCATTTTGTGGTTACAAATAAAATACAGTCAAAAGAAGAAAATTTAAATAACCGAGGTAATGAAAAATGAAAGGTGTTGCTGCAAAATTAACAAACGGATTAAATATTGGAAGCTATGTTTTAGCTAGTGATAATTCTGGAGCAAGAATTGTAAAGATTACTGGAGTTATAGGTGGAAAAACTAAAAGAGGAAGACAACAATATGCAAAGGTTGGCGACTGGGTAAAAGTTTCTGTTAAAAAGGGTGATCCTAAAATGAAAGGAATAGTCTTTGATGCAGTTATAATAAGACAAAAAAAACCTTATAGAAGAAAAACTGGAGAAAGAGTTGCATTTCAAGATAATGCTGTTGCATTATTAAAAGATGAAAAAGGTAACCCTAAAGGTACTCAAATTAAAGGACCTATTGCAAGAGAGGCTGCTGAAAGATGGCCTTTTTTAGCTAAAATAGCAAAATATACTTTGTAATTATTATTAAAAAATGAAAAAAAAATTTTCAAAATTTTGGATTGGAAGTAAAAAACCTAGAAAACAAAGAAAATATAGATATAATGCTCCGATACATATAAAGCGTAAAATGATGTCTGTAAACTTCTCTAAAGAACTTAGAAAAAAATATGGGAAAAGAAATTTTCCTATAAGAAAAGGTGATTTCGTAAAAATTATGAGAGGAGAGTATAAAAACAAAACTGGAAAAATATCTGAGGTGAATTTAAAAAAAATGAAAGTATTAATCGAGAATATTTACAAATCAAAAAAAGATGGAACTAAAGTAAAGGTATGGTTTGACCCTTCAAATTTACAAATTCAAGAATTATATTTAGATGATAAAAAAAGAATAAATGCATTAAATAGAAAATCGAATTCAAAAGAAGAAAAAAAAGTTGAAAAGAAAACTAGAAAGAATGAAAGCATAATTAAACAAAAAAATAAGGATAAATCGGAAAAATCGTTTAAAGGAGGGGAAAAATAAAAAATGCATATAAAAAGAAAAACTATACCTAAATTTTGGCCAATTCCTAAAAAAGGAACAAAATACGTAGCAGTACCTAGACATAACAAATATAGTTCAATACCTTTAGTTATATTAATGAGGGATATTTTAAAATTTGTTAAAAATAAAAAAGAACTAAAGAAATTACTGAATGAAAAACAAATTATGATAAATTATAAAGTTGTTAAAGATACAAATTACCCTATATCTTTATTTGACATATTAACCCTCCCTTTTATGAAAAAAAATTATATTGCAATTTTATCAAAAAATAAAAAAATGGAATTTCAAGAAATATCTGGAAAAGAAGCTCATATGAAAATTTACAAAGTTATTAATAAAAAAGTTCTTCCTGGAAACAAACTGCAAATAAATTTAATGCAAGGAAGAAATGTATTAACCGAAGAAAAAGTAAAAATTGGTGACTCTATTTTATATGATCTTGCTTCAAATAAAATGGTGAAAATTATTCCATTAGAAAAAGGAAGAAAAGCTTTTATATTTGATGGAAAACATGCTGGAAAAACTGGAAAAATTAATGAAATAGTTAAAAGAGGTGGAAAAGAAATTGCAAAAATTTCTACTGATGATGAAAAAATAAATGTATGGGTAAAAAGCATAATTGTAACTGAATAATATGAAAGAAAATAAAATGCGAGAAGTTGAAATAGAAAAAATGATTATACATGCGGGAGGAATTGAAAATAAGCTTGAAAAATCGATAAAGTTACTTGAAATGACAACAAAAAGAAAAGTATATATCACAAAAGCTAAAAAAAGGATACCTACTTTTGGAATTTCTCCTGGAAAAAAATCAGGATGCAAAGTAACAATAAGAAATAAAGAAGAAGTTATCTCGTTATTAAAAAGATTTTTTGCTGCAATTGACAATAAAATAAAACAAAAACAAATATGTAAAAATCATGTTTCATTTGGGATTAAAGAATATATAGAAGTTCCTGGATTAGAATATAATAGAGATATAGGTATTCTTGGATTTGAAGTTGATTTAGTTTTTGCAAGAAAAGGAAAAAGAGTAAAATATAAAAAAATAAAAAGGGGGAAATATCCAAAAAGACAAGATGTAAACCCTGAAGAAATAGTATCTTATTTATCAAAAAATTTAAAAGTGGAGGTTGAAAAATGACTGCATCTGATTGGAGAAAACAATTAAAACAATTTATAAAAAAAACCGTTATTAAACAAAAGTTCATAAAGCATAATAAACCAAAAGAAAGAACATGCGGAATAGCTAAGAAAAAGTGTGAAAGATGCGGTAGGTTTGGAGCTATGATAAATAAATATGGATTAAATCTCTGCAGACATTGTTTTAGAGAAATTGCAGAAAATTTAGGATTTAAAAAATATTCTTAACAAAAAAAATGTCACAAGATATTGTTTCAGATGCATTGAATGAAATAATGAATGCTAAAAGAGCAAAAAAAGAAACTGTCTTAATTAGAAAGCATTCAAAATTACTTAGAAATATTCTAGACATTGCAAAAGATTCTGGATATCTTGATTATGAAATTAACGGAAATGATCTTATCGTAAAAATTAAAAATTTAAATGAAATTAAAGCAATTAAGCCAAGATTTACTGTTTCTGTTAAAAAAATAGATTATTATACTAGAAGATTTCTTCCTGCAAGAAATTTTGGATTTATAATTGTATCGACAAATCAAGGACTTATGAAAGGAGAAGAAGCTCAAGAAAAAAAATTAGGAGGATGCTTAATAGCTTATATTTATTAAAAAAAATTTAAAATGAAACATAATAAAAATAAAGAAAAAAAAGAAGATTCAGGAATAAATGAAATTATAGAAATACCTAATGGAATAGATGTATCTTTAAATGGACAAACAATCATTTTTTCAAAAAATAATAATGAAATTAAAAGAAAATTAAATTCTATTGTAAAAGCAAAAATAGAAAATAATAAAATAATATTAACAACAAAAAAATCAAGAAAAAAAGAATGGAAAATGATACTTTCTGATGTAAGTCATATTAAAAATATAATTAAAGGATTTTCTGAGCCTTTTAAATATAAACTTCAAGTTGCAAATGTGCATTTTCCAATAACCATAGAGCATGACAAGATTAACAATAGAATATTAATTAAAAATTTTTTAGGTGAGAAAACTCCGAGAGTTGCTAAAGTATATCCGAATGTTGATATTAAAATAAACAAAGATATTATTGAATTATCTTCTATAGATATAGAATCTGCTGGCCAATCTGCAGCAAATATAGAAAAGGCAACCAAAGTTAGATTCAAAGATCGAAGAGTTTTTCAAGACGGAATTTACATTATTGAAAAACCCGGGAGGAATTTTTTAGAATAAAATGGAAAAGAAGAAAAAACCAAAATTTTTGAGAACAGGATACTTTCAATATTCAAAACTCGGTTTAAGAAGAAAGAAAAAACAAAAATACAGAAAAGCAAAAGGAGGTAATAATAAAATTAGACTTAAAATGAAAGGTCATTTAACAAACGTTAGTATTGGTTATAGAAGCAATAAAAGAACTAGAAATTTGATAAAAGGGTTTTTACCAAAGATAATAAACTCTATTGATGATTTAAAAAATTTAAAAAAAGATGAAATAGCTATTCTTGCTAAATTAGGAAAAAAGAAAAAAATAATGATAGCTGAATATTCGCTCAAGAATAATATAAAAATTTTAAATTTAAATCCAAAAAAATTTTTAGAAAAAATTGAAGAAGAAAAGAAGAAGAAAAAAGAACAACGAGAAGCTAAAAAAACAGAAAAAGACAAAAAAGTAAAGGAAAAAGAAAAGAAAAAGGAAGAACAAAATATAAAACAAGATGAAAAAGAAAAATCTATCGAAGAAGTTGTAAAAAAAGTTGAAAATAATGTTAAAACAGAAGTGGAGGAGAAAAAATGAATTTGAAAACAAAAAAAATTTTGGCAGCAAAAACATTAGGAGTTGGAAAAAATAGAATTTATTTTGATCCTGAAAGATTATCTGAAATAAAAGACGCTATAACCAAGCAAGATATAATAGCATTAAATCAAGAAGGTCTAATAAAAATAAAACCTGTAAAAGGTAGGAAAAAGATTGAGAAAAGGAAAAGGAAAAGGAAAAGAGGTCCTGGAAAAATTAAAATGAAAATAAAAAAAAGAAAACAAAATTATGTTAAACTAACTAGAAAGCTTAGAAGATACATTAAAGGATTAAAGCAAAAAGGAGTTATTGATAGAGAGTTATATTGGGAAATAAGAAAAAAAATAAAAACAAAAACTTTCAAAAGTTTAAGTAATTTAAAAGAATTCCTATCTACTATCAAGAATTCTTCACCCAAAAGTTTTGAAAAGAAAAATTTTAAAGATACAAAAAGTAGTAAAAAATTATTTCATTCTAGTAAACATGTTAAAAACAAGAAGAAAAAATGAAAATAAGTAAAATTAGAAGAATAAAAAATAAAACTAACTATAGAAAAAGATTAATTTTACTTAAAAGTAAATCTCCAAGATTAGTCATAAGAAAAACAAACAAATATATTAATATTCAAATTATTGAAAGTAAAAATGCTCTTGATAAAGTCTTATTTCATGTTTGCTCAAAAGAATTATTGAAATACGGATGGCCAAAAGAAAAAAAAGGTAGTTTAAAATCGCTTCCTGCTGCATATTTATCAGGATTTTTATTAGGAAAAATTGCGAAAGATTTTAAAAAAATAGTTATATTAGATACCGGATTAATACCTAGCACAAAGGGTTCTAGAATATATGCTGCTGTAAAAGGTGCTTTTGATTCTGGAATAAAGATTAATTTTAATGAAAAAATTATGCCTTCAAAAGACAGAATTGAAGGTAAATCTATAGGACTATCAGAAATATTTGAAAAAGTTAAAAATAATATAAAATAAAATGGTTCAAAAAAAACAAAAGATATCAAATTTATCAGAAAGAATAAAAAAGGATAAAAAAGAATTGGAAAATATAAAAGAAGAAAAATTAATACAACAAAAAAATGAAAATATTGATAAATGGATACCAAAAACTAAGTTAGGAAAACTAGTTAAAGATGGAAAAATAAGAGATATTGATGAAGTTTTAAAAAGCAAAGTACTTGAACCACAAATAATAGATTTTCTTTTAAACCTTAAATCTGAAATATTAAATATTGGACAGTCTAAGGGAAAGTTTGGGGGTGGAAAAAGAAGAGCTTGGAGACAGACACAAAGAAAAACTGCTGAAGGAAATATACCTACATTCTCTTGTATGTGTGTAGTAGGAAACTGTGACGGCTATGTAGGAATAGGATATGGAAGAGCTAAAGAAACATTACCTGCTAGAGAAAAAGCTATAAGAAAAGCTAAACTCAACATATTCAAAATTAACAGAGGTTGTTCTAGCTTTGATTGTAATTGTGGAGAACCTCATACAGTTCCATTTATAGTTGAAGGAAAATGCGGAAGTGTAAGAATAAAATTATTACCTGCCCCTCAAGGAACAGGACTTGTTATTGGAAATGAAGGAAAAAAAATATTAAAATTAGCCGGAATAAAAGATGTCTACAGTGTAAGCGACGGACAAAAAAGAACAACTATAAATTATGCAAGTGCAATTATTGATGCATTGAAAAAAACTACTCAAAAAGAAAATATTCAAAATGAATATAATAAAAGTAATAAAAGAAAAAAATATCAAAATGAAAAATAAACTAGAAATTTTATCAAAGACTAAGAATAGATAATATGGAAGAAAGAAAATTTATTAAACTCAAAAAAGAAGAATTTGGAATAAAGGAATATATCAAAAGAGTATTAGGAAAAGGAAAAATCAGTAAATTAGATATAGAATATACTCCTGTTGGAGAAAAAATTGTAGTGTCTACAAGCACGCCAGGTCTTGTTATAGGAAGAAAAGGAGAAAAGATAGAAGAATTAACTAATTTTTTAAAGACAAAATTTAAACTTGAAAATCCTCATATAGAAATTAAAGAAATAGAAAACCCTTTATTTGATTCTCAAATTGTTGCAGATGAAATTGCACTTTCTCTTGAAAAGATGGGAAATTTGAAATTTAAAGTTATTGCATATAAAAAACTTCAAGAAATAATGAACGCCGGAGCATTAGGATGTGAAATAAGAATTTCAGGAAAACTTCCTTCTGAAAGAGCAAAATCTTGGAGGTTTTCTGAAGGGTATCTAAAAAAATCTGGAGATTCAACAAAAGAAGTTGACAGAGCTTTTTCAACTGCACTTACTAAAACAGGAATGATAGGAATCAAAGTATCTATAATGAAACCTGATGCTAAACTAATTGATAGAATAAATATAGATGATAATATAATATCTAAAATAAAAAATTATAATGCTAAAACAAAAGAAAAAAATAATCAGGAAATTTATAAAAATAAAGAAATAAATAAAAATAAAAAATAAAAAATTTTAACAATAGTAAAATGGCTATATTAAAAAACAAAGAAATTGCAAAGATGTCTGAAACAGAGATTAAAGAAAAAATTATGGAATTAAAAATGGAACTAATAAAAGAAAAAATTGCTGCATCAAAAGGTGGAAAATTAAAAACAAAAGAAATAAAGAAAACAATTGCTAGATTATTAACATTTGACAGAATAAATAAAAAAGCTTCTGAAAATTTTTTAAGGAACAAAAATTCTCAGAAAAATATTAAAAATGTAAAAAATTCTGTCAAAGAATAAAACATGGATATATGTCCGAAATGTGGATTGCCTTTGCAAGCTTGTGTTTGTGAAGACATTATAAAAACAGAACAAAAGATACAAGTTAGAACTGAAAAGAAAAAATTTGGAAAGCTTGTAACTTTAATAAGCGGCTTTCAAGGAGTTGACTTGAAAACAATTGCAAGAGGTTTAAAGCAAGAACTTGCTTGTGGAGGAACTGTTCGAGATAACACAATAGAACTTCAAGGAGATCATGAAAAAAATGCAAAAAAAGCATTAAAAAAACTCGGTTTTCCTGAAGAGTCTATTGATTTATTATAAAAAATTAAAAAAATAACTGGAATAATATCATTAAATAAACTTAAACATAAATATAAAAATGGAAGAAAAAAGAAAAACAAAGATTAAAGAAATAATAGATAAAGAAAAAGCAAAAAAAGTTGAAACTAAAAATGAAAAAAATAATGAAAATTCAATTTTAGCTGTTATTAGGATAAAAGGAGAAGTCAAAGTTAAACCTAAAATTAAAGAAACATTATATAGACTAAGATTAAGAAAAAAATATTCCTGTATATTAGTTAATTCAAAAAATAAAAATTTAGTTGGAATGATAAATACTGTTAAACATTTCGTTGCTTTTGGAGAAATAGAAAAAGAAACATTAGTAAAATTGATAAAATTCAGGGCTCAAAAACTTGATAATCAAAAGTTTGATTCTGAAAAAATTGCTGATGAAATAATTTCTGGAAAAAAATTAAAGGATCTTGGATTTAAACCTTTTTTTAGATTACATCCACCAAGAAAAGGAATTAAAAGCAAATTACAATATCCCAAAGGAGTGTTAGGAGATAATCATAAAGATATAAATAATTTAATTGAAAGAATGTTATAAGATGGTAATGAAAATTAAAAAAACTAAGAAATCAAAGAAGAAGCGAGGAACTACAACTTACCATGGTGCTAGAAAAAAGCATAAATCTAGCGGACACAAAGGTGGAAAAGGTATGTCTGGAACAGGAAAGAGAGCAGATCATAAAAAGACTCTTGTCATAAAACTTTATGGAAATAAATATTTTGGAAAACAAGGAATAACTTCAAGAAGTACTTTTAAGAAAAAAAATTATGTTATTAATATAAAAGATATTGAAAACAATTTTGAATCTTTAGTAAAGAAGTTTTCTAAGGATGGAACTTTAATACTTGAAGATTATAAAATATTAGGTGATGGAAAATTAACAAAGAAAGTCAAAATTATAGCAAAATCTTTTTCAAAAAGTGCTAAAAATGCAATTATTAATGCAGGTGGAGAGGCAATTTTATTTAAAGAAAAAGTAAAAACAAATAAAGATTAATTATTCATAAATATATAATTACAAATATAAATATGGAATTTAGAGATATTTTAAAAAATCTTCCAGAGGTAATACCTCCTGTTGAAAAAAGACTTAGTTTTAATGTTAAATTAAAGTGGACTATCATAGTATTAATTTCTTTTTTTGTGATGGCTAATATCTCTCTTTATGGACTTGGTAAAAATGCTTTAGAGCAATTTGAGAATTTAGCTATTATAATGGGAACTGATTTTGGATCTATAATATCTTTAGGTATCGGTCCTATTGTTATGGCTTCTATAATTTTACAACTTTTAGTTGGAAGCAAAATATTAGATATTGATGTTTCAACAGATGAAGGTAAAAGATTTTTTCAAGGTTTACAAAAATTATTAGTGTTCTTCTTTATAGTATTTGAAGCTGTGATATATGTATTAATGGGCGGACTTCAAGCAATACCTGGATATACTGCAATAGTTATATTTCAACTAATTTTAGGAGGTCTTGCTATAGTTTTTTTAGATGAAATTTCTAATAAATGGGGATTTGGTTCAGGAGTTTCTTTATTTATAGCAGCAGGAGTTGGACAACAGTTATTTACAAGGGCCTTTGGCTTCATAGACTCTCAAGGAGGAATATGTCTTATTGGATTTAAAAACGTATCTTGTCCTGGAAGAGTTTTTTCATTTTTACAATCTTTAATTTTAGGAGATTCTCAAGGATTATTAATAGCACTTGTTGGAATATTATCAACAGTAATATTATTTTTAATTGTAGTATGGGCACAATCATTAAAAATTGAAATACCATTAAGTTATGATAGATTAAGAGGATATTCTTTAAAATGGCCTTTACAATTTTTTTACGCTTCTGTTATTCCAGTAATTTTAACAGCAGCTCTTGTAGCTAATCTTCAATTATTTGGAATTTTACTACAAAATAAATTAGGAGGTCCAACTTTTTTAGGAAATTTCAAACAAGGACATGCTGTTTGCGATAGTTCTGGATGTGGTTTTTTATACTGGATATCTAGTGATCATATAGGTATTATAATTCATCTAATTCAAGGTAGTTTTGGATTAAAAATTCTTGGTCAAACAATAGGACATATAATATTTTTTATGTTTTTTGCAGCATTATTCTCAATATTTTGGGTAAAAACATCTGGAATGGATGCAAGTAATCAAGCTGAAAACATCTTAAAATCAGGACTTCAAATTCCTGGATTTAGAAAAGATAAAAGAATACTAGAAGCTATATTAGGAAGATATGTTATGCCTTTAACTATAATGGGAGGTCTTGCTATAGGATTATTATCTGCTCTTGCAGATACATTGGGAGCAATTGTTGCTGGAACTTCCCTTCTTCTAGGAATAATGATTGTTTATCAATTTTATCAAAATATATCGCAACAACACGCGATGGATATGAATCCTGCAATTAAAAAAATGATGGGTGTATAAATAAGAAATATTTATTTAGAATAATTTAAAAAATTAAAAATATTATATCTAAATAAAATTAAAATAAAAATTTTAATATATTAATATGAAAAAAGAAATTTGGATATTGTTTTTAGTAATGATTATATCTTTTTATATTGCTTATAATTGGAATGAAATTCCTTTAATAAAAAATAACGTTGAAGCTATTCTTAATCCTACTCTTGGAAAATTACTTGATTGGAATATTTATATTGGATTTATATTTATAGTTGGATTAACATCTTTAACATTAACACTTGCTCAAAAATATCTTTCTGACCAAAAACAATTAAGAGAATTAAAAAAAGAACAACAAATTTTAAATGAAGAAATGAAAAAATATAAAAATCATCCTGAAAAACTATTGGAAATTCAAAAAAAACAATTGGAGTTTATACCAAAAACATTTAATCTAACTTTGATGCCTATGATATATTCCTCAATACCTATTGTTCTTTTATTTAGATGGTTTGGAGACATACTTAATCCTGTATTTGGAAAGTGGTGGGTTTTATATTATATAATAGGAGCAATGATTTTCTCTGCAATATTTAGAAAAGTTTTTGATGTTGTATAATAAAAAGTCTAATATTTACTTTCTATTTTTAATTCTAAAGGTATATATTATTGCTGCAAACATTACTCCTATAGAATTTAATAAAATATCCTGTATATTACAAGATCTGTTAAAAACGAAAACTGTGAATCTCTTCTGAAATTCCATATAAAATAGCTATTAATATTGCTAAAAAAAATAAAATATTTTTTATTTTTATCACCTTTTATTATTGATACCATCAAAAAAAATGAAAAGATTAAATAGATTAAAAGATGATAAATATAAGAAGTTAATAAATATCCTGTTTTTACATCTTCAAATGTTCTTGAAGAAACATAAAATATAAATATAGCTATCAAGATAGTTAATATCCATGAAAATTTATTATTTTTTTTCTAACCAGTTTAACATCTTTTTTAATTAATTATTCTAAATAAAAATTTATAAATATTATTATAAATGAATAATAATTATTATGAATTAATAAAACACTAGAGAATAATTTAAAAACCTTTGATTATAATAATATGCATGAACCAAGAACAGATAATAAATTTTCAAATTATTGAACAAGAAGCTCAACAACTAAATCAACAAATTCAAATAATAGAACAAAATATTTCTGAAATAATTAGTGTTAAAGAGAGCATAAATGAAATTCAAAAAGAAGATGTAAAAGAAATTTTAGCTAATTTAGGAAAAAAAGTTTTCATTCCTGTAGAAATTAAAGAAAAATACTTTATAGTGGATGTTGGAAATAAAAAATTTGTTAAAAAATCTTTTTCTGAAATAAATAATTTGATATCTGAGCAATTAGAAAAATTAAGGATAACAAGAAATCAAATTTCTAAAAGACTTGAAGATTTAGAAAAAGAAGCTGAAAAAATTTTAAATGAAATAGAAAAATCAAAAGAAAAAGATTAATAATTTGAGCTTGCATAAATATTTTATTGCAATATATTAATAAAATATACATAATAAATATTGATAAACATCTTTAAATTAAACTTTGTCATACATTTCATTTGCCTTTTTTATAAATTTTTTAAAGTCTAAAATTCCAAACTCTGAAATTATTCCTGAAATATATTTTTTTGGAATAAACTCAAAAGCAGGATTATAAATTTTTATACTTTTTTCATTCCAAATTTCCTTTGGATTTCTATTTTCAATTTTAATCCTTTCTTTAGAAAATTTTAAAGAATCTGAAACTATATAAAGAGGTATTTTATGTAATTTTGATATTTCTGCATACATACCACTTCCTATTTTATTAATTATGCCTTCTTTTGTTATTGCATCTGCACCTAAAAGTATCAGATCTATTTTATTTTTTAATATTGCAGATAAAAAAGCAGAGTCTATAAACATAGTTACTGGAATTTCTGCTTTTTTTAGTTCTTTACTTGTTTTTCTTCCTTGAAAAAGAGGCCTAGTTTCTGTGTTATAAACTTGAAAATTTTTTCCATTTTTCTTAGAATAAATAAGTGCTTTAGTCAAGGTTGAAGAATGACAATGAGTAAAAATTATATAATTATTCTTTATTAAAGAGTAAACATTTCTATTTATTATTTCTTGATTTTTCTCTAATTTTTTTATTAAATCTTTATAAGATAAATTTTTATATTTTTTAAAAATATTTTTTAACATTGGTTCAGTAGGTCTTATCAAAAGAAGTTTTTTAATAGTAGATTTTTTAGGTATCAATTTATATGCAAAAAAAGCTTTTTTTGCAATATTACTTGCTCCCTGAATTTTTAAAGAATCTATTTCCTTACAAATTTTGTTAAATAGTCTTAATCTATTCATTTTTGTTATTAGATTATAAATTATAAGATAAATTAATATAAAAAGATATTTAAAACACAAAGTTATCATAGAAATATAAAGAGGTAAATATGTTTGAATTACTAATAAATCCTGAAAAAGCAGAAGAAAAACCTTATTATATGTTTTTTATAGGAGCCTTTTATGCAACACTTTCTCTAATATTAGTTAAATGGATTTTTTCAAAAGATCCTGTTTTATCAAAATATTCAGGAATTTTAGTTGTTACTTTTTGCGTTATGTTTACAATTCCATTTCTTTATTATTCGTTTAGAAAAGAAGAAGAAAAAGATTTTCAAGTAAAAGGTTTTCCAAATCTTATAAAAGAACACACAAAAGCACTAATATATCTAATGTTTTTATTTATGGGATTTGTAATAGCATTTTCAATTTGGTATATTGTATTTACTGATGGAAATCAAAATTTTAGAGCGCAAATTGAAACTTATTGTATGATAAATAAGCCTAGTTCTTATGATAATTGTGTTCAAGAATATGGTATAAAACATGTTACTAAAACAACTGCTTTTATGTCTGCAACTGATAAAATTGTAAATATATTTGCAAATAATATTTATGTTTTAATATTCACGCTTGTATTTTCACTTATATTTGGAGCAGGAGCTATTTTTATATTAGCATGGAATGCAAGCGTTATTAGTTCAGCTATTGGAATTTATTCAAAATCAGATCTTGCAAATCTACCAATAGGAATTGCAAGATATATGATTCATGGAATTCCTGAAATTGCTGCTTATTTTTTTGGAGCGATTGCAGGAGGAATTATAAGTTCTGCTATAATAAAACATGATGTTCACTCAGAAAAATTTTGGACTGTTTTACAAGATTCATTAAATCTCGTAATAATTGCTGTTGTTATATTATTTATTGCTGCACTAATCGAAGTATTTATAACTCCGGCATTATTTCTTTAATTTCTTTAAATAGAGATGATTAATTTTACTTGTTTTTTTGTTTTATAATATAAATTGTAAACAAAAAATAAAAAAATATATCTTATAATGTATATTTTTTTATATTAGTAAGATTTAAAAGGTTTTTAAATTTTTTAATTTAATATTTAATTAAAAATCTACAAAATGGGATATGTTTGTACTAATTGCAATTTTAGACCAAAAACTAATAATCCAATAGAAGAATGTCCTTATTGTGGTAAAAAAACAATAGAAAAAGAAAGATCTGCAGAAGAACTTCTAAATGATATAAATGAAGATTATTAAGTTTTATAAAAAAGTATAAAAATTATAAAAATAATTTTTAGTAAATTAATATGGATGAAGATAATATAATAGAAAAAAGAAAAGAAAAACTAATGGCTATTCTAAAAAAAAGATGGTTATGGACAAGTGTTCTTTTAATTATTGCTTTAATTTTAGGAGCTTACATAAGAACATTACCAATGCAAGACCATAATCCTAATACTCCAGGTTTACAACCAGGATTATGGGATTATACTAAAAATGATTGGACACTTGGACCTGATTTAGACCCTTGGCTATTTACAAGAATTGCAAAGGAAACTATAGAACAAGGATCAATGCCTAAAAAAGATATGTTTAGAAATGTTCCCTTAGGATTTGACAACACAAAAGAGTTACAGATGGTTACATATATGATTATTTTTACTTATAAAATAATCTCTATTTTTGGATATAATAATATTATGCTTGCTGCTGTTTTAATGCCTGTTATTTTTTTTCTATTAACTATTATAGCATTTTTTTTATTTGTAAGAGAAATATTTATCACTAATCAGGATGAAAAAAATAAAACTAAAGCAAATATTATTGCTTTAATTTCCACTTATTTTATGATAGTAATTCCTGTATTTTTATCAAGAACAATAGCAGGAATTCCTGAAAAAGAATCTGTAGGTTTCTTTTTTATGTTTTTGACTTTTTATTTTATTATAAAAGCGTGGAAATTTAGTTCTATTAAATTTTATATTTTATTTGGAGTTTTATCTGGAATAGCTACTGCTTTAATGGCTTTAACATGGGGAGGTTCTTCTTATATTTGGGTTACAGTATCAGTCTCTTATTTTATTGCATTTTTATTAAATAAAGTTCATTTCAAGGAAATTTTAATTTATGTTTCATGGTTAATTACTTCTTTATCTATTTTATTTACTTTTACAACAAGATATTCTATATTATCTTTTTTAACTAATTCTGTAACAGGACTAGTTACTTTGGTTTTATTTATTATAGTATTTAATTTTTTATTTTCAAAATTAAAAATATCAGATACATTAAAACAAAAATATAAATTACCAAAAAACGTATTTTCAGTTATTATTTTTATGATTTTAATATTAACAATAACTGTAATTTTTTTAGGTCCTTCATTTATTATTGATAAGTTTAATTCTGTATATCAGATGATGTTTAAACCACTTACTGGAAGATGGATAATTACTGTTGCAGAAAATAGACAACCTTATTATTCTGAATGGGGTTCAGATTTCGGACCTTATATTAAACAATTACCTAAATTTCCTATAATGTTTTGGTTATTTTTTACAGGTTCAGTATTTTTGCTTTTTATAACTTTGTCAGAAAAAATAAAAAAGAAAGATGCACTTATTTTAACTATAATATATATTTTATTCTTTTTTGGACTGGTATTTTCAAGATATGAACCTCACCCTCATTTATTAGATGGAGAGGGTATTATAAGCAAAATACTTTATATTGGTGGTGCATTACTTATTATTTTTGGATTTATTTTTTATTATATAAAATATGAAAAAGAAGGAGATAAAAGTTTTGAACAAATAAATTTTAACATTATATTATTATTTGTTCTATTTATTTTATGTTTATTTACTGCAAGAAGTGCTATAAGACTTGTAATGGTTCTTGGACCTGTAGCTCCAATATTTTTATCATATCTTATTGTTGAAGGTATATATAGATTTTTAAAATCTAATGAAGAAACAATAAAGATTATTATTGGTTCTTTTACCATATTAGTTATAATTTTAAGTGTATTTACATTCTATAGTTATTATCAAACAATAACAGCACAAGCATATTCTTTTGTTCCAAGTCCTTATAATATTCAATGGCAAGAAGCAATGAAATGGGTAAGAGAAAAAACTCCTAAAGATGCTGTTTTTTTACATTGGTGGGATTATGGATACTGGGTTCAGGCAATTGGTGAACGTGCAACAGTTACTGACGGAGGTAATGCAATAGTTTATTGGAATTATTTAACAGGAAGATATGTTTTAACAGGTGATAATCAAAATGATTCTTTAGAATTTTCATATAATCACAATGTTAGTTATTTATTGATAGATTCTTCAGATATTGGAAAATATGGAGCATTTTCTAGTATTGGAAGTGATATAAATTATGACAGATATTCTTGGATTGGAATATTTCTTATGAATGAAAAACAAACTCAAGAAACTAAAAATCAAACTATTTTATTTTATTTTAGCGAAAATGATATTGGTATAGCTTTAGATGAAGATTTAACTTTCAAAGAAAATAATAAAGAAATAATCTTACCTGCTGGAAGAACTAGAGTTGGGTTAATTATTTTACCAATTGAGAATATAAATGGTTCTCAAAGATTTAATCAGCCTATGATAGTAATGGAATATAACAGAGTTGTTCATAAGATACCTATGAGATATTTAAATATAGAAGATAAAATGATTGATTTTAAAAGTGGAATTGAGGCTTGTGCTTTTATATTTCCTAGATTAGAAAGTGATGGACAAAGAGTTAGTGAGAACAAAATTGGAGCAGCAATGTTTATTTCTCCAAGGTTGTTAAGAGGATTTCTTGCTCAAAAATATATTATGAACGATCCTTTTAATAAATTTCCGAATTTTAAAATAGCACATGTTGAACCTTCTCCTTTAATTAAAAGTTTAAATTCTCAGGGAATGAATCTTCCAGATTTTGTATATTTTAATGGATTACATGGTCCGATTAAAATTTGGAAATTAGAATATACAGGAAATGAAAGAATAAGAGAAGAATATTTGGATATAGACTCTAACAAATATTTGAATTGGAGTCTTGTTTAATTAAACTTTTGAATCATAATTATAAATATTTATCAAGATTTAAAAAGTCTTAATTTTATAAATTATTATGGAAATAATTTTGCTTATATCAATATTAATAAGTTTAATTTTAACATGGATATTTCTTCCTAAGTGGATAAAAAAAACTCATCAGACAGGACTTTTATGGGAAGATATGAATAAATATAATCATCCTAAAAATGTTGCTTCTTCAGGAGGAATTATAGTTGTTATGGCTTTTACCTTAGGAGTATTATTCTATATTGCAATAAGGACTTTTGTATTAAAAACCGATGAAGTTTCATTAAGTATTTTTTCATTATTAACAGTTATATTGATTTTAGCAATTGTAGGACTTACTGATGATTTATTAGGATGGAAACACGGAGGTTTGTCTGCAAAATTTAGAATATTTCTTGCGTTAATAGCATCAATACCTCTTGTAGTTACAAATGCAGGTTATCATACAGTAAATATTCCTTTTTTTGGTTCAATATCTTTAGGCTGGATTTATCCTTTTATTATAATTCCAATTGGAGTTGCTGGAGCTACTACTACTTATAATATGTTAGCGGGATTTAATGGACTTGAAGCTGGAATGGGTATAATTATTTTAAGTTTTTTATCTTTCATTTCTTATTCAACAGGAAAATCTTGGCTTGCTATAATAGGATTATGTATGGTTGCTTCTTTAATAATTTTTTATATATATAATAAGTATCCTGCAAAAGTTTTTCCTGGAGATATACTTACTTATTCTGTTGGAGCATTAATAGCTTGTATGGCTATTTTTGGAAATTTTGAAAGAATTGCAATATTTATTTTTATTCCTTATATAATTGAAGTTTTTTTAAAATTAAGAGGAAAATTAAAAAAACAATCGTTTGGAATTCCTGAAAAAGATGGAAGTTTAAAAAAACCTTATGAAAAAATTTATGGATTAACTCATTTATCAATAGTTTTATTAAGTAAATTTAAGAAAAAAGTTTATGAAAGAGACGTTGTTTATCTTATACTTTCATTTGAAATAATACTTTGTTTAATTGCTTTATTTATATTCAGGAACACTATATTTAAGATTGTATGATAAAAAAAATAAAAAACTTATTAGAAAAAAATAATTTTTATAGATTTATTTCTTTTTGCTTTATAGGTGGAACAAGCGCCTTTATTTCTTTAATTTTTTTTAATATATTTTTTAAAATTTTTAATTTTATAATTAAATCTAATTTTTTAATATTTAATGCAAGTATAAGTTATGTTTTATCCTCTCTACTTGGAACTGTTATTTCAATGGTATATAATTTTTCAATGAATAGAAATATAACTTTTTCTGCAAAATATGAACCTATTAAAAAACAAATTCCAAAATATTTAACTGTATATTTAATTTCTATAACAATTGGATTTTTTTCAAGCTTGTTTATATTAAACCTTTTAGGAAAAGAGAATACTTTAAATGCAAATATCTCTATAATTTCAGGAATTATTATATCAATACCTTTTAGTTTTTTTGGCTCTTTACTATGGACTTTTAGAAAAAAATAAAATTTCACTAAATTATATCATAAAAAAATAATGTTAAACAATTTATAAAATAATTCTAAAGATGATACTATATAATTTTTAATTCTTCTCTAAATTTTTGATAATAACATTCAATAAATAAGATTATTTAACTAAAATTTTTTATTCCGAATTTGCTATAATCTACTTCATATATAACTAAAGCTAGTTGTTGTTTATTTTGGTCAAGAAAATAAGCTCTAACTGGTTTAACACTTTGATTATTTTTATTTGCCCATTCATAAGCCCAATGAGGAGTAAATGAAGGTTCAAAAATTGAAACTATAACAAACTTTGGTTTTTTAAACTTAATATATTCATTAAAAGCTGTTTCATTTTCATTAGAACCATTAACATAAAAAGTCTCAACATTTCTTTCAGAATAATAAATTGTTTGAGGATGCGAAGAACTAATTATTAAATCATCTTTATTTGAATTTTGCTTTATCCATAATCCTGCTTCTTTTACCTGGATATAAGAATCTAATTTAATTTTAATTATAGCTTCTGAATGTTTAAATTGATCGTATGCGCCTAAAAAAACAATAATTGCTATTATAATAATGACGAATATTTTATTTTTTATTCCGATTAAAGACATAACATACTCAGTAGATCTTATAATTCCATTAGCTGTAAAAGAAAACATTCCTATTAAAAGAGGGAAGAACCATCTGTATTCAATAGTTGGAGATCTTATTAAAAAAATAAAGGTTATTAAAATAAAAAATATTGTAAGAAAGTTAAATATATCTGATTTAAAATTTAAATTTTTATCATCTAATTTTATATTCAATAATCTTTCATATCCTAAGAACAAATCAAAAAAGAAAATTATTATTCCTATTATAAAAAAATAAAGTAAAAAAGAAGGAAAATTAGGCACATATGATTGATAAAAACCTTTGAAAACAGATAGACTATGCCAAGCAATAGGATTTTCAGGTTTATAAAAAAATTCAATATAGGGTTTAGATATTTGCATTTTTGGAACATATATAATTGCTAAAATGAGTAATAATGCTAAAATAAAAGATAGAAATATTCCTTTTTTTGTATAAAATAATTTATCTTTATTTAAAATTAAAATAAATAAAAACAATGATGGAAAAGCCATTATTGTACCTGCTCTAAAAAGAACGGATATTATAAAAAAAACTATTATCCAAACTAAAGCATATTTTGGTTTAATAAATAAAATTTTTTCTCTTTTTATGTAAACTTTGAATAATACAAGAGTTGCTAAAAATAAAAATATTAAAGAAAAGTTCTCTGTATGAAATCTATTACTATAAAATAAATGTTCCCATAATAGCCCTGCAATTACTAATGAAATAATTGCTATTTTTCTATCTAAATACATTTCTTTTATACATAAATAAATAAGTAATATAACTAATAAAGAAGGAATTAGTAAAACTACAAACCTCATAAAAGGTTCATAATCTAAATTTAAAATAAAGAATAATGACAATATATAAGAATAAAAAGGTGTTCTTGGACCTCCTAAATCATATTTAACAATTCCTGCAATATCTTTTGCCTTAGACATATATTGGGATTCATCCCACCACAAAGGTTGATTAGAAGTAAGTATAAAAAAATAAAATCTGATTATTATTATAATTATAAAAAGAATCAAAAAAGAGAGGTTATATGGATTCTTTAACCAACTCTTTATTTTTTCTATTCTTTTATTAATCTTTTCATTATAAATATCGTCAAATTTTTTTGTATTATTCTCTTTTTTATTTTCTTGTGTATTGATATTTTCTAAATTATCGGTATTTTCCATTTAGAGAATGATGAAATTATCATTTATATAGTTTGTTTTAATTTAATACATTCTTTATATATTTTTTTCCAGTCTCTTTCAAAGAATAACGCCCTATCATCAATAATAATATCTGATTGAGGCTTTCCAAGATATAGTTCATGATATTTAAGACCCCATTTTTTTAATTGATCTTCAATATATACATTTCCTTTTTCCCTGTATATCTTTAAGATATCACCTTTATTATAACCCATAAATCTTGAAGTATAAAGAATTATTCTAAATCCCTCATCATATAATTTGTTAATAGTTTCTATTGCATCTTTAAAAGGTTCTAAATTATTATATCCTTGCCCTTTTTTAACTTGAGGACAAATAGTTCCGTCTATATCTACTAACAAGGTTAGATTTTCTTCTTCTTTTTCAGCTTCATCTTTATTTGAATAGAGAGATAATATTCTCTCAATTATTTCTGTTGTTGATTTTCCTTCTTCAATACCAAATTGTACATACTTTCCACCCCATTTAGAAATAAAAGCTCTTGTTTCTCCTTTAACTTCTTTACCTTTAACATGAAAATCTGTTTTTATTTTTTCTAAAAAATGAAGAGGTTTATCCTCGTCAAAAATACAAATATAGTCTACTGACTCCAATGCTGCTAATAACTTAACTCTATCTTTTTCATTTAATATAGGTCTTTTATCACCTTTTAATCTTTTGACTGAGTTATCGCTATTAACAAAAACTATTAGAATATCTCCTAAAGATTTTGAATATTCGAGTAAAGAAATATGTCCTGTATGAATTATATCAAAACAACCATTTGTAGTTACTATTTTTTTTCCATTGGAGTGAAGTTCCTTACAAATAATTTCTAATTCTTCAATTGTCTTTACTTTGTTTTGCATTTTAAAAATTTGAGATTTATAAAAATGATCTTTAGATTTGAATTTGTTTAAATTTTTTTAACCTATTTCATCCATTCTTTTAAATCCTTTTCAAAACCTTCTACTGATGTATCAGTTCCTTTATGTTTCATTAGACCTTGAATAATTTTATATCCTGCTGTTACAATATCTGCTCCATATTTCCAACCATTTGTAACATCAAAACTTTTTCTTATACTTCCAAGAATTATCTCGCATTCATAATTTGGATTATTATCTAAAAATTTTCTAGTGTTACTAAGTATTTCAAGAGATTTTTCCATTCCTTTTCCATCTGAATTTTCAAGCTCGTTAAAATAATCAATAAGTCTGTTATAGAATAAAGAAACAAATCTTGCTCCTGCTTGAGCACTTAATTGTAATTGTGATTCTGAAAAAGCACAAGTTGCATTGACTTTAAATCCTTGTCTAGAAAGAATTCTTATAACCTCTAAATAATTTTTATCCTTATAAGAAACTGGAATTTTAATTGCAAGCTCTGGATATTTTAATTTATCTCTTATTATTTTAGCTTGTTCAATCATTTCTGATGGTTCTAAACTAAAAACTTCAACACTTAAAGAAGGAAATTTTCCATCATTACAAATATACTTTCTACAAATATCTGAAAGTATTTTTATATGATCTATATATCTATCAATAAAAGGTTTTGAAGAATCTCCCTTTGGTGCTTTTGAAACTAAAGTCGGATTTGTTGTAACTCCTTGAAATCCTTCTCTTAAAGCTTGTTCAACTTCTTCTGGAATTGCACTATCTATAAATAAAACTCTTCGTTTTTGCATTTTGTTTTTTAATTTTTTATTAAATAACTTATTTTTAAATGTTACTAAATTATAATCTATAGTTCTTTATGAACATATATTTGACCATCTTCTACTAAATGCGAATCTTTATCATCATCTTTTGTAGATATTTCTATTATAACACAATTCTCAAGACATATTCTCATATGCATTGTTCCTCTTGGAATAACAAAAGCATCTCCAGGATTCATAATTATTGATTTGTTTTCAGCTCTTCCAACTCTTAAACCAACTTTTAATTTTCCAGATTGTAAAAAATAAGCTTCTTTTTTATTACAATGATATTCTAAGCTGGATTGTTTTCCTGATATCATAAAAATTCTTTTTGCTGAAAAGATATTATCTGAATAAATTTTTTCTATTTTTCCCCAATATTTTTCCAAAACATCAAAAGTTGATTTTGGAAATAAATCTAATAAATCTTGATTATCTTTTGAAAAAAATAAATAAGCAAGAGTATCTTCCTCTACAATTATTTGACAAAAAAAATTTTTAGGTATTTGAACAGATTTTCCAGACTCGAGGATTATTGGTTTTTTTGTTTCAAAAGAATCTATTAATAATTTTCCTTTTTCAATGAATAAAACTCCTCCTAAAACATTAATATTTCCATTAAATCCTTTATTAAAAAATAATTGTGTTAAAGAAAATTCAGATTCATTTATTGCTTCTATCTTATAACCGTACTTTGTTTCAATTTTTTTAGGATTATTTAACCTTGATGCAATTTCTTCAAAAGTATTTCCAAATGTCATTATACTTATTATATTTTTTATTTTAATAAATTTTTTACATTTTATTTATATAATCTATGAGTTCTTGTTTTTTAGGCGGTTTTGCTCCTTGAACTAAAACTGAAAGACCTGCCCAAATATTTGCAATTTCTAAAGATGATTCAGGACTATCTAACCCTGAAACTGAAAATGCTGCTAAAAAACTATCTCCTGCACCGCATGAATCTACTTCATTTACTTTTATTGAAGATTTAAAGTATAACTTTCCTTTATAATATAATATTGAACCTTTATTACCAAAAGTCACACACACATCTGAATTCAATTTATTTGCTAATGATTGTATGTTTTTTTCTGAAAAATTTTCGTCAATCGATTCTGCCTCTTTCTTATTCATTACAATTAAATCCGATCCTGAATAATCTAAATGATTAGACTTTGATTCTGAAACTTGAGAACTTGCAATTATTTTCTTTTTGTTTTGTTTTGAAATCTCAATAATACTGTGTATTAAAAATTTTGACATCATTCCGTGCCTGTAATCGATTAATAAAACCATATCAAATGAGCTTATTAATTTATTAACTAGATGAAGAACTTTATTTACTGATTCTGTTGATATTTCTTTATTATCTAACTGATCCCATTGCAAAACTTTGTAGGTTATTGTTCCTTTTGACATATAATGTCTTTCTTTAATAGTACAAAATCTGTTTTTTTCAATTATTTTTATTAACTCTAAATTATCATTCTTAAAATTATTATAAATTAGAGATTCAGAATCTTCTCCTAAAAGAGTAATAAAAGTGCATTGAGATCCTAATTCAAGAATATTTTCAACAACATTACCTGCGCCTCCAAAAGAATATTCTATTTTTTCTTTTTTTCCTTTTAAAGTAGGTGTTTCTAAAGATAGACCTAAAGCAGTTCCATAGATATATTTATCTAAAATTGAATCTCCAATAACTAGAATTTTTTTATTCTTAAACGTCTCAATTTTTTCTAAAAGATTTTTCTTAAATTCTTCTTGTAACATTTTTATATCTCTTTGATTTTAGAAATTATATTAGTAGTAGAATAATCCTTTACCAATGGAAAAACTTTTATTTCTATATCTTCTGGAATCTTATCTCTTACTCTAATTTCTTCTTCTGTATACTCGCCCCCTTTAACAACAACATCTGGTTTTATTTCTTTTATTATATTTATTGGCTCAGTATCATCAAAAATAATAACTTGGTCTACGTAATCTATAGATTCTAAAATTTTTTTTCTATCAATTTCATTATTCAAAGGTCTGTTTTCTCCTCTTAATAATTTAGTAGCACGATCTGAATTTATTCCAACAATTAATTTATCTCCCAAACTTTTTGCAAATTTCAATAATTCAATATGTCCTGAATGTAAAACATCAAAAATTCCATTTGTAAAAATAATTCTTTGAGTTGGATAAAATTTTAATTTTTCAACTCTTGGGATATGTCTTCCATATCCGAATTTAGTAAAAAGCCATGAATTTAAAATCTCCTCAGCTCTTTTTGGAGGTGTTAGCCATGAACCTAAACATAATACATTAGAATCATTATGTTCCCTACATTTCGGAGCTGTTTCTAAATCATGAACAAGAGCTGCTCTAACATTTGGAAATCTGTTCGCAGCTATACTCATTCCAACACCTGTTCCACATATTAAAATTCCTTTTTTAACATCTCCATTATTTATTATATTAGCAAGTTGATAAGCATAATCAGTATAGTCTACTTTCTTTTCATGATAAGGACCTAAATCTATTGGATTATAATTTAATTCTTTTAAATAATTATAAAGATGTTTTTTTAATTCAAAACCATTATGGTCTGATGCTAAAAGAATAACTTTTTCCATCTAAAATTAAAAATAAAAGCTTTTTAAAATTTTATGTAAGAATAATAAATAATAAAAATTTAAATTACAAAAGTATATAATAATTAGATGCAAGTTTGTTCTAAAATTATTTTGTACTTTCAATTCTTTGCCAAGCATCAGAATGCTCTTTACCTTTTATTTTTTTATCATAGAAGACTTTCATCCACATATATAGTCTTGCAAACATTAGTTCTAAACTCCAAAAGAATTCATGAAAATTTTTCGGATAAACGAATATTAGATTAAAAGCTCCTTTTGCTTCATTCATAAATGTTTTTTGTCTTGGAATTTTTTTTGTATCTACATATCTATCCAAATTTTCATGAGATATTGAAGTTCTGGTTTTTTGATTTATCCAATCTTTCCAATTATTAACATTTTTTACATATACTATAGCATTATCACTATAACCTATTCTATATCCTTTTTCATAAAAATAATAAGGAATTATTGTATCTTCTGCTGTATTCAAAGGAAAAGAATCAATAATTTTATTTCTAAATGCAAAAAGATATCCTGAAGCTTCTAAAAATTTGTTATTTTCAAAGTATCTTTTTCTCATTTTATGAGCTTCTTCAAAAAGAAAATTTGCAAAATATCCAAAATTAGAATTTCTATCTTCTTCTGGAAAGGGTCTTCCTGAAACACAACCTATACTCGGATTTTCAAATAATTTAACAAGCTCATTAATTGAATTATTTTTTAAATAAACATCTCCATCTGTTAAAACTAATATGTCGTAATCTTCTTTTGATAATTTTTTTAATAATAAATTTAAAGCAAGATTTTTTCCCTTACCAGGGTCCTTAAATTTTTTTAAATTTTTTAATTTCTTATAACTATCTAAAACTGAAAGAGTTTCATCATCTGGAGCTGACAATATTAAATCATAATCATAATTAATTTCTTGATTTAAAATAGAATCAATAGCTCTTTTTATTTTAGGTTCTCTAAAAGCAGTAATTATAATAGCTAATTTAGGTTTTGCTATTAATTTATTTAGTTCATAAATTATCTCTGAAATAGATATTTTCTCCATGGATTTGCAATTTTTTTTCAAACATCCGACACATTTAGACTTAGCAACTATTCTTTTTCCAAGACCGAACATATCTTTTTCATAAGGAGGGGTTGGTCCTATTAAACATAATGTCTTTTTTTTCAATCCTAAAGCAATATGAAGACCTAAGGTATCTGTAGATATAACGTGAGTGCAAACATTAATTATTGAAATGAAATCTTCTATTGAATTATCTGTTCCTGAATCTATTATAGGTGATTTAATTTTTGATAAAATTTCTTTATTTCTTACTTTTTCATTTGGACCTCCAAAAAGAATAATTTTACATTTAAATTTTTTATATATTTTATCAATTAGTTTTATAGATAAATTTACAGGAAGTTGTTTTGGCCATCTATCTGCTCCTCCTAATATAAGGCCTATAACAACTTCTCCGGGTTTTATATTATTCTTTTTAGCAAATTTATCTGATAACTTTAATTGATAATTTGATAATCTTAAATGAGGTTCATACTTTCTATAATTCACTCCTATTATTTCAGACATGAGTTGCCTATGTGATTTTTTACATTTTCTTTTTAATATATCATTCATAGGTTTTTCTCCTAAAAGACTCATATCATACCATTCTTTTGCACTTGGAGTATAAGAAACTAAGTTATTTTTATAAATAAAACCAATAAATTCTTTATGCCTTAAAAAAGTTGAAAATTTAACTAATTCTTCATCTTCCTCTAAATTAACAATAATATCAAAAAAGATTTTTTTTAACTTTTCTTTTTTTTCTAATGTAAAAACTTTATCAACATAATTATTATTTTTAAAAAAAACAGCAGCATTTTTTTCAGTTAGCCAATAAATTTTCGGATTATTTTTTTTATATTTATCATAAAGTGCCTGCGCTAAAAATGTGCATCTTACTACGTCTCCTAATGCACCAGTCTTTACAATTAAAATTTTCATATCCTAAGTGATTTTAATATGTTTAAAAATATTTAGTATGAATAATATTTATTAGTTTATTTATTAATAGAGAAAATTAGTTTAAAAAAGTATTAAATGTCATATTTAAATTCAATTAGAATAACCTATTTAATTTCAATTATCTGAAGAATTATATAAATTTTTGATTATTTATTAATTTTTTATATTCTTTGTCAAGTGTATCTGCAACTTTATTCCATCTAAATTTTTTTACCCTTACCTTACTCAAACTTTTATATTTTAAAAGAATTTTTTTATTACTAATTAATATTTTTAGTTTTTCTTTTAAATCTTCTAAGTCATTATCTTTAAAAATAAGTCCGTATTTTCCAACAACCCAAGGCATTCCACCTTTATTAGAAGTTATAACAGCACAACCTTGTGACATTGCTTCTAAAATAGAGATACAAAAACCTTCAAAATGGCTTGGTGAACAAAATATATCAGAACCTGCGTAAGCTTCAAGTTTTTCTTTTTCAGAAACTTCTCCAGCAAAAATTACGTTGTTTAGTTGTAAACTTTTTGACAATTTTATAAGATTATCTTTTTCTCCTCCATCTTTTCCCATTATAACAAATTTTGCTTCTGGAAAGTATTTTGCAACTTTAATAATCTGATCTATTCCCTTAGATTTATGTATTCTTGACATTGTCAGAATTACTATTCTATTATCTAAATTATATTTTTTTCTAAATCTTTTTCCATTGTATCTTCTAAAATAATTATCTGGAATAGCATTAGGTGTTAAAATTATTTTATCTTCAGATACACTAAAACTTTTTATCCAATCCTTTTCAATTTCTGTGACAACACAAATTTTATTATATTTTTTAAAGATATATCTTCCCAAAAAAATATCTATTAAATCTGCGACTAGTTGAATTATTATATTTCTTTGACCTCTATAAATTGGAAAATGAGGAGTTATTAATAGAGGTTTTTTTGTAAATAAGAACAAAAGATTATAATTATGTCTAAATCCATGAACGTGAAATATATCTGCATCAGAATTTTTTATAGCTTTGAAAATTCCTGGAAAAATTATTTCTCCGAAACTTACTTTTAAAAGAGATTTAAAACGAAATATTTTAATTTTATCTATCTCGTCTATTTTTTTATTTATTCTGATATCTCTATTTAAGTCACTTGTATAAACCTCTACATCATAACCTTTTTTTATTAATTCTTTTGATAAGTAAAAAATGTGATTTTCTACTCCTCCAATAACAGGATAAAAAAAAGTTGTAACAAAACATACCTTAGGTTTTTTCATAAATTTATGTAATTTTTTATACTTAAAAATATTTATATATAAACTTGTTTACACTTTAATATGACTTATGGAAGATTAAAATCAAACATATTTTCTAAAAGTTTTAGAGATATAAAAAATGAAGGTTTTATTTATTTTTTTATTAAAACTTTTAGATTCTTCTATCATAAATATCTACAAAAGAATGCAAATAGAATAACAAAAAAATTATTAAAAAAACAAAAAGAATATTTTATATTTAATAATAAAAAAATTCCTTATTTAATAAATGCATATAATTTATCTTGGATGAATGAAAGAACAATTGAAATTCCTATAATTTTAGAGCTTATAAAAAAAGTAAAAGCTAAAAGAATACTCGAAGTTGGTGCTGTTCTTCAACATTATATAGAGATTAATTGGGATGTTGTTGATAAATTTGAAAAAGGAGACAAAAGAGTATTAAATTTAGATATCGTTGATTTTAAACCTAAAAAAAAATACGATTTAATTCTTAGTATATCCACATTAGAACATATTGGGTTTGATGATGAAAATAATCCGGAAAAAATAATATCAGCTATTAAAAATATAAAACAAATCTTAAAAAAAAATGGTATATTTGTTGCAACTATGCCTCTAGGTTATAATAAGTATATGGATAAACTAATCTTTAATAAAAAAATTGATTTTGATGAAATATATTTCATGAAAAGGATTAGTAGAAAAAATAAATGGAAACAAGTTAATATCAATGAAGTAAAAAATGTAAGATATAATTATCCTTATAATAATGCTAATGCAATAGTTATAGCTATTTACAGAAATAAATAAAAATAAAAAAAATATGTAAGGATTTATTAAAAAATATTTATAGATTTTAAGTAATTTTGTTTCATATGAATATAAAATATATTATTAAAGAAGCAAAATATTATAGAAAAATAACAGGTTTAAATAGAGCAATAAAAAAATTTCTTTTAACACAAACATTTTTTAAAAATTTGGTAAACAGTCCTATTTATTGTTATTATTACAATAAACAAGTTAGAAAAAAGTCAAAAAAAATCAAACCTTTAATTCTTCAAATAGAAAATACAAACATATGCAATGCTAAGTGTATAATGTGTCCTCATATTTTTATGAAAAGAAAACAAAAAATTATGAAACAAGAAGATTTTGAAAGAATAATTGATAATGTTTTAAAATCTTATAAAATAAAAAGATTAAATTTAAACGGATTTGGAGAACCTTTTATTGATCCTGGATTAATAAAAAAAATAAAGTATGTAAATAAAAGATATCCTTTGATAAAAATTGATATTTTTACTAATGGAAGTCTTATGAGTAAAAATATCACTGATGAACTATTAAAACTAAAAGTTGATAGAATAACTTTTTCTATAAATGGAACTAAAAAAAATTATAAGAAAATAATGGGTTTAGATTATGAGAATACTCAAAATAACGTGTTATATTTTCTTAAAAATAATTTAAAAAAAGAAAATAAGATTCTAACAAATATTTCGTTGATGATACTAGATGAAAACAAAGAAGATATAGAAAAATTCATAAAATTTTGGAGCCCTTATGCTAATTCAGTAAGAGCCTATGCTCCTAATAACTGGGCTGGAGGAATTACAAATATTATTTATAAAACTCCTTTTAAATATAATAAAAGATGGCCTTGCATTTATTTTTGGACGAATATTACAATAGATGTTGAAGGAAATGTAACTTTATGTTGCAGAGATTATGAATCCAGAGTTATATTTGGAAATGTTTTAAAACAAGATATTAAAAAAATAAGAAACTCTCAAAAATTTAAAGATAGTAAACAAAAACAATTAAATTTTGATTTTAACATGCCGGTTTGTTCCACATGCGATATAATATTTGAATCTAGTATTGATTGGATAATCACTTAATCTTTTTTTAACTTTTTTAATATTATTATAATCAAAAAAATATTATGAACTATTAACTAAATTCATTTTTATTGTGTTAAGTTATTTTATTTACGTATATTTCCTATGTATATAAAAATTTGTAATAGAATAATAATTTCTTTTTATCATCTTGCATTTATATTATAATCTATGGATTATTTTCAACAAATTCTAATAGCGTTGAAAATTATATAGATTTATAATTTTATCACCAAATCACCATCTTTTAATCATCTTTTAAATTTATTTAGAATTATAAATTATCATTAATTTAAAATTATAGTTAGTTGAATTTAACTAATTATTAATGATATATTAATAATAGAATAAACTAATAATTATAAATATAAAAATATTTATTCTCTAAAAAATCTTCGAATTTCTTACTAAAGATTTGAATATTAAAAATATTAATAAAATTTTATTTTAAAATAAGTTGGATATATTAAATATATCTTAGATAATAGATAAAATTAAAAAGAGTATGATATCTTTCTTTATTATATTATATTATATTATAAAAAGATTAATTATTATGATAATTTAAATAAAATGGATATATTATTTGTAAACGTTGGAGGAATAAAAAAAAGAATTTATCAAGAATTGTCTAAAGATTACTCTGCTATAGAACCTCCTTTTTTTGCGGCTTTAATTGCAGGTTTTATTAGAAAAAAAGGTTTTTCTGTAAATATTTTAGATGCTAATGCTGAAAATTTAGATATAGAAGAAACAGCAAAAAAAATAGAAGAAATTAATCCAAAATTTGTTAATATTGTTGTGTATGGACAAAATCCATCTGCATCAACATCTTTAATGGTAGGTGTAGAATTGTTATGCAAAAAAATAAAGAAAAAAAATCCTGAAAGAAAGATAATACTAACTGGACTTCATCCTTCTGCTCTTCCTAAAAGAACTTTAACTGAAGTAGAATGTGATTTTGTTTGTGAAGGAGAAGGATTTTATACTATACTTGAATTAATTCAAGGAAAAGAATTATCTAATATTAAAGGTCTTTGGTATAAAAAGGATAATCAAATTTTTGGAAATCTAAGACAAGACAACGTTAAAGATTTAAACAAAGAACTTTCTGAAGTAGCGTGGGATTTGTTACCAATGAGAAAGTATAAAGCACATAATTGGCATTGTTTTCATGATTTTAATTCTAGAAATAGCTATGCTGCAATATCTACTAGTCTTGGATGTCCTTTTAATTGCTCATTTTGTTGTATAAATGCTCCTTTTGGAAAACATTATTATAGAAATTGGAATGCTGAATGGGTAATTAATCAGATAGATATATTAGTAAATAAATATGATATTAAGAATCTTAAAATAATTGATGAACTTTTTATTTATAAACCAGAACATTTTATTCCAATATTAGAAAAAATTATTAAAAGAAGATATAAATTAAATATTTGGGCATATGCTAGAGTAGATACAACAAAAGAAGATTATTTAAAATTATTAAAGAAAGCTGGTTTTAATTGGCTTGCTATTGGAATTGAATCAGGTAGTGATGATATAAGAAAAAAAATGTTTAAAGGATGTTTTGAAAAAGAAGATATAAAAGAAATTGTAAATCGAATTAAAGAAGCTGATATAAATGTAGGAGGAAATTATATATTTGGATTACCTGGAGATACATTAGAATCAATGAAAAAAACCTTAGATTTAGCTTTAGAATTAAATTGCGAATATTCAAATTTTTACTGCGCAATGGCTTACCCTGGATCAAAATTATATGAGGAATATCAAGGAAAAGGTATTCTACCAGATGATGATGGAGGTCCTGGCTGGATTGGATATTCTCAATATTCTTATGAAACGCTTCCACTACCAACAGAATCCTTATCTCCTGCAGAAATTTTAAAATTTAGAGATGAAGCTTTTCAAAAATTTTTTACAAATCCAAAATATTTAGATATGATTGAAAAAAAATTTGGAATTGATGCCAGAAAACATATTGAAGAAATGACTCAAATAAAAATAAAAAGAAAAATAGTTGATGAATTTTATGACAAAAGAGAAAATAATCAATGATAGAAAGTTGTTAGAAATATTTAAGAAAATGTGTATTATAAGATACTTTGAAAAAGAAGTTATAAAAGCATATAATATTGGCAAAATAAATACACCTGTATACTTGTCAATTGGACAAGAATCAATATCTGCAACAATATCTGAATTTTTTAAACCTGACCTTATATTTGCACAACACAGGGGACATTCTGTTTATTTAGCATTTGGAGGAGATAGAATAAAATTAATAGATGAACTTTTAGGAAAAGAAACTGGATGTTGTAATGGAAAAGGAGGATCTCCACCAATTCAGGATGATAACATAGGAATGATTGGACATCACGGACTTATTGGAGAAAATGTTCCTTTAGCAGTTGGAGCAGCACTTGGAGCTAGAGATAAAAAAATATATTGTGTTTTTGGTGATGGTGCTGCTGAAGAAGATTATGTATTTACTTCTATTTCTTTTGCAAAATCTCATAATCTTTCTGTATTATTTGTTTGTGAAGATAATAACCTATCAATTTTAACAAAAAAATGTGAAAGAAGAAATTGGGAATTATCAGATGCTTTAAAAGGAATTGGTATGAACTCTGTAAACATCAGTGATGATCCTTATGAAATAGCCACTAATATTACAAAATTTAAAGAAAAATTACCAGCTTTTTTAAATATTAAAACTTGTAGGCATAATTGGCATGTAGGAGTTAACAGTGATGGTGATCCTGAACAAGATAGACTTCAAATTGTAAAAGATGATTTAATAAAAAAAGGGTTTTTAGAAGAAATTGAAAAAATAGAAAATGAAACTAAAAAAGAATTAGAAGAAATATGGCAAGAACGCTTGGAGAAACAATAAAGGAAATAATAAGGAAGCATTTAGAAGAAAATAATGGCCTTATTATGGGACAATGTTTATCTGCAGTAGGATGGGTTAACAATACTATTCCTAATACAAAAAACATAATAGAATATCCTATGACAGATGTTGCTGGAGCAGGTATAGCAGTTGGAGCAGCAATTGTTGGAAGAAGACCTATTTTAGTTTTAAGATTTCAAGATTTTGTATTTTTAAATTCCAGCATACTTGTAAATTTTGCTGCAAAAAGAAAATATATATTTGGAAAAAGTGCTCCTATATTTATAAGATCTCTTGCTGTTGAAGGACCTGGAATTGGACCTGTACATTCTGGAGTGTTTCATAACATATTTATGCATATGCCCGGTTTTAGAGTCGTAAGTCCTATGACTCCTACAGAATATGAAGAAATTTGGGAAGATTTCATGAAAAATGATGATCCTATGTATGTTTCAGAGCATAGAAGAAGTTTTAATCAGACAGAAGAAATGAATAATATAATAGAACCTGATGCCGACATAACTTTATATGGTATTGGCGCTTCAAGATTTAATATTTTAGAAGCAGCTGAAAAATTAAAGATGAATAAAATAAAGTGTAATATTATTCATCTATTATGGTTAAAACCATTAAAAATTACTGAAGATATGTTAAGTCCGTTAATCAAAACAAAAATTGGAATTGTTGTTGACTCAGGATTTGAAATATGTGGAGCAAGTCAGTCTGTTGCATATGAACTCATGAAAAGAACGAAAATTCATAAAACTTATGTTGAAGCACTTGGTGCAGAAGATAAAAGTGTTGGAGCTAGTGAAAGATATCTAAATACTACACCTAAAGTAGAGAAAATAATTAATTCTGTTAAAAATTTATTAGATATTAAATCTAAATTATAATCATAAAATATTTTGCTATAAAACACTAACCTAAATTCGTCTTTTTTATTATTATTTTATCACCAATATTTTCAATAAATGTCATAATATTGATTAGTTACCTAAATTTTTATCATAAATTTCCTGTTCCTTTAATTCCTTTAATTTGTCTATATATTGCTTATCTTTTATTGCATCCATAATTCCCCATATAAAAAAGAAATTTCCCTTAATTGATTCAAAGAATATATTGTACAAAAAAGGATCAAAAAAAATTTTTTTTTGATAAAATAAAGAATATAGTTTATACAAATAATTAAAAATAAAATATCTTTTCATTTTTTTAAACTCAATAAAATTAACTTTTGATAATTCAATAAGAGGAATTATAATAAAAGTGGTATTTGAATCTTTAATAAAATCTATCTTTTTACCATTAAAAATATCTCTAAATAAATTTATGTTTTTTATAAAAAAATTTTTTGTTACAGCTAATTGACTAATATCAACAAGATTATAAAAATCGTTTTTATTAGTGTTAAATGTAACATTAGTCAAAAAATAAAGATAATTACCGAGTTTTTTATGATTTATATAACAATTGCAACAGCTTATATCTTTTTTGGATTTTATCAAAGAATAAATCTGCAAATATTCTTTATAAGGATCTTTATTTATTATTCCATTATTAAAACTAATAAAATCTGATTTTTTTATTTTTTCAATTATTTCACTGTTTGATAATAAAAAATCTTTTTTATTTAACTCTATTATTTTTTTATTTAACTTTAGAAAAGAAGGATGACTTATTTTTTTATTTTTAATTTTTTTAAAAAAATTTTCTAATTCTAAAAAGAAATTGTATTTTTTTATTATTTTATTATATGCTCTATTTTCTATTTCTTTTCTTTTTGAATCATACTTCAGATAATACCTAATTTTCTCTAATAAATCTTCTTTTGTTTTAAACATTACTATCTCTTTGTTTTTTTTAAAAAAATCTAAATAACCTTCAAAATTTTCAACAATCATAAAAGACTTACAAGCTGCTATTTCAAAAACTCTACCTTTTAAATGAAAATCACCATTTTCATTTCTAGAAAAACATAAATTTATCTTTGTTTGATTTATAACTTTAATCATTTCTGTATCTGTTAAAGATCCCATATATTGTTTTTTTAATTCAGGATAATTGTGCCATCCTCTTCCAAATATTTTTACATGGATTCCATTATCTAAAAGATATTTTATTAAAGAATATCGATTAAATTTTGGAGCTCCTATAAAGGTTACATCATACTTTTTTTTAATATGAAGAGGTTTAAAAAAATCTGGATTAACAACTACCATGAATATGACATTATTATATCCATCTTTTTTGTAATAATTTTCATATTTCTGGGCTAATATTGGAAAATCAATAAATAAAGAGTAATATCTTGAAAAAACATCATAAAGAACATCATCATCTGAAAAAAAATTCATTGTTATTGAATCAGGAGAAATTTGCCTTATTTTCAAAAATGTATTTAAGTAAAACTCATCATGATGAAGTATAAAGAATATTATGTTAGGTTTTTCTTTTTTAACTATTTCAAGAAACATTTCATTCATCTTATCTTTTCCATATTTAAGATTATAATCTCTATAATCAAATGGAATAAAATAATTACACATTTTCTCTAGAACTTTGTATACATTTTGATAGTGCCAATAATATTTGTTACAAACTCCAACATACATTATCTTATTAACTTTGGATAAATTCTTCATAAAGTTACTAATGAATGATTTGATTTAAAAAGATTTATATTATTTTTATTCTTTAAAAAATTTTGTAATAATCTGATAAATTTTTTATTTTGTTATTTTTTCTAAATAATAACTAAAAAAGATTAAAACTTTACACCTATTTATTTTTTATTATAAAAATCATGCCAATATAATTTAGATAGATAAACTTTAAATATCGTAATTAATAGAGTTTAGTTTAGAAATGATAAAAGAATCTGTATTAATAACAGGAGGTGCTGGATATATAGGATCTGTTTTATCAGAACATTTATTAAATCGAGGATACAAAGTAACTGTATTAGATAATTTAAGTTTTGGATATAATTCTTTAATTCATCTAATAACAAATTCTAATTTTGAATTTATTTATGGTGATGTTAGAGATGAAAAAATCTTAAAAAAAATAGTTCCCATATATGATGTAATAATACCTTTAGCAGCTATTGTTGGAGCTCCTCAATGCGATTTAAATCCTATTGATGCAAAATTAATCAATAGAGATTCTGTAATTTTAATAAATGAAATAAGAGAAAAAAATCAAAAATTAATATATCCTAATACTAACTCAGGATATGGAACTACTACAGGAGAAATCTACTGCACAGAAGAAACACCTCTAAAACCTATTTCTATATATGGAAAAACTAAATGTGAAGCTGAAGAAGCCATAGTTAATTCAAAAAAAGACTATATTGTATTAAGGCTTGCTACTGTTTTTGGAATCTCTCCAAGAATGAGAACTGATCTCTTAGTAAATTATTTTGTTTTTAAAGCTATAAGTGATGGTTACATTGTAATTTATGAAAAAGATTTCAAAAGAAATTATATTCATGTTAAAGACGTTGCAAGATGCTTTGAACATTGTATTTTGAATTTTGATTCTATGAAGAATAATATATATAATGTTGGACTTGATTCTGCAAACTTATCTAAACAAGAATTAGCAGAAAAAATAAAAGAATACTTTCCAAAATTTGATATAACTTATAAAGAGATTAATAAAGATCCTGATAAGAGAAATTATATTGTATCAAATAAAAAATTAATAAATAGCGGATTTACTTGCAAATATGATCTTAATTACGGAATAGAAGAACTAAAAAAAGGATATAATTTGATATTTAAAAAAGAAGTTTTTAGACAATAATGAAATTATTAATAGGAACTGGTGGAAAAGGCGAAAGATTATATCCATTAACAAAAGATACTCCAAAACCCATGATAAAGATACTTGGAAAGCCTGTTTTACATTATATAGTTGATTGGGCTAAAAGTCAAGATATTAAAGAAATAATTATGCTTAATGGATATATGGCTAATAAAATACAAAATTATTTTAAAGATGGTTCTGAATTTGGAGTTAGAATTATTCACTCAAATGAACCAAAACCTCTCGGAAGTGGTGGATCTATAAAGTATGCAAAAAAATTTGTCGATGGAAGATTTATATTTCTATCTGGAGACTTAATAATAAACGTAAATTTAAAAAAAATGATTCTATTTCATGAAAATAAAAATTCTAAAATAACAGTTTTAGTTCATAAATCAACTCATCCTCATGATTCAGATATTTTAGATATAGATGAAAACAACAGAGTAATCAGATTTATATCTAAAAATGATGAACATACTAATGCAGGAGATTTATCAAATGCAGGATTAGCGATAATTGAACCTGAAATATTTGACTTGATGGAAAAGGATGAGTTTAATTTTGAAAGTTATCTTTTTCCTAGAATAATAGAAAAAAATTTAGATTTTTATGCATATAACACGAATGAATTTATTCAAGATATGGGAACTTTTGAAAGACTGAAAAAATGCGAAGAATATTTAATAAAGAATATTTAAAATTAGTTAACGATAAAATGTCACTATGAAAGCTATAATATTAGCCGGAGGATTTGGAAGCGGTTTAGGCAGTGTTGCAAAAGATTTTCCAAAACCAATGATTTTAGTTGCTGGAAAACCTCTTTTAGAACATCAGATTATTTTTCTAAGAGAAAATGGAATAACTGACCTTATTATAGCAGTACATCATATGAGTGATATAATAAAATCTTATTTTGGAGATGGTAACAGATTTGGAATTAATATAACTTATTCAGAAGAAGATATTCCGCTTGGAACAGCCGGAGCAATTAAAAATGCTGAAAGATACATAGATGATACTTTTCTCGTGTTAAATGGTGATTGTTATTCTAGAATTGATTTAAAAGATTTTCTTGAATTTCATAAAAATAAAAGAAGTAAATGTACAATAGCAGTAACTAAATCAAAAAATAAAGAAAAATATGGAAATGTTTTATTAGATAATGACAAAGTTATAGAATTTTTAGAGAAAGAAAATGAAAAAAATGAAATAAATAACTTAGAATATTTTGTTAACGTAGGAGTTTATTTATTTGAACCTATAATATTTGATTATATAGAACCTAAAAGAAATATTTCTTTAGAAAAAGATATTTTTCAAAAATTAATGAATGAAAATATTCTGAGAGGTTATTTATATGACGGTTATTTTATTGATGTTGAAGATTCTAAAGCATATAATCAACTTAAAAGAGATATTTTAAGAAATGAAATTTTCATAAGTAGTAAAAGTAGTATTAAAGAAGCAATGCAAAAAATATCAAAGAGTAATATTGATTTATTATTAGTCGTTGATGAAAATGAAAAATTATTAGGTGTTTTAAACGATAGAATAATAAGAAATTTTTTATTTTCAGGAGGTAATGTTAACTCCAATGTTAGTCAAGCAATGATTAAAGATCCTTCAAGAGTAGCAAGAATAAATGATTCAAAAGATAAAATTTATAATTTGCTTTTAGGCGTAAGACATTTACCTATTTTAGATGAAAATAATAGAGTAGTTGATGTAGAGTTTAGAGTTGAAAAAATTAAACAAGAAATATTCCCTGTAATAAGAGGAAGATCTCCTTTGAGAATAAGTTTTGCTGGTGGAGGAACTGATTTACCTGAATTTTTTGAAAAATTTGGAGGGGTAGTTGTTAACTGTACAATAGATAAATATATTTATGGAACTTTAATTAAAAGAGCTGATTCAAAAATAATAATAAACTCTGATATAGCTCCTGAAATTATTATTGATTCAAAAAATGAATTGAGATATGACGGAAAATATGATTTAATAAAAGCAATAATAAATATATTAAAACCAGATTTCGGTTTTGAACTATATTTATATAATGATGTTCCTCCTGGAAGGGGATTAGGTTCTTCTGCTAGTTTAGCTGTTTTAGTTGTAAAATTAATAACTACAATACAAGGATTATCTTATGATGATTATAAAATAGCTGAAATAGCTCATAAAGCTGAAACTCAAGAATTAAAAATAAAAGGTGGTTGGCAAGATCAATATGCTTCTGTAACAGGAGGATTTAGTTTTATGGAATTTGATAACGATAAAACAATAATATATCCATTAAGATTAAAAGAAGAAGTTATAAATGATTTAAATCATTATCTATTATTATGTTATGTAGGAAAAACGCATTTTTCAGGAGAACATCAAGAAAGTTTGGGAAAATCTTGTGAAGAAAGTGAGACAGATGTTATAAATTCATTAAAAGAACTCAAAAAAATAGCAATTGAAATTAAAAATTCATTACTAACAAATAATTTAGAAAATATTGGAAGACTGTTACATATTTCTTGGGAAAATAAGAAAAAATGCGGAAAAAGAATAACCAATCCTAATATAGATAAATTATATAATATTGCTATTGAAAATGGAGCATATGGAGGTAAATTATTAGGAGCTGGTGGAGGAGGTTATTTACTAATATTTCATTCTCCAAAAAAAAGAAATCAATTAGTTAATGCTCTTTCAAAAGAAGGAGGAGAAATTATGAATTTTAATTTTGAATTTTCTGGAACAAAAATCTGGAATGTAAAAAATAAAATTTGATATGAAAAAAGCTATTTTTTTAGATAGAGATGGTGTATTAATTGAAGAAACAGGAGAATATATCTCTAAAAAACAAGATATGAAAATAATCTCTGTAACTGAAACATTAAAAAAATTAAAATCAAAAGGTTATTTATTAGTTGTTGTTACTAATCAAGCAGCTATTGCAAGAGGTATTATAACAGAAGAAGATTTAAAAGAAATGAATAATTTTTTAAATGAATGCCTTGAAAAAACAATAGATGCATTTTATTATTGTCCTCATCATCCAGAGGTATATCCAGATATTCCTGAATATGCAAAAAAATATAGAGTAAAATGTAATTGTAGAAAACCTCTGCCAGGATTATTATTAAAAGCGTCAAAAGAAATGAATATAGATTTAAAAAAAAGTTATATGATTGGAGATATGATTAGTGATATTATAGCTGGAAAATCTGCTGGATGTAAAACAATAATGATAGAATCTATAAATAATAAAAAGATTATTTCTTCACATATACCTATAGACGTAAATACTAGAGCAGATTTTTATGTTAAAAATTTAAATGAAGTATTAAAATATATTAATTAAACCTTTCAAAATATTTATGAATTTTTTCAGAAATATAATCTAAATCCTCAAATGTTAAATATTGATGAATCCCAAAATGAAGTCCGTTACTTCCAACATATTCTGCTTCTGGAAAATCTCCATATTTATAACCTAAAAATTCAAATGCCTTATGTTGAGTTGGCATACTTCCAAAATTTCTTTTGCACATAATTGAATTTTCCTCTAAAAAATTATATAAATCATTCAAATTATATTTAGGATCTTTTAATACAATTGAAAAAGCATGAGGACATGTAACTTCATGAGCTTCTTCTAAATTAAAAAAAGCAAATTTCTCAAGATCTTTTAATTTGTTTAAAAGATAATATAAATTTTCTTTTCTTTTATTAAAAATATTCCAAAAATCAGGAATTTGAGAAAGTCCAATTGCAGCTTCCAAATCATTCATTTTGAAATTCAAACCAAATCTGATGTGATCAAAATATAAACTTCCGGGTTTTCTTCCGTGTGATTTTATTGATTCTAGTAACCCTGCTAATTTAGAAGAGTTTGTTGAAACCATACCTCCTTCTCCGCAACATATTAAATGAGCTGCATAATAACTAAAAGTTGCCATATCTCCTAAATGGCCTACAAACTTTCCCTTATACTTTGCTCCATGTGCCTCACAAGCATCTTCAATAACAAACAAATTATTTTTCTTTGCTATATCATTAATTTTATCCATATCACAAGGTTTTCCCATTGTATGAACAGCCATTATTGCTCTTGTATTGCTAGTTATCTTTTCTTCTATTTTATCCTCATTAATGTTTAAAGTTTCTCTCCTAATATCTACAAAAACAGGTTTAAAACCTGCTGCAATTATAGAGTTTCCTACTGCTGCAAAAGCAAGTGCAGGACAAATTATTTCATCTCCTCTTTTTGCTCCAATATCATATAAAGTCATACAACAAGCCATGTTTGAACTTGTTCCATTATCCATAGCTATACTATGTTTGTAATTAAATAATTTAGACCATTCCAATTCAAATTTTTTAACAAAAGGTCCTGCAGAAATCCAGTTTGTTTTTATACAACTCAAGATATTCTCTCTAGCTATATCATTTAATTTTAGATCTCCAAAGTCTATTTTCATAAAGGAGAAACATACGATTTCATTTATAAATTTATTTGTGATTAAATATTATATTCTATATATTTTAAACTAAAAACATAAAAAAATTAAATCTAAATTATCTCAGTTTAATTTTGCTATAAAGAATTTTCAAATAAGTTTTATATATAAAAATTTAAAAATAAATAAAGCTATTTAAAAATAAATAAAACTTTTAGAAGTTATTTTATAAAAAAATAATAGAGTTAAATGGTTGAGAATGTAGATGTTATTTTTGTGAACCCTGGAAATAGATTAAGTCAGTTTGGAAATTTATCTGAATATGCCACTGTTGCACAACCTTTAGGTATAGCTATGATAGCAAGTTTTGTTAGAGAAGAAGGTTTTAATCCTAAAATTATAGACGCAGAAGTTAAAGAATGGAAACCAGACAGAACTGTTGAAGAAATATTGAAATATAATCCTTTGTTTGTTGGATTAACTACTTTTACCACAAAAATGACTGCTGCTGGAGAAATTCTAAGATTACTAAAAGAAAAAGCTCCTGAAATTAAAACATGTATTGGAGGTCATCATGCTTCTGCTATTCCTGAAAGAACTTTAAATGAAGAAAAAGTTGACTTTTTAATTAAAGGTGAGGGTTATTATCCTACTCTTAATATGTTAAAACTTTTAAAAAAAAATCCTTATTCAAAAGATTATCCTGTTAAAGGTGTTTGGTATAAAAAAAACGGAAAAATAATTTCAAATCCTGATGAAGAATTAATATCTTTAGAAAAACTCCCTCTTGCAGCATGGGATCTTTTACCTATGAATGAATATAGAGCTCATCATTGGCAATGTTGGGAAGGACGTAAAAAAAATTCTTTTGCTTTAATATTCTCAAGTTTAGGATGTCCATTTAGATGTGATTTTTGTTCTGTAAATGTTGTTTATGGAAAAAGAATAGCTAGATGTATGAGTCCAAAAATGTTTGTAAGACAAATAGATAACCTAATAGAAAATTATAATATTGAAAATTATGAAATAATAGATGATACTTTTACATTAAATAAAGATAGAGTAATTAAAATTTGTGATTTATTAACTGAAAAAAAGAGGGATTTAAATATGTGGTGCTTTGCAAGAACAGATAGAGTCGATCCAACAATGTTACTAAAAATGAAAAAAGCTGGAATAAATTGGGTATTTTTAGGTATAGAAGCTGGAAATGAATTAACCTTATCAAATGTTTTAAAAAAACAAAATATAAAACAAATAAGAAATGCTGTAAATAGAATAAGAGATGCCAAAATATATGTAGGAGGAAATTATGTATTTGGTCTTCCTGGTGATACAATGGATTCTATGCAAGATACTTTAGATCTTGCTATAGATTTGAATTGTGAGTGGAGTAATTTTTTTGTTCCAATGGCTTACCCTGGTACTGCTTTATATAACAATGCACTTGGGAAGGGGATACTTCCAAGAAAATGGGAACAGTATGGATTTTTTGCTCCAAACTCAGTTCCTCTGCCTACTGAAAAATTAACATCTCAACAAATAATAAAATTCAGAGATAAAGCTTTCGAAGTTTTTTTTAGTGGAGAAAAATATCAAAAGATGATAAGAGAAAAATTCGGAGATGAAGTTTTAGATTATATTAAGAAAATGCTTGAAAAAAAAATTGAGAGAGTTGAAAATCCTGAATTAGAAGTTTACGAAGAAGTAAAACAATACCTTAAAAATAATGAAAATGATTGTTTTTGTTAAAAATGGAAAAAACATCTAAGATTTATATAGCCGGACATAAAGGACTTGTTGGTTCTGCAATTAAAAAATTACTTGAGAAAGAAGGATACAACAATATTATATGCAAAACATCTGAAGAACTTGATCTGAGAAATCAAAAAAAAACAGAAGAATTTTTTAGAAAAGAAAAACCTGAATATGTTTTTTTAGCAGCAGCAAAAGTTGGAGGTATAAAAGCAAACATTGAAAAAAAAGCTGAATTTATATACGATAACTTAATGATAGAAACAAATGTAATCCATTATTCATGGAAGTATAAAGTTAAAAAACTTTTATTTTTCGGAAGTAATTGCATGTATCCAAAGGAATGTCCACAACCAATTAGAGAAGAATACTTTTTAACCGGACTATTAGAACCTACAAATGATGCGTATGCTGTAGCCAAAATAGCTGGAGTAAAACTTTGTCAATCTTATAATTCTCAATACGGAACTAACTTTATTTGCGCTGTTCCTTGTAGTATATTTGGAGAAAATGATAATTTTGATTTGAATGATTCTCATTTTGTTCCTGCACTAATAAAAAAATTTCATGAAGCTAAAATAAAAAAGATTGATAAAGTTTTGTTATGGGGAAGTGGAAAACCAAGAAGAGAAATAATGTATTCAGAAGATATAGCATCGGCAAGTTTATTTTTAATGAAGAATTATAACTCTTCTGAAATTATAAACGTAGGAGTGAATATAGACCTTGAAGTAAGAGAAATTGCTGAAATAATAAAAGAAATTGTTAATTATTCAGGAAATATTATTTTTGACTCTAGTAAACCTGATGGTATGATGAAAAAATTATTAGATTCCAGTAAAATTAACTCTATTGGATGGAAACCAAATATAAATCTAAAAGAAGGTTTAAAAAAAACCTATAATTGGTATTTAGAAAACATAAAATATTAAATTAAAATGACATCCTCCTACACCTAAAGGTATAGGTTTCCATGATGCTCTTCCTGGGTTCTCACGTAAGTCTTTACAACTTCTGCTTGAACAAAACCTACTGATGAAGCAAAACTTCCTCTGCTCCAAAGATGTCCTCTAGGATATCTTAATCTTGCTTTTTCATGATGTAAGAAAAATAATCTAGAAGACAATCCTTTCAAAATATTTAATGCTTGTGCAGGAGACAAATTCATAGATATCTTAACAACAATATGCACATGTTCTGGCATAACTGAAATTTCAATAATTGTTATGCTATGAAGAGAAGCTGCTCTTCTTATGCAAGCTTCAACTAATTTTAGATATTTTTCTTTTTTAAACATCTTGTATCTATATTTTGTGCATCACTCAAAATGCCACATTGATAGACCTACTGAATGATTATTTCTTTCATATTCGTTTACTAAATTTTGTGTTTCCATTTTTTCTCCAGAGCTTTCGCTTTAGCGAAAGCAAAAATTTAATTAATGAGAAAGTTCTAACTACATTGAACAGTATTCAATGAGCCAAAATCCAGCTCATTAATACTAACTAAATTAAATAGAAATAAGTTACGCTACTGCCTAAAGGCAGTAGATATCTTAGAAACAATTATATATAGTTAAAAACTTAAGATACCGTAATATCTTTTTAAATTCCTTTAAATTTTAAAATAAATGTAATATTTGTATTATTAAACATATAAATAGCGAGAATAATCATTAATTTCATTTTATATATTCAAACAATTCTTTATATTTTTCTAAATTAAATAGAATTTATTTACGGAGTAAATTAAACAAAGAATTTATAAAGGAAATTAATTAATACTTAATATTCTAATAAATTTAAATAAACTTATATAAATTAATTCAATTAATTTGTAATATTTATTTTTTTAATATTTAATAGTCAAATTAGAGTTATTTATTTTTACGAACTAATTATGGACATAGTTTTTATTCTTTTTAGATTCTATTACTTGATTTATAAAATTCTCCAATCTATCAATATGTTTATCCATTAGAAAATCCATTCTTGCTTTGAGTATATTCTTTTCAATTTTTTTATAGTTTATTTTTTTAATAATTTTTTTTAAATCTTTAAGATTTTTAGGATATGGAAATCCCACTTTATAGTAACTTATTATTTTATGAATAAATCTTGCTTCCAAAGGATAAAAAAAAGGAATTCCTGCTTCCATATAAGTTGACATTTTATTACCTGTACAAAAAATAGTTTCCAAATTATTTTTATCTTTCATAGTATAAGGTGCAAACATACCAAAGTCATATTTTGATATTTCCTTAACAATTTCTTTTGGATTCATTGAATTGTGAAAATGGAAATTTTTTATATTCGGAAAATCTTTATTTTTTTCAATAAATTTTTTTATAAAAAACTTTTCTTTTTCTAAATCCTGTAACTTTCTTTTTTCTGGATTGAAATAAAGATGTATATGAAATCCTTGTTTAACTATTTCTCCAAAATTTTTTAAAACTTCATTATCAAAAAAATCTTGAGATATTTTTTTCACTCCTCCTGTATAAACTAGATGTATTTTTCCATCTTTTTTAGATAATTTTTCTTTGTTTAAAGGGACAATAAAATCTTTTAAACAATATGGTAAAAAATTTATTTTAAATTTCGGAAGTTTTACATTGTCACCAAGAGATCTTTTATTTACAAATTCAGGATTTAATTCCCGAGGATCTCCTTTATGAATTATTCCGTCGGAATTTTCAAAACAATATTTTTCAGCTTTAATTTCAAAATGAGGTGTTGTTTTTTTAACATATTCAGGGATTAGTTGATTTCTAATATCATGAGGAAAATAAATAAAAGGAATTTTTTTAAAAAATAATTTTTTTAAAAAAGCTATGTGCCAATTAGGTTTTGCCCTGCCTATAAATAAATCAGGTTTTAATCTTAATATTTTAATAAATGCAGAAAAATAATTTTTTGATTTAACAAATTGAGAAAATAGTATTTTAACAAAGTTTTTTTTATCAAATTTAAAATGTCTCATTCCTATGTCGATTACCTGATTATAAGCTTTATTAAAAAAATCAGTTTCTTCTTTACTTTGTTCCAATAACCTAATTAAAACCAAATTATATCCTTTTTTCTTTAATAATAAAGCTATTTTATAAGTCATTACATATGAGTAATCTTCTGCAAAAACTATGGTTTTTTTATGCATAAAATTATTTTTTGCAATTATTATTTAAATTTTATGTAATATTAGTAGAGTTTTAAAAGAAGATTAAAACTTTATAATTCTATAAAAAAGATGAATTAATTTTTTAAAAACTTTTTTTTAATTGTATTTATTATCATAATGTCGTTTTTATCTAAGGATTTTGTAACTAAAACTAAGAAAAAATAAACTAAAAAGAAAAAAAGAATTTCAAAAATAATAATTATTAAATTTTGAGATATTAAAGATTTAACTACAAGAAGTAATATAGCTGATATAACGCATGATATGAATATTTTTAGTAACTCTTTTTTAATAGGAATTATTGATAAATATTTCCTAATTTGTAATATTATGATTAAACTCCATAAAATATATACTATCATTGTAACGAATGCTGCTCCTGATATTCCATATTTTTTGACAAAAAAAATTCCAAGGATTAAGTTAACAATAGCACATATTGAAATATTAAACAAAACTATGTTTGATTTTCCAATCATAGATATTAAATTTTCTGAAGATTGAAAAACTGAATAAAAAAGTAATCCTACAGCTAAAAATCTAAGAGAATTTATTGCTGGTAAATATTGAGAACCCCATATTATATTGATAATATTTTCTGGAAAAAGGAATATTAATATAAATATTGGAAGATTAAATAAAAAAATCCATTTAGTAATTTGTTTACCTAATTCTTCAATAAATTTTAAATTGTTTTTTGCATACTCTTTAGTTATTAAAGGAAAAAATAGATATATAAATAGACTTGGAACTATTGTTAATAATGATGCTATAGGAATTGCAGTATTATAAACTCCTACATCAGATACATTTCTTAATATTCCTATAATAAAAGAATCTGTTGATGTAAATAAAAATAATAATATACCCACTAATATTAAAGGCAAAGAATAGACTAAGATTTCTTTTCTTAATTTCTTTTTTTCTATTAAACTTAAATTATATTTTCCAAATATTTCAACAATTTTTCTCTTGCATACAAAAAAAGAAATTATAAACATTGCAAAAACTCCTATAATATAAGACAAGATTATTGCATTTACTTTAAATCCTAAGTATATTAAAAGAAAAAGAAAAAAAACCTTAACGCCATTATCAATTATATTTCTTATAGCTGAATACCACTTTATTTCTTCGTATGCCTGTATTGTAGATATAAATAATCCTGCAAAAATAGAAAGTGGAATTGTTAAACTAAACCATTTTAAAAAAATAGTCAATCGAATATCATGAAATATATTAATAGAAATAAATTCTGCTGAAAATATTAAGAATAACATGGCTATAAATGAAGAGATTAGTGAAACGTAAATTGAAAAATTAATTAAATAACGAATTTTGAAAATTTCTTTTTTACCTCTATAAAATGATATATATCTTAAAAGTCCTCCTTGAAGTCCAAGAGAAGTTATTGATATTATAATAGTTATTATTGATACAGCTAAAGAGAATAGGCCGTATAATTCACTTCCTGAAATTTCTGCAAAAGATTCTGAAAGTCTTCCTATTTTTATCCTATAAATATAAGCAAAAATTTTGGATAAAAAAATTCCTATTAAAATAATAAATGAAGTTTTAACAAATTTTTTTAATGATCTATCAAAATCTTCTTTAATAAAATTTTCTTCCATTATATAAAGTTATCATGAAAACCAGGATTTTTTAATCTATGTAAATATCTGTTTATTGAATCAAGTCTACAACCTATTCTGCATCCCTTAACTCCTCTTTCAACTATTTTTTTAATTACTTTTTTTCTTTCGTTACTTTTCCAAATATCTGAAAATATATTTTTATATAGATTTCCATAAGTAAATTCCGGATCGTTATAAAAAAGATTACATGGAATTACATTTCCTTTTGCATCAATCAATGTAAAGAAAGACAAACCATAACATTCGGGATAATTTATACCTTCATCAATTCTTTTTTTAGTAGACTTTCTAAAAATAATTTTGAATTTATCTGAATTCATTTTCATCAATCCTTTTTTAGCTTTTTTAAATTCTGAAGATGTTATTGAATAGTTATTAAAACTTTTTGGATGATGAGAATAAGGTTTTACTTGAAGATTATCAACACCTATTTTTTTTAATTTTTCTGCTAATTTAGGCAATTCTTGAATATTTTCATTAATTAACAAAAACTGAGTACCTATAGTTACGTTTAAATTATTTTTAGTTTTAAATTTAACAGACTCTTCAATATTTTTCATAAGTATTTCAAAATCCTCTTTAAAAGTTCCATGAATCTTAGAATAATTTTCAGCAGAGCCTGAATCTATACTAAATCTAATCCACTTTAGATTTGGAAGACATTCTTCTCTTTTTTTACTATCAAACAATGTTCCATTTGTAGTTATAGAAACATCAATACCAAATTCTTTTGCTTTTTTTACAAATAGCCCTATATCTTTATGCAATAAAGGTTCACCTTCGCCTGCAAACATTAAAGATTTTAGACCGTTATCTGCCATATCTTTTAAATTTTTTAAAACAATTTCTTTATCTATAAAATTTCCATTTGAATTTAGATAATCTAAAGCACAAAAAATACATTTATGATTACATGCATCTGTTAATCCAAATTCAACATAAATAGGAAAACAATCTCCGTTTTTTTTAAATTCTGTAATTCTTTCTGGATGATAGATAAGTTTATGATCATCTATCTTATATTCGTCCATTTATTAAGTTGTAAGAATTATTTTAAAAATATTGTGGAGTAAGGATATAGAAAAATTTAAAGATTTTTTCGATTTTCAAGTTTAGATTGTCTATGAATTTACGCCTAATTACATGGAGGTAAATTTTATATGCATTGGCTTGGACTTTTTTTCAAAAATTACTTATACAATTTCTTTCTCATTAAATTAATAATTTCGATAAAAAAATTTTAAATACATCCTTTATGATATGTTCATTTTAATTTTAATAAATAATTAATATTATTTCATGATATAAGAAACAAATTTTTTTAATTCAGTTGAATCTACTGTTCGAATATTTCCCATTATCTTAACTGCTAAAGCGCCTATACAATTTCCGAAAAAAGGAACTAGAATAGGATCTATATTTTTATATGAAAGCATTGAAGTCAAAGCTAAAACAGCATCACCAGCTCCTATTGTATCTACAATTTCCTGAGTAAAAGAGTGTACTCTGTAAATATTATCTTCAGAATAATAAGCAGAACCAAACTTTCCAAGAGTCACGTTAATTTTATTTACATTTAATTCTTTTTTTAATTTTAATATAGGAACTACTATATCAGAATCTTTTTCTTGAAAAGGAAATCTTAACTCTGATTCATTCAAAGATACAAAATCTGCTCTTTTGTATTTAGTTATGAAATTATATCCTCTATTTCCTCCATTTATTTGACAATTTATAGCCAAAAATTTTTCAGAATCTGTTAAAAAGTCTCTTACATTTTTAGATAAAAGACCGTGACCGAAATCTGCAATTAATACTAAATCAAATCTTGAAATAACTTTTTTTAAGCAATCAATTATTTTTTCCTCTGTTTCTTTTTCTATTTCTAAACCTCCTACGTTATATATTTCAAATAATTTATATTTTCTATAATTATCGACATATCTTGTCTTAACTAGAGTTCTTTTATTATGTTCTATAAATATATTTGTTTCAATAGATTTACTTAAATTTTTATTTATAAAATCATAACTATTATCACCTATACAAGTAATTACTGCAACATTTTTAGTAAAATTTGAAATAGTATTTGCAATTACAAAAACTCCTCCTAGATGAATATCTGAATTTAGATATTTATAAGAAATTAAAGTTCCTTTTCCCGATACTCCCATACTATCGCAATAAATATATTCATCTAAAATAGCGTCTCCTATAACAAGAACTCTTAAATCTTTTAAAGATTCAAGAATTTCTAAAAGATCTTGAATATTATATTTTTTTTTGAAATTTTTTAAAAATTCTTTAGATTCTTCAGGAATTGCTGCAGTTATTTGATTTATTATTTTTGATGATGAAAATGTAACTTCGTCAGTTAAATGAAGCTTTCCTCCAAAAGAAGTTAATGCTTCTATTTCCGTAGAAAGATTAGATTGAATCCTTCCTTCATTTTGGACTTCATCAATTTTTTCATTGTTTAAAACTTCTTTTCCTTTAGAATAAACATCTGGTTTTAAAATTTTTATAGTCTCTACAGCTGTTTCCCATTTATTCAAAGCAACATAATCTACACATTCTAAAGCTGCAACATGTCTTAATCTTATATCTTGATTAAAAAAAGGTCTCTCAGGTCCTTTTTTAACGTATATATCAGGAGTCAAGGTTACAACTAAAACATCTCCTTGTTTTTTTGAGGCAATAAAATGCATGATATGTCCGTAATGAATCAAATCAAATACTCCATGACAATGGACTATTTTTTTTCCTTGTTTTTTTAAATCCTCTACAATTTTAGATAATTCCTCTAAAGATTTAATCTTAGATTCTATCATGTTAATTTAATAATAAAAAGAAAAGTTTTTTATTCTTATATAAAGCTTATTTATTTTGAATATACTAATTAAAATGTATTAATATAGTAAAGTTTAATTAATAAAATAAAAAAATGTCAGATACATATATTTAAAAAGTTTTATGATTAAAATTAAAAATGATTAAAGCTTCAACAGTAATTTGTATTAATAATAAAAAAGAAATTCTTCTTTTATTAAGGGATAATAAACCTGAAATAGATTATCCAAATACCTGGGGTTTAATAGGAGGTCATTTAGAAAAAAATGAAACTCCTATTCAAGCATTAATAAGAGAAGTTAAAGAAGAGATTAATTACGAACTCGTAAATCCTGTTTACATCGGAAATATTAGAAAAAAAATTTCAGTTTTCAAAGAAAAAATAAATAAAAAAATAAATGAATTAGAATTAAATGAAGGACAAAAAATTCGTTTTTTTAAATATAAAGATATTTTAAGACAAAAAAATATTCCTAAGATTCTAAAAGATTTCATTTTAAAATACAAAGAAAAAATATATAATGACTAAGATGAGAGGAGTTTTAATTTTCGGAGCATCTGGAACTATAGGAAGTTATATTTATGATTTATTAAAAAAAAATAAATACAAAGTTATAGGAACTTATAATAAAAATCCTAAAGATGAATTAATTTTTTTTGACTTAAGAAAATCTTCAATTAAAGAACTTAATTTAAATGGAATAAATTATGCGGTCATATGTTCTGCTTTAACTAAGCTTGATAAAATAAATGAAAATCCTGAAATTTCTTATGAAGTTAATGTAAGAGGAACAATTAGAATTATAAAAGAGCTAGAAGAAAATAGTATTAAACCGATATTTTTTTCATCTGCTTCAGTATTTGACGGTGAAAAAGGAGGATATAAAGAAGAAGATGAAAGAAAACCAATAAGTATATATGGGAAACAAAAAGTTGAAGTTGAAGATTTTATAATAAAAAATATTAAAGAATATATAATAATTAGGCCTGGAAAAGTTTTTGGATATAGAAAAGGCGAAGGAGTCTTATTTTCTGAATGGTTAGAAAAATACTATAAAAATGAAGAAATAAAACTTGCTGATGATGAAATGTTATCTCCAACTTTTGCAGGAGATATTGCAAGAGGAGTTAAAATAATAATTGAAAAAAATTTAAATGGAATTTATCATATTAATTATCCTTTTTATTATAGTAGATATGAGATGTGTAAAAAATTTTTTAAAAAAATTGGAATTAGAGATGCAAAAATAACTAGGTGTTCTATCAAAGATTTTAACTTCTTAGAAAAAAGAATGATGAAAAGTTACTTAGATACTTCTAAATTTTTAAAAGAGACTAGATTTAAATATACAAATATAGAAGATTGTTTTGAAAAAATAAAAGAAAATATAACAAGATAATTTTTTTGTTTTTTTAATATAAAAATAAATTAATATCAATTTACGTATAAATTAGTGATTTAAAATATTTTTTTTACATAAGGTTTAAAAACTATAAATTTTAAAATATAAGATGGTTAAAAAAGCAGTTATAATAACATGGGAAGGATACCAAGATAGTGAAGTAATATATCCTTATTATAGACTTTTAGAAGATGATTTTAAGGTAGATATTGCAGCTCAAAAAACAGGTGATATTTATGGAATTTTAGGAACAAAAATGAAAGCAACAATTCCTATACACGATTTAAAAATAGAAGATTACGATTTAATTATTCTTCCTGGAGGAGTTAAAGCAATTGAAAAAGTAAGACAAGAAAAAAATGTTTTAGATTTTATTTATGAATGGAATAAAATTGGAAAAGTTATTGGAAGTATCTGTCATGGAGCTCAGCTGTTAATTTCCGCAAAAGTAACAAAAGGAAGAAAAATTTCTGGTTATTATAGCATAAAAGATGATATAGAAAATTCAGGAGCAACCTATATAGATGCTCCATATGTTACTGATGAGAATATAATAAGTTCGCCTCATTATAATTATTTAGGTCCTTGGATGAAAGAAGTATTAAGAGTCTTTTATATGAAAAATCAAAATTAATATTTAGAAATTTAATATGATAAAAAGAATAAATATTTCTAATGAAGATAAAGAAAAAATATTAAATCATGAATGTCCAAAAGATCCTTGCTTAAGTAAAGTGGATTTTAGAAATACTGTTGTTAATAAACCTTGGGGATATGAATATTTAATGTTTCAAACTCCTGAGGTTTCTATTTGGATGCTTTATATTAAAAAAGGATATTCAACATCTGTACATTGTCATCCGAATAAAAAAACATCTCTTCTAATTATTAATGGAGAAGCAGAATGTTCAACATTAAAAGAAAAATTTAAACTTAAAGAAAAAGATGCTCTTATATTAGATAAAGGAGTATTTCATACTACAGAAGCTCTTTCTGAAAATGGAATTTTTTTAATGGAAATAGAAACGCCTTCTGATAAAACAGATCTTTTCAGATTAACTGACAAATACAAAAGAGAAAACAAAGCTTATACAGATACTAAAAACATTACTAATAAAATTTATAATTATAATTATCTTTATTTGAATGAAAAAAACAAAAATTCTACAAATATATTAGGAAAATATAAATTTATTATAAGAACTTTTAAAAAGAACGATAACATTAAAAAACAAATTTCTAAACTAGGTGTTGACATAGGAATCGTACTTGATGGGGATATAAAAACTCCTAATAAAACGATTGAGCAGGGAGATGTTTTAGATAGAGAAGATTTAAAAAATTTAGACATAAAATCTCCGACTAAATTACTTTTAATACATGAAAGAAAAAACTTGATTAGACTTTCAGATTATGTAATTTCTTTTCTTCAAAATAAAGGAATTAATGACGTCTTCTTGATTTCAGGAGGCAATATTATGTATTTACTTGAATCTATAAGAATTAAAAAAATGAATTATATTGCAAATCATCACGAACAAGCTTCTTCAATGTGTGCAGATTCTTATGCTAGAACTAAAAATGATATTGGCTTTTGCATGGTAACAAGCGGTCCTGGAGGAACTAATGCTATAACAGGTGTTGCTGGAGCGTGGATAGACTCTATACCTTTGTTAGTTATATCGGGACAGTCTTATTCAACACAAACTATAGGAAATTCTGGATTAAGACAGCTCGGAGTACAAGAAATTAACATAATAGATATAGTAAGGCCTATAACAAAATATGCAGTTATGGTAAAAGATCCAAAAAAAATTAGATATCATCTTGAAAAAGCACTTTATATAGCAAAATCTGGAAGACCTGGACCTGTTTGGTTAGATATCCCTGTTAATATTCAACTCACAAAAATACAAGAGGAGGAATTAGAACCTTTTATACCTCCAAAAGAAATAAAAAAAAATAATGAAAAAATAAAAGAATATGTTAAAAAAACTATTGAATTAATAAAAAATTCAAAAAGGCCTGTAATACTTCTAGGAAATGGAGTAAGACTTTCTCATGCAGAAAAAGAGTTTTTTAAAATGGCTGATATACTTTCAATACCTATACTTACTTCTAGAAATGCAAATGATTTAATTTGGGAAGATCATCCTCTCTATGCAGGAAGACCTGGATCTTTTGGTCAAAGGTTTGCTAATTATACTATACAAAACTCTGATTTACTTTTATCAATAGGTTCGAGAATTAGCCTTGCTCTTACTGGATGGGCATTCAATGATTTTGCAAGAGAAGCAAAAAAAATAGTCGTAGATATTGACAAAGCTGAACTAAATAAAAACACCGTAAAACCTGATATTGCTATAAATGCTGATGCAAAAGATTTTATCTTAGAAATGTTAAGTCAATTAAAAGGTTATAAACCTAATGACATCACAGAATGGAAAAATAGAATAAAATATTGGAAAGAAAAATATCCTATATGTCTTCCTGAATATAAAGATACAAAAAATTATGTAAATACTTATTATTTTATTGATGTTCTTTCAGATGAACTCAAAGAAGATGATATTATTGTAACTGACATGGGCATGAGTTTCCAATGCACTATGCAAGGATTAAGACTAAAAAAAGGCCAAAGATTATTTACTGAATCAGGACTTGCTGCTATGGGATATGGACTTCCTGCTGCTATTGGAGCTTGCATTGCAAATAATAGGAAAAGAATAATATGTATAACTGGAGATGGAGGTCTTCAGATGAATGTCCAAGAATTACAAACTGTATTTCATAATAAACTTCCAATAAAAATATTTGTATTTAATAATAAAGGTTATTCATCACAAAGAGAAACTCAAAGAGCATATTTTGAAGGATATACTGCTTCTGAACCTGGAAGCGGTGTTTCAACACCTGATTTTTCAAAAGTAGCTGCTGCTTATGGATTAAAATCAAAAAGAGTAGAAAATCAAAATAATCTAATAGAAGATATAAGAGAAGCATTAAATTATGAAGGTGCTTATTTAATTGATTTAAATATATCTGAAGAACAAATAGTTAAGCCAAAACAAGGAGCTTTTAATAGACCTGATGGAAAAACAGTTCCGCGACCAATTGAAGATATGATTCCTTATGTTGATAGAGAAGAGTTAAAAAAAGATATGATTATAGATCCTATCCCATTTGATCCTTATAAAGAATAAGAAAAACAAATAAAATATGGAAATATATGAACCAAACCAAAAATTTGCAGAATATTGCAAAGAACTTAAAAAAGATATTAAACTTAATGATGAAATTTTATTTTTAAAAGGACTTCAATTAAATTTAAATTCATTTGAAATTGATGTTGCTAAAAATAGATGTTATTATGCATATCCTCCTACAGGACTTCAATATTTAGCATCTGCAATTGAAAACAAAAAATTAAAAATAAAAATACTAGATTTAAATTTTGAATTTTTAAAGAGAGTAATATATGATGAAAATTTTAATTACAAAAAATGGATAAATATATTGAAAGAATATTTAGAAAAAAATAATCCCTCAATTATAGGAGTATCAAACTCGTTTGCTGTTTATAATTCTAATTTTTTAGAAATATTAAGATTTTTAAAAGATAAAGGAAAAATAATAATTACTGGAGGTCACAATGCTACTTATGAAGGAGAAATGTTATTAAATGAAGGTTTATGTCATTTTGTTTGCACAAGAGAATCTGAAAATAAAATTAATTATCTTCTAGATAATATTTTTGAAAATGATCAAACTAATCCTACACCTGGAATATTATTTAAGTATAAAGGAGAAATATATGAAACTTGTGGAAAAAAAGATGTAGTTATATTAAGAGGAAATTTGATTAATGTGCATGATCTTGTTCCAATAGAAGAATATTGTAAAGTTGGAACTTTAAGTCCTTATTCAAGAATGTCTGGAAAAGACAAACCTTTTGCTACAATAATATTTAATCGAGGATGTGAAGGAGGTTGCAGATTTTGTGGAGTATGTGATTATATGGGAATAGGTGTAAGAAGTAGAGATATAAAAGATGTTTTAGATGAAATGGAATATCTATATAAAGAAAGAGGTATTAGACATTTTGAATTTCTTGACGATGATTTTGCAAGATTTAAGGATAGAGCTATAGAAGTTTTACAAGGGATAATTGATAGAGGATTAAAAATAACGTGGGCTTCTAATAATGGTTTTATTGCTAGAACCTTAGATGAAGAAATAATGGAAAAAATGAGAGATTCGGGCTGTATAGGATTCAAAATTGGAGTTGAGTCAGGAAATCCTGAAATTTTATTAGAAATTAGAAAACCTGGAAATTTGGAAACTTTTAGAAAATTTTCACAACAAATTAAAAAATTTCCAGAAATGTTTATTGCAGACAATTATATATTTGGATTTCCAAATGAAAATTTTAAAAAAATAATGCAGAGTTATAAGTTTTCCATTGAAATGGATTTGGACTGGAGTAGTTATGCTGTTTATCAACATAACGTTAGTTACTTTGGTAATAAAGAGGAAAGAAGAAAGAAAAAGACTAATATAATTGGAGACTTCATTCCTACAAAAGATAGATTTAAAGGAAAACTAAAAACAGATGAAAAAATTTATGTAGGACCTGATATATTTAATATTCCTGATGAAACAATACCTAATAGAGATCAACTAAATCACATTTGGTTCACTTTTAATTTGATTAGAAATTTTGTTTACAATAAAAATTTAACGCCAAATGGTAATCCTAAAAAATTTATTTCTTGGACTCTTGCAATTGAAGAAAGATACCCTACTCATCCTTATATTAATTTTTTTTTAGCTATAGCACATTTACTTGATGATGATAAAGAAAAATCTATGATTCAACTTGAAAAAACTAAAAAAAATTTGTTAGATAAATATTGGAAAGAAAGATTTGACCAATTTCAATTCAGCGGAATAGTAGAAAATTTTCCTAAAAATAAAAAAGAAGCACAAGAAATAATTGATTTATTAAGAAAAAAATATAGACAAGATTAAAAATTTTTATAATTTAAAATATTATTGTCTCTGTAAATATATTGCAAATTTCTAATATTTTATTTCTTTTGCCGAAAAGTTTATATATGAGTTAACGTATACTCATTTATTCAATATCGATAATAATTCAAATTAAAAAAAGCATTATAAATAACAATTTTATAATTTATTTGTATTTATAGAATATATCTTAAAGAATAAAAATTCTTTTTTAGAATTAAAAAATTATTCAATAAAAAACATTAATTATAATATGAAAGTTAAAATCTTTTTTGCAGATTTAACTCATACTAAACAAGGAATATCCAGTCTTTCATTTCCTTTTGGAATTTCTTTAGTTGCTTCATATGCAAAAAAGGAATTAAAAGATAAAATTGAATTTGAGATATTTAAATATCCTGAAGAATTTAAAAAATATTTGGAAAAAAATAAACCTCATATAGTTTGTTTTTCTTCTTTTTCATGGACGCTTGATTTATCTAATTCTTTTGCAAAAAAAATAAAAGAAAAAAATCCCCATGTAATAACAGTTTTTGGAGGTCCAAATTTTCCTTTAGAATTAGAAGAACAAAAAAATTTTTTATTAAATAATACTGGAATTGATATATATATAAAAGGAGAAGGAGAGAAAGCATTTGTTGAATTATTTTTAAAATTAGAAAAATTTAATTTTGATATAGACAATTTTAAAAAAAATAAAGAAAAATCTCCTAACTGTTATTATATTTCTGATAAAGAACTTATTTTTGGAGAGATGTTAGACAGAATAGAAAATCTTGATGAAATACCGTCTCCCTATTTAACCGGAATATTAGATAAATTCTTTGACGGAAATCTAATACCTGTTATACAAACTGTAAGAGGATGTCCTTTTTGTTGCACTTATTGTCAAGAAGGACAAGATTATTTTAATAAAGTAAGAAGATTTTCAAGTAATAGAATTAAAGAAGAATTGAATTATATAGCTAAGAAAAAAAACTCCCCTAACCTTATTATAACAGATTCTAATTTTGGGATGTATGAAGAAGATATTGAAACGTGCAAATTCATAGCTCAATTAAAAAAGAGTTACAATTGGCCACGACATATCGAAGTAGGTATAGGAAAAAATAAATTAACTGTATCTAAAGCTGTAAAAATTTTAAATGGAGAGGTTTATTTAAGTGCATCTGTTCAGTCAACTGATGAAAAGGTGCTTGAAAATATAAAAAGAAAGAATATTTCTATGGAAAAAATAATAGAAATTGCGAAAAGTGGAGAAGTTTATGGAGCAAATAGCGTTTCAGAAATAATATTAGGGTTGCCCGGAGATACTCTTAACGCTCATTTAAAATCAATACTAGAAATGATTGATATAGGTATAAATGTTGTAAGATCTCATCAATTACTAATGCTTCCTGGTTCTGAAATTTCAACAAAAGGTTCAAGAAAAAAATTTGCTATGGTAACAAAATTCAGATTACAACCTAGATGTTTTGGAATTTATGAACTTTATAATGAAAAATTTCCGGTTTGTGAAATTGATGAAATATGTGTTGAAAACGAATCTTTAAAATTTGAAGATTACCTGAAATGCAGAGAGTTTGATCTTACTGTTGAATTATTTTATAATAACGGAGTATTTTTTGAATTAATCAATTTTTTAAAATTAAATGGTATTTCTACTTCTTATTTTATAAAAGAAATTCACAACAATATAGATGAACATGAAATAAAAGAACTCTATCAAGGATTCTTAAAAGAAAATATTGATTTTTTATATGATGATAAAAAGGAGTTAGAAAATTATGTAAAAAGCCCTGGGATTATTGAAAAGATTATTAATGAGAATCTAAGAAATAATGAACAGTTAAAATACAGAGCGATAGGTTTTTTTAAAAAAATGGACAAACTTCACGATATAGCTTTTAAAACTGCAAAAAAAATATTAAAGGAAAATGAAAAGTTAGATATTAAAAAAGAAGAATACTTAGAAGAATTATTTAACTTTTGTTTATCAAGAAAAAAAGATCTTTTAATATTCAATGATAAAATAATTAAAAGATTTAAGTTTGATTTTGTAAAAATGTCTCAAGAAAGATTTTCTAAAGATCCTTATTATTTTTATGTTCCTGAAGGTATTTTAATAGATTTTTTTTATGATGATGATCAAAAAGAACTTACTAAAAAGTATTTAGAACAGTTTGGATCAAATGAAAATGGACTCGGTTTAATACTTAGCAGAAGTAAAACAGAAAATTTTTATAGAAAAATAAAATACCATGAAGATATTTAAATAAAAAAAACTTAAAGAGAAAAATGAAAAATGACATTTATAACCGCTCAAAACTTGCATTTCATGAAGAAAAATTAAAATCATTAAAAGAGGGTAAAATAACTTCTCCTATATATGTTAGAATAAAACCTACCAATAAATGTAATCACGCTTGTTATTATTGTTCTTATGTTCCTGAAAATGAATGTACTGTATCTGAAAATATGAATTTTAATGACGAAATATCTAAAGAGAAAATGCTTGAAATATTAAATGATTTTAAGGAAATGGGTGTAAAAGCAATAACATTTTCCGGAGGAGGAGAACCTTTAATATATCCTTATATTGAAGAAATAATGCAGAAGACTCTCGATTATGGAATTGAACTTTCGATAATAACAAATGGCCAAGAATTAAATGGAAATAAAGCAAGAATATTATCTAAATCAGAATGGGTAAGAATATCTGCAGGAGAAATAGACGCAGAAAATTTTGTTAATACTAGAAAAAGACCTGCAAGTTTTTTTTATAAATTACAAGATAATATCAAGAATTTTTCAAAAATTAAAAAAAATGACTGTGAACTTGGTATAAACTTTGTTGTTCAAAAGAATAATGCTGATAAAGTTTATGAATCTGCAAAATATTTCAAAAATCTTGGAGTAAACCATATTAAATTTACTGCTTGCTGGGTTCCAGAAGAATTTTTTGAATATCATAAACCTATAAAGGAAGATGTTATTGAACAAATTAAAAAAGCAAGAAAGGATTTTGAAGATGAAAATTTTAAAATTTATGACACTTATGAAGAAGATTTTCTATTAACTGGTTTATGTGAAAGAAAATATGAAAAATGTTATATTATGCAAATAATACCTGTAATAGGAGCTGATTCTGTTGTTTATTTTTGTCATGATAAAACTTACTCAAAAAGCGGAGTTTTAGGTTCTATAAGAAAAAAATCTTTCAAAGAACTTTGGTTTAGTGAAGAAACGAAAGAAATATTTGAAAATTTTAATCCGAAAAAAAAATGTAAACATCATTGTACTTATGATTCAAGAAATCTTTCAATTATTAAAATGATCGAAAATTTAGAAAATATTGATAAATTTAAACCAGATACTGAAAAACATAAAAATTTTATATAAAAATGCAACATTATAATATTTTAGAAGCAGCAGGACTTTCACAAATAAAAAAAAGAGAAAGGGGTGAAATTATAACTCCTGAAGATAAAATAATTGCAGAGAGACTTGATTTCAATTTTTATGATGGAGATAGGAAAAAAGGTTATGGAGGATATTATTATGATGGTAGATGGATAAAAGTTGCACAAATTATAAAGGAGAGATATAAATTAAATAAAAATTCTACAGTTTTAATAGATAGATGTCATAAAGGTTTTTTAGTTTTTGATTTAATGAGATTAATTTCGGGAGTTAAAGTTTATGGTATTCATCCTGGAAATTATGCAATAAATCATGCAATGGAAGGGTATGGAAGATGGGCTCTACTTAACGGACTTTCGAATGAAGATCCTAAAATAATTGAAGAAAAAGCAAAAGAAGAAGTTATACCTTTTTTAATAAATTCTGATTCAGATAATATGCCTTTTAAAGATAAATTTTTTGATTGCGTAATATCTATAGAAAGTGCATGCTCATATAGTTTTGAGAGATGTAAAAATGTTATAAAAGAAATTGTAAGAGTAACAAAAGATAATGGAAAGAATTCTTACATACAAAACGACTCTTGGTTAAACGAAAAACAAAAAGAAAAATTAATGAATTGGTCATTACTTTGCAAAACATTTTTGAGTATTTCTGAATGGGAAGAACTTTATAAAGAACAAAAATTTGATGGAGACTATGGTTTTACAATTATAGACTAAAAAAATTTAAAGACCTTTATAAATTTTACAATAAAACATAAATATTTTACTAACTTTTTTAAATCAAAAATCTTAATTAATATTCAACAACTGACAATAGATATATGAGAATAATTAATTATATTCTTTTCTTTAGAAGATTATCACGAATATATAAATATTTTCTTCTAAAAAAATCTAGTTTTTGATAATATTTCATCTCAAACCTATATACTTTACTTGATATATAAAATCGCATATGACAATTTCTACAAGAAACATACATAACAAAATGAAAAGCGCTGTTTAAGAAAGTATTTTTATAAATTATAGTTTCCTTACAATAAGGACATTCAACTTCAATATCATATTTTTTTTCACTAGTTTTTTTAATTTTTTTTGGAATAATATATTTTTGATATTTCCATCTTGAATCTAATATTTCTTTTTTTAAATCTAATATTTCTTTGTCACTCATTTTTTCAGTCATATTAAACCAGTTAGTATGTGAAATATTATTTTTTATGAAATCCAATTTGTCTTTTATTATACCTTTTTCTAAACATCTCTTGTAAATTTCACTTCCTGGATATGGTTGAATAAATCCTAGCTGTACTTGGCCTTCGCAATAATTCTTCCAAAAATTCAAAGTTTCTGCCGCAGTTTCTTTTGTTTCAGCAGTATCACCGAATATAAAATTTGCTTGAATTCCTATTTTAACTTCTCTTGTTAATTTAACTGCATTAGCTATAGCTTCAGGTGTTATTGGCTTTTTCATACTCTTTAATACAATTGGACTATAACTTTCAAAACCAAAACTAACAATATTACAACCTGAGTCTTTTAAAGTTAATAGCATCTCCCTATCTACATCAATAACACTTAATTGACAACTCCAAACAATTTTTCTTTTATATTTAAGTGACAATTCCTTTATTCTTTTACAAAATTCAAAAAGCCTTTTTTTATTAACTGAGAACATATCGTCGTAAATAATTAATGAATTTATATCAAATTTTTTTATTGCTTCTTCTATTTCTTTAAAAATATTGTCAAGAGATCTTGTTCTATATTTGGAACCAATTGAATGATAACAAAAAGTACATTGAAAAGGACAACCTCTACTAAGCAATATACAATAATTTCTTGGATAATCTAATTCATGATAATTTGCAGAATTAGATAAATTTTCTAAAAATTTTGTATATTCTAGCTCTTCAAAATCAGGAAAAGGTATTTCGTCTATATTTGTTATTAATTCTCTTGGTTTAGTTAAAATAGGTTCGTTATCTTTTAAAAATCCAATTCCATTTACTTTTAAAGGGTCTTCATTCTTTTCAATTGTTTTTAATAATTCTATAATAGTTTCTTCACCTTCTCCAATAACAATATAGTCTGGTTTAAGTGAGGTTAACATTAATTCGGGTTCACTTGTTACTAAAGATCCTCCTATAATAATTTTTGGTTTTGTTTTATGTTTTTTAACTGCTTTAACAATCTTTTCAATAGCAGCATAACCTATTCCTAGGTGACCTGTTAAGATTACATCATATTTTTCCTCATTTAACTTATTATGAACTAAATATTCTGTTTTTCCGTCAAGATGGTTAAGATTTAAAGACTTTAGATTAGATCCGTAATATTTTTTTACAACTGCTGCAATATAAGCAAGACCAATTGGAAAGGCATACTCATAATTTATTTTATTTGAAAAATTATATTTTGGAACAATTAATAAGATTTTCATTAAATTTCAAAACCTTACTAATTTATATATTTTTTTTAGAGAAATTGTATATTCTTATATATATTAAATATAAATAATATTTAAATAGCAAAAAGCAAATTTAATAGAATAAAATGAAGGCAGTTATTCTATGTGGAGGAAAAGGAACTAGGTTAAAAGAGGAAACAGAATACAAACCAAAACCTCTTGTTGAAATAGGTGGAAAACCTATACTTTGGCATATTATGAAGATATATGCTTGTCAAGGTGTCAAAGATTTTATTTTATGTTTAGGGTATAAAGGAAACATGATTAAAGATTATTTTTTAAATTTAGAAGAGATGTCTAATGATTTTGTTTTGGATTTAAAAAAAAATAAGATTTATCATTTAAGTGATAAAGATGAACTTGATATAACTATTCATTTTATTAATACAGGAGAAGATACTATGACAGGAGCAAGAATTGCTAGAGTTAAAAAATATGTTGAAAATGATGAAGATTTTTTTATGACTTATGGAGATGGAGTTGCAGATATAGATTTGTGTGAGCTTTATAAACTTCATAAAAGAGTTGGAAAAATTGCAACTATAACTGCTATACATACTTACCAAAGGTTTGGTTTAGTTGAAATGGAAGGTGATAATGTTATTAGTTTTGAAGAAAAACCTAATATGAAGGATCTATTTAACGGAGGATTTATGGTATTTAATAAAAAAATTTTTGAATATCTCTCTGAAGAAAAAAATTGTATTTTAGAACAAGAGCCTATGAAAAAACTTGTAAGAGATGGTCAAATGGCAGGTTACAGACATAAAGGCTTTTGGAGAGCTATGGACACTCAAAAAGATGTTGATGAACTTAATAAAATTTATTATGAAGAACAAACAAAAGGTGGTGCACCTTGGGAAATATGGAAAAAAAGGAAAATTTCTCCACAAGAAAATATATTAAATGAAATTTCAAATGAAAACAGGATATTTTCTATTGAAAGAAAAGGTTTTTGGAATGAAAATGAAAATATTGATAAAAAAAATTAAAAAATGATATAAATTAGGAGTTAATTCTATGAACAAGCATTTTTGGGAAAATAAGAATGTTTTAGTAACAGGTGCTGGAGGATTTAAAGGAAGTCATTTAGTTCAAGAACTTGTAAAAACAAAGGCTAGAGTAGTATCTCTTATAAGAGATTTTGATCCAAGGAGTTATTTTCAATTACAAGAACTTGAAAAAAAATCCACAGTAGTTATTGGAGATTTAAAGGATTATAAAAAAATTGCAGATATTATTTCAAAATATGAAATAACAACAATTTTTCATTTAGGTGCACAACCTATTGTAACTACTGCGCTTATAAATCCTTTAGAAACACTTGAATCAAACATAATGGGAACAGTAAATATTTTAGAAGCTGCTAGATTATATTCAAAAATAAGTGAAATTGTTGTAGTTTCAAGTGATAAAGCATACGGTTCTAGTGAAAAAATACCTTATAAAGAAGATGAAAGATTACATGGAAAAGCTCCTTATGATGTATCTAAAAGTTGTGCGGATTTAATAAGTCAAATGTATTATAAAGTATACAAAATGCCAATAACTATAACTAGATGTTCGAATGTTTTTGGGCCTGGAGATTTAAATATGAATAGAATAATTCCTGGAATAATGGAAGCTGCAATAAAAAATAAAACATTACAAATCAGAAGTGATGGAAAAATGATTAGAGAGTACATTTATGTAAAAGATACTATTGATGCTTATATTAAGCTTGCTGAAAATATAAATAAATCAAAAGGAGAAGCATTTAATATCGCGGGAAAAAATGTTATGAGTGTAATTGAAGTTGTTAAAAGAGTAAGTAGCATAATTAATAAACCCATTAAAATAAATATACTAAATAAAGCAAAAACTGAAATTTTAAAACAACATTTAGATGGAACAAAAATGAAACAATATTTTGGATGGGAACCTAAAACAAAATTTGAAGATGCTATCAATGAAACTTATGAATGGTATGAAGAAAATTTAAAATAAAATGAAAAATTTAAATAAAAAAAAGTTAATTAGTATTGTAACTCCAACTTTTAATGAAGAAGAAAATGTAGAATTACTTTATAATAAAATTAAGGAAATTATGGAAGGATATAAAAATAAATATGATTATGAACATATTTTTATTGATAATTGTTCAACTGACAGAACTGTTGAAATATTAAAAGAAATTGCTAAAAAAGATAAAAATGTCAAGATTATAGTGAATTCAAGAAATTTTGGGATAGTTCGTTCCCCCTATTATGGATTATTACAAACAAAAGGTGACTGCTCAATATTAATCTCTGCAGATTTTCAAGAGCCTCCTGAACTTATTAATCATTTTATAAAAAAATGGGAAGAAGGTTATAAGATTGTAGTAGCAGTAAAAAAAAGCAGTAAAGAAAACATTATTTTTTTCTTAATTAGAAAATTGTATTATAATATTCTAAAAAAATTATCTGAAGTAGACTTAATAAAAAACTATATGGGTTTTGGATTATATGATAAAGAAATAATTGAAATACTTAAAAAATTAGACGATCCTTATCCTTATCTTAGAGGAATAATTTGCGATATAGGTTTTGAAAAAGCTAAAATACCTTACATCCAACCTAAAAGAAAAAGAGGTATAACAAAAAATAATTTTTATTCTCTTTACGATATGGCAATGCTTGGAATAACGAGTCATTCAAAGATACCTTTAAGAATTGCAACTTTTTCAGGTTTTATACTCTCTATATTAAGTTTGATTATAGCTTTAATTTATTTTATATATAAGATAATATTTTGGAAAAGTTTTTCTCTTGGAACAGCGCCTCTTATAATCGGATTATTCTTTTTCTCATCAATAAACTTGTTTTTTTTAGGAATTTTAGGAGAATATATTGCTTCAATACATACTCAAGTATTAAAAAGACCTCTTGTAATAGAAAAAGAAAGAATAAACTTTTGAAAATAAATATAGATTTTAAATATGATTTTTATCAAATCATATAAATTAAGATCTTAAGCAATTTAAAAAATATTACACTATAGTTATATAACTTCTAAGAGATGAATAAGTGAATTTAATAATAAGGAGTTATAAAAAAATATTAGATTTGCATAAACTTTATATAATTAAAATAAAATTAAATGTAATAAACATGAAAGAAGAATTAAAAAAAATTTTTGAAAAAGATAATCTAAACAAAAAGCCTTTATTTATATTTGATATGGCAAACAATCACAATGGAGATGTTAATCATGGATTAAACATAATAAAGGAGGTTAATGAATCAATAAAGGACTTTAAAGAAGATTTTATTTTTGGATTTAAGTTTCAATACAGAGATATCGACACTTTTATACATCCTGATTTTAGAAATAGAAAAGACATAAAATATATAAAAAGATTTTCTGAAACAAGATTAAAAGAAGAAGATTTTATAGTTATGAAAGAAGAAATAGATAGATTAGGATTTATAACCCTTTGTACTCCTTTTGATGAAAAGTCTGTGGATTTGATTGAAAAACATAATTTTGATATTATTAAAATAGCAAGCTGTTCTCTAACTGACTGGCCTTTACTTGAGAGAATTGCAAAAACTGAAAAGCCAATAATAGCTTCAACTGCTGGAAATACTCTTGAAGATATTGATAAAGTAGTAATTTTTTTAACAAACAGAAATAAAAAATTCGTATTAATGCATTGTGTTGCTGAATATCCAACAGAAAATAAAAACCTTCAATTAAATCAAATAGATTTGTTAAAACAAAGATATCAAGATGTTAATATTGGATTTTCAACTCATGAAAATCCGGATAATTTAGATGCAATTAAAATAGCAATTGCAAAAGGTGTTATGATATTTGAAAAACATGTCGCGTTAGGAGAAAATAGAAATCTTTATTCTGCAAATCCTGAACAAATTAAAAAATGGTTAAAATCAGCTAAAGAAGGATTTGAAATATGCGGAATTATTAATAAAAGGGTTCCTGTTACTGAAAAAGAAAAACAAGATTTAAGAGCTTTAAGAAGAGCTGTTTTTGCAAAAACAAAAATTAAAAAAGGAGAAAAATTAAATTCAGAAAATATATTTTATGCCATTCCTTCAATTGAAAATCAAATTCTTGCAAATGATCTTTCAAAATATTCTCATCATTATTTAAAAAAAGATATTTATGAAAGACAAGCAATTTTATTTGATGATGTAGAAATTATAGATACTAGAGAAAAAATAAAGAAAATAGTTTATGGAGATATAAAAGATATTATAAATAAAGCCAATATACCTTTAAATAATATAGTTGATTTAGAAATATCTCATCATTATGGAATCGATAGATTTTACGAATTTGGATGTGTTATTATAAATGTAATTAATAGAGATTATTGTAAAAAATTTATAATTATTCTTCCAGGACAAATTAATCCTACACATTATCACAAAATTAAAGAGGAATCTTTTATTGTTGATTATGGCGATATAATAGTTGAAATAGATGGTGTAAAAAAAGAATTTAAAAGAGGAGATATAATACTGGTTAAACAAGGACAAAAGCATAGTTTTACTTCTAAAAATGGAGGAATATTTGAAGAAATATCTACAACACATCATAAAGAAGATTCTTATTATGAAGATGAAAGTATCAATAATAATAAGGAAAGAAAAACTTTTATTAGACTTAATTTAAATAATTAAATATTAATATGAGAATTTTAATAACAGGTGGAAACGGTTTTATAGCTAAAAACCTATTTGAGCAATTAAAAGATGATTATAATTTAACTGTTACTACAAGAAATGAACTTGATTTAACAGACTCTCAAAAAGTCTTTGAATATATAGAAAAAAATAAGTTTAGAATCATAATTCATACAGCAAATTATGATGCTGCTCCAAAACATTCTAAAAAAGATCCTGAAAAAGTTTTAGAAAATAACTTAAAAATGTTTTTTAATATAGTAAGATGCAATATTTTTTTTGATAAAATGATATATTTTGGATCTGGTGCTGAATATTCGAGAAATTTTTGGGTTCCAAAAATGAGAGAAGATTACTTTGATAAAAATGTTCCAACGGACCAGTATGGATTTTCAAAATATGTAATGACTAAATATACCTTAAATAGTGAAAAAATATATAATTTAAGATTATTTGCTGTATTTGGTAAATATGAAGATTGGAAAACAAGAATAATACCTAGTATTTGTAAGGACATTTTATTTAATAAACCTATAGAGATCGAACAAAACAAATTTTATGATTTTTTACATGTTAATGATTTAGTTAAAATTGTTAAATGGTTTATAGAAAACGAGCCAAAATATAAAGTCTATAATGTATGCACTGGTAAAATAAATGATTTTAGAACAATAGCAGAAAAACTTTTGAGATATTCAGGAAAGAAACTAGACATAATAATAAAAAATCCTGTTCTTGGAACAGAATACAGCGGTGATAATACTCTTTTATTAAACGAATTAAAAGATTTTAGATTTAGTAATTTTGATAGAGATATTGAAGAACTTTATGAATATTATAACAAAAATAAAGATATTATATTTAAAGAAGATTAGTAATGTAATTGTAAATATGGAAATAAAAGATGCAATAAAATTTTTAGAATCTTGTATTAAAGATCCAAAAGTAGGCTTACCTGAAGAATTATTTCTTTTTTTAACAAGAACAACTCCTATGGTCAATGTTGATTTATTGATAAAAGACGAGGACAATAGAACTCTTTTATCTTGGAGGAATGATGAATATTATTTTGGCTGGCATATACCTGGAGGAATTGTTCGGTATAAAGAAAAATTAATAGAAAGAGTTGAAAAAGTTGCAGAGACAGAAATCGGAACAAATGTCAAATTCTGCAAAAAACCTATAGCTATAAATGAAATTATACTTGATCAATATAATAGATCTCACTTTATTTCTTTTTTATACAGATGTTTCTTATCAAAAAAATTTATTCCTAAAAATACAAATTTAAACAAGACTGATAATGGTTATTTAGAATGGCATGAAAAATGTCCTAAAAATCTAATTAAAGCTCATGAAATTTATAGAAAATTTATTTAAAAAATGAAAAAATGTAAAGTATGCAAAAATGAATTTTTCAAAGAACCTTTATTGATATATAGAAATATGCCTTCAATTTCACAAAATTTACCTACAGAAAAATCTCTAAATAAAGACAAAGGTATAAAGATAAAAGTGTATCAATGTTCTGGTTGTGGACTTATTCAAATTAATAACAAACCTGTATCTTACTATAAAGAAGTTATTAGAGCAAGCGGATTATCAAAAGAAATGAATGAGTTTAGATTAAAAGAATTTCAAGAATTTGTAAAAAAATATTCTTTAAAAAATAAAAAAATTATAGAAATTGGATGTGGAAAAGGAGAATATCTTTCTTTAATGCAAGGATTAGAAGTAGATGTTTATGGAATTGAAGAAAATCAAGAATCTGTAGATATTTGTATTAAAAAAGGATTAAAAGTTAAAAAAGGGTTTATTGAAAAAAAGAATTGTAAAATAGATAATTCTCCTTTTGATGCATTTTTAATATTAAGTTTTTTAGAACATATTCCAAATATAAATTTAGTTTTGAGAGGAATTTATAATAATTTAAAAGAAGAAAGTTTTGGGATTGTAGAAGTTCCAAATTTTGATATGATCTTAAACAAAAGATTATTTTCTGAATTTACAAGAGACCACTTATATTATTTTACAAAAGAAACCTTAAAAACAACACTAGAATTAAACGGTTTTGAAGTTATTGAAATAAAAGAGATATGGTATGATTATATTATTTCCGCAATTGTAAGAAAAAGAAAATTATTGAATATAGAGGATTTTCACAATCATGAAGAAAAAATTAAAAAAGATATTTATGAATATATAAAAAAATTTGGAAATAAAAAAGTAGCTATATGGGGTGCAGGACATCAGGCTTTTGCAATAATGTCTCTTTTTAAATTAAAGAACAAAATAAAATATGTTATTGATTCTGCAAAATTCAAACAAGACAAATATACTCCTGTAACTCATATTCCAATAGTTTCTCCTGAAACTTTAGACATAAATCCTGTAGATGCTATCATTGTAATTGCAGCAGGATATTCGAATGAAATAGCAGAAATAATTAAACAAAAATATAATAATAAAATGAATATTGCAATATTAAAAGATTATGGGTTAGAAATTTATTAATTTTATTAAAAGTAACTAAAAAAATATGAATATTAAAATGACTAAAGAACAAACTCTTAAAAAAGAAGAATTAGAGAAAAGAAATAGACTTAAATTGGAAAAACCTTATGTCTATAAAAAAATAATGAATTTTGAAGAAAAAGTAAAAAATGGTGAAAGTATTGCAATAATACAATTTCAATACGATTATACTTGCAACTTTAGATGCTCTCATTGTTGTATTAAAAAATTCCAAGAACAAGGAAAAGAACAAGGAAAAAGATTTTTTACGATTAACGATGTAAAAAATCTCTCAAAACAAGCTGATGAAATGGGACTTGCTCATTTTGTTATTACAGGTGGAGAACCTCTTATATTTCCTGATTTTGATGAACTTGTTAAAGCAATAAATCCAAAAAAATTTTATATAACTTCTGACACAAATGGCTGGTTACTTGACGAAAATAAAGCCAAACATCTAAAAAAAATCGGAGTTGATAAAATTCAGTTAAGTTTAGATAATTTAACACCAAATTCTCCAGATAATTTTCATTCTGGAGAAGAAGCCCATAGAAGAGCTTTAAGAGCAATTGATGCTGCGCAAAATGCAGGACTTAATATTATCGTACAAACAGTTGTTACAAAACAAAGAGTGAGAACTCAAGAATTTTTAGAATTTATAGAATATTTAAATTCTAAAAAAGTTCCTGTTTTTATTACATATGCAAAACCTGTAGGAGCCTATGAAGGTAGATTTGATTCTATGGTTACAAGAGATGATATGGATTATGTAAGAGAATTAGAAAAAAAATATAACGTATTTACTCATTTAACTCCTTCTTATGGACTTGATTTAGGATGTATCGGAGTTAAAAGAATGATATCAATAACAAAATATGGAGATGTAATGCCATGTCCTTATATTCATGTTTCTTTAGGAAATTTTTTTGAAGAACCATTAAAAAAAATTGTTGAGCGAGGATTAAAAACAAAACAATTCGGTAAATATTGCGACACTTGCTGGATTGCAGAAGATAAAGAATTTGTCAATAAATATATAGTTAAAAAAATATACAAAAAAAAGATTCCTGTTTCGTTTGATGAATTTTTTGAAAAAGATGATATAATTGAAAAACCTGATTTTTACAGAGTAGTTAAATAGTTATTTTAATTTAATAATTTATTTAAAGATTTATTTTTATTCAAATCATATGAAACTTTCAGATTATGTTATAAAGTTTTTAGAAAATATTACAGATAGCATTTTTCTTGTATCTGGAGGCGGATGCATGCATATAGTAGATTCTATTGGAAAATCAAAACTAAACTCTTATTGTTGTCATCATGAACAAGCTTGTGTTCTTGCTGCAGAAGGTTATTCAAGAATGAATGATGATAAAATTGGAGTTGTTAGTGTTACAACAGGACCTGGTGCAACAAATGCAATAACCGGTGTTGGTGCATGTTGGGTTGACGGTATACCTATATTAGTAATATCAGGTCAAGTTAAAAGAGAAATCAAACTAACTCATGAAGATATAAAAGACGGACTTAGAAGATTAGGTGAACCTCAAGAAATAAATTTGCTTGATTGCATAAAACCTATAACTAAATATGCTGTTTGTGTTGAAAATCCTAAAGAAATAAGATTTCATCTTGAAAAAGCATTATATTTAGCTAAAGAAGGAAAACCAGGTCCTGTATGGATTGAAATACCTCTAGATGTACAGCAAGAAGAAATTGATGAAAATAATTTAGTTAGTTTTAAAAAACCAAATAAAAAAAATTTTGCTATTCCATTTAAAGAAATTACTGAACTTTTAAATAAATCAGAAAAACCTTTAATGATTATTGGAAACGGAATAAGACTTAGCGGAGCAATAGATCTATTTCATAAATTTTTAGAGAAAACTAAAATAAATGTAGTATCTGCTATGAGTGGAACTGATATTGTTAATTATTATTATGAAAATTATTTAGGAGAACAAGGAATAAATGGAGTTCCTACTGCAAATTATGCTATTGATAATTGTGATCTTTTACTTATAGTTGGAACAAGATTACAAATAAGAAATACTTCTTTTGATTATGAAAATTTTTGTAAAAAAGCTATTAAAATAATGATTGATATTGACAAAGCTGAATTGTATAAAAGAACGTTAAATATCGATATTCCTGTTCTTGCTGATGCAAAAGATTTTTTCATTGGAATGTTAAACCAAAATATCAAATTAAAAAAATGGAATGTTCAAAGAATCCCTATAAAATTTGCTTCAAATCCTAATTATATTAATGTTTATCAGTTTTTAGATGAAATTAGTTATAAAAATAATTTTCATATAATTACTGCAAATGGAATGGCTGCTGAAGCAAGTCATCAAGGATTAAAGTTAAAACCTATGCAAAGATTAATCACAAACACTGCTTTTGGAGAAATGGGAAAAGGACTTCCAATGTCTATTGGTGCTTGCATTGCAAACAATAAAAAACCTGTAATATGTTTTGAAGGTGATGGTTCTATTATGATGAATATTCAAGAACTACAAACAGTTATTTATCATAAGTTACCTATTAAGATTTTTATATTTAATAATGATGGTTACTATTCAATAAGAAATACTCATATAAATTATTTTAATAAACCTTTTGCTTGTGATAAAACATGTGGTATATCATTTCCAGACTGGAGTAAACTTGCTCCTGCATGGGGTATAGAATATGAATTTATAAAAAATGAAAGAGATTTAAGAAAAATAGAAAAAATATTAGAATATAATGGTCCTGTAATATGCGAACTTTTCATAGATCCTTATCAGAAAAAAATAGAAAAATGGAGTGCTGGAAAATATGAAGAAAAATTTAACTATTAAAGAACATGAGGGCTATTGTCAACAAATTTTAAAAAAAGTTAAATCAACAATTAAAGCTTTTGTTATGGATCAGGATGGAACAATAAAAGGAGGTGATGATAAAAAATATCAAGAACCTGATGTTGTTTCTAAATTATTACAAAAAATCATTCAGAAATCGAAATATCCTATAATAATTACTGCAAGCGGTGTTACTGCATTAAAATCATTGGAAGACTTAGTCAAATTTTATCAAAATTGCAAGATTGAGATACCTATTTTTGTTTCAATAGGAAACGGTAATGCTCTTTACAAGTTTGATAAGCTTGGAAAAACTGAAATTTATAGTAATAAATTGTCTACACATGAAATAAAAAATATTATAGATTTATGTAAAAAAATTTATTCATCATTAAATATAAAAGAAGAAGAAATTCAAAAAAAAGGCATAGAGAATTTTAAAAGATTTATTAATATGAATTGGACAGGATATATTCCTAAGGACTATTTTGATATATTTAAAGAATATGACGGAAAATGTTTTTGTGAAGAAGTAAAATTAACTGTGGTTTTTCCTTCTTGGAATGAAGAAAAACAAAGATGGTTAGTTAAGAATATTCAAAATAGCATTGATTCAAAATTTGGAAAAAATAAATTTTTAGTTAGCAGAGGTGATTCTGTATATATGCATCTTACAAAAACTTTTTCCATTGATCCTAAATTATATACTTTACAATATATAATGAAAGATTTAAGATTAGAAGAAAATGAAGTTGCTGTATTTGGAGATCTTCCTTTTGATAATGACAAAGGAATTTTAATTGATAGTAAGTTACCTTATACATTTACAAATATTTTTATTGAAAAAGATAATCTTGAAGATCCTCCTTTTATATTGCCAGGATCTTCAGAATCACAAGTCGGAAGTGTTCATAAAGCTATTGATTATCTTCTTTCTTGAAAACTGTTTTTTTAATGGAAATTTAACATTTATTATTTAATTTGTTTATTTTTTACAAAAGAACCTTCACTTTTTAAAAGAATAAAGTTATTAAATAACTCACATAAATTTAAATAAAATAAAAATAAAAAAAATTTATGAATAAAAGAGAAGAACAGCTTAGAAAAGAAATATTTGAAAAAATTGATGAAATTTATAAATTAAGAAAAGAAAATGAAAAATTTATTCCAGGAATTACAAAGATTAATTATGCAGGAAGAGTTTATGATGAGAATGAGATAAAATCTCTTGTTAATTCATCAATAGATTTTTGGTTGACACTTGGACCTGAATGTAAGAAATTTGAAAAACAAATGGAAGATTATCTTGGAATGAAAAGATTTATTGTTTGTAATTCAGGAAGTTCTGCTAATCTTCTTGCTATAGCTGCTTTATGTAGCAATATAATTGATAATCCTATGAAACCTGGAGATGAGGTTATAACTGTTGCAGCAGGATTTCCAACAACCGTTGCTCCAATTGTTCAATATAATCTAATTCCTGTTTTTGTGGATATTGAACTTGAAACATATAATATAAATCCTGAATTAATTGAAAATGCAATTTCCTCAAGAACAAGAGCAATTTTTTTTGCACATTCTCTTGGAAATCCTGCAAATATGGACAAAATAATGAAAATTGCAAAAAAATATAATCTTTATGTTATAGAAGATAATTGTGATGCTCTTGATTCAAAATATAATGGCAAGATGACCGGAACTTTTGGAGATATTTCAACATATAGTTTTTATTGTGCACATCATATAACTATGGGAGAAGGTGGAGGAATTGCAACAAATAATAATAATATTGCTAAAGCAATAATTTCTTTACGAGATTGGGGAAGAGATTGTTATTGTCAACCTGGAGAAAAAAACTCTAATGGCTTTTGTGGAAAAAGATTTAACCATAAATTTCCAAATCTTCCAGAAAACTATGATCATAAATATGTTTATTCAAATATAGGTTATAATCTCAAACTACTTGATTTGCAATGTGCAATTGGAAATGTTCAAATAAAAAAATTGCCTGAATTTTCAAGAAAAAGAAAAGAAAATTTTAGAATAATATATGAATCTTTAAAAAAATATGAAAAATTTATAATACTGCCTAAATGGTATGAAGAATCAGAACCTTCTTGGTTTTGTTTTCCAATTACAATAAAAGATAGTGCGCCTTTTAAAAGAAAAGAAATTGTTGAATTTATAGAGAAAAATAATATTGAAACAAGAATGTTTTTTGGAGGAAACTTATTAAAACAACCTGGTTTTGAAAAAATAAATTGTAGAATAGCTAGTGAGCTTACTAATACCAATATAATTTTGGAAAGGACTTTTTTTATAGGAATTTATCCAGGAATAACAAAAGAAATGATGGATTACATTATTGAAATATTAAATAAATTTTTTTCTAAATATAAATGAATCATTTACAAAATCATATACTTAACTCCTTTTTATTTTTATTTCTAAAATAAACCATAACTTGACTAAATTTAGAATAAAATGGTTCTTTTATATAGATATATTCAATATAATCGAAAATAAGATGAAGAATCATTCCAATAAAAATAAATAAAAATAATTTATTAATATATGAAAGAATCAATACTAATGATAAAGCTTCAATTCCGTGAAATATTAAAAGAGTTTTTTTATAATTTTTTCTTTCAATATTAGATAAAGAAAGATATATTTTTCTTTTTTGAATAAACCATAAAAAAGCTTTTTTTAGATTAAAATTTTTTTTCTTTACTATAAACCATAAATAATGATCAACATCTATAAAAACTGCTCCAAAAAATATTAAAAAAGCTTGTAATATATTTATAGAAAATAAAAAATAAATAATTATTGAAAAAATTATTCCTGTAATTATATGATATCTAGGTAACATAATTTTATTAATATTATCTTTTAAAATAATAAAATAATAACTTAAAAAGTTTAATTTTAATCTTTTATTATATATTTAATAATATCGGCAAATGCAGGTCTTGTTATTATTATTCCTACGCAAACACCAATTATTGTTGTTAATGCAAAACCTTTTAACATTCCTGCTCCTGCCCAAAATAAAGGAAGCATTGCTACTATAACCATAGCAAAAACACTAAGTATAACAAAAAATGCATTTTTTATTCTTTCTTTTAAACTATATCTTTTATCAGAAGTAGCTTCATCTAAAATTAAAATTTGATCATTTACACCAGTTCCCATACCGGCTATTATTCCAGCTATACTAGGAGAATCTAAATTCCAATTAATAAGAGCAGCAATTGCTAGAGTAATCAGTGCTTCTGAAAACATTGTTAAAATAACTGCTAAAGCTATTCTTATCTTTCTATATTTAATAAATAGAGTTATTGAAATTGCAGAAAAAACAATTAACGCAAGAATTAAAATATTTTTAATAAATTCTTCTCCAAGTGTAGGAGATATTGAGTCTAATTTGACTATTTCTAATTTATAAGGCAAACTTCCTGTAATGAGTATTGTTTGAAGTTCTTTCATATTTTTAATTGCATTATCATAAGCTTCTTGTCTTGTTGTTCCAATTCCTGAACCTGAAATAGAAATCTGAGTTGTTTCACTTCCCTTTAATTCCTTTCCTATGTATAAAGATTGAACTAGTTGATCATCTAAATATAAATCAAGTTGTTTATCTAAATATTCTGGATTAGAAGAGTTAACATTTAAATTTTGAGTTATATCTGCATGTCTTTTTGCAGCTTTTTCACTTAAAGTTATTGCAAATCTGAAATTACAAATTTCTCCATTTTGATAAGCTCCACAAGAATAAACTCCAGATTGTTCTCCAGTTCTTGCAACATAAGTAATATCTTCTTCTCCGCCTATAAAAACTGTCTCATTTCCAATTTTAGCTTCAAATTTGCCTTGTTTTGATATCAAATCTTTTAAATCAGAAGGCGTTGCTCCTGCAACTTCAACTAACATAAAATTATTTCCAGAAAGGTCTGAAACTGCTCTAACATTTACATCAGCTATTCCAAAAGTGTTTAGTCTATTTGAAGTTATTGAAACAAGATCTTCTACATCAGATCTTGATAAAGAAACATTTTGAGCGCTAACTAAAGCTCTTGCCCCTCCAGAGATATCAAGACCTGTTTTTATTCTAGTTTTAGGTATATTACTAACAGTGATATTTAAAGGAGTATCAGTATAAATAATGAACTCTCCTTCATTTTTTGTATTTATAATTAATTTAATTTTTGAATGTGTTAATTCAGATATGTTTGTTATATTAGAATTTACACTATTATTAGTAATATTCTTAATTGTATTATTCTTAATTGTATAATTAGGAAAAATAGAATTAATTACTCTTGAATAATCATTAAGATTATTAATCTCTTGTCCATTTATAGATTTAATTATCATTTTTGGTCTTAATCCTTGCTCATAACTTGATGAATTTTTTTCCACACTTTTAATAATAACTCCTTTTTCGAAGTTCGGAGCAATAAGTATAGCTGCTCCTATTAAAACGAATATTAAAATCCAAATCCTAATAGTTAATTTTATTTTCATTTTATTCTATTTTTTTCTTAACACAATACCATTTAATTATTGAGGCATTTGTAAGCCATGTATTTATTATATCTGCGGTTAATCCTAGCGATAGTATGAAGAAAATTTGCATAAAATTAGAAGGTAGTCCTGAATTAATTAAAAATGCTGGTAAAACTGCAGCTAATGCTGTGATTGTCATAAATATTCCTGTTTTAAAAGCTCTAAATATTCTTTGATTTAAATTACCTAATTTTGTTTTAAGAGCTCTAGTCGTTAATAATATATCTGTATCAACAGAATATCCTATTAGCATTAAAAAAGCTGCTATTCCAGCTGCTGATAATTTTATTCCTAAAAGGTTTATTAATGCTAAAGACATTACTATATCTGAAAAAGCTGCAAAAATTACAGCTATACTAGGGATAAATGTTCTAAATATTATAAAAACAGTTATTGACATTAAAGTAAAAGATATTAATAAAGCTATTATAAGTTGTTTATAAAAACTCTTAGATAAAGAAGGTCCTGTAAATTCGATTGTAGAATTTTCCTCTGTTAACTTAGTTCCTATTATATCTTCAATAGCTTTCTTTAATTCTTCTGAATTTGCTGAGGATTCTATTATATATGAACTTTTACCAGTTCCAGTTATATCAGTTAATTTTCTTATAGAGATATCTGAAAATTTTAAATTTAGATTCTTTTCCAATTCTGTTTGACTAATATCTGATATAAACGTTATAGTAGTTCCTCCAGATAAAGAAGTATCCTTTAAGAAAAAAACTTTATGTTTATAAAAAAAATAACCAATATAACTTAAAGATAATATTAAAATAATAACCGGTATTATTAATAATATTTTATAATATCTATCATACCAGTTTTCTTTTAAATGCTTATTATTTTCTATTTTTTCAGGATTATTTTCCATTTTTAATAGACTTACAGAGAGAATATGTATTTAAAAGTTTTTTTATTAGATTAACAAAAAATAATCAGAATGTAGAATGTTGATATCAACACATCTGTATTAGTTATAAATTAAAGTATATTTTGAAATACTACTCTACTTAAAAAAAAGCAAATTAATTAATTTAATTATAAAATTTTACAATCTGTTAAAATAAAATGCGCGGGCCGGGAATTGAACCCGGAACAACTGGTATCTTCATTCTCTAAAATTTATGGAAGCCAGTGATTATACCATTTAACTACCCACGCTTTATATTTTATGATAAATATAAAGGTTTTTTAAATGTTTGTTTAAAATAAAATAAAAATTAACGGGATTATAAACGCGCTCGGGAGGATTTGAACCTCCGACCCACGGGTTAGGACCCCGTTGCTCTATCCTGACTGAGCTACAAGCGCATAAATATTATTTATCTAATTTAATGAAATATTACTATAATATTAAAGTATTTTGCAAAAATAAAACTTATTTATTTTTTCAATATTTTTTTCTTCTAGCCTTGCACTTTCATTTCCTACTACCAAAGATGCAATAAAGCTTGCAAAATGACCTGATTTTTCCAAAGAAAAATTATTAGTTAAACCATATAAAAAGCCTGCAGCATAATTATCTCCAGCACCATTAGTATTTACTATATTTATTTTATATGCAGGAATTTTAATTATATAATTAGTATCATTAGATTTGATTATACTTCCAGCATCTCCTTTTTTGACAATAGCAATTTTTGTAATTTTTGAAATTTCAATTAAAGCTTCTTCAGAATCTGAATGTTGAGTAAAAGCAAATGCTTCATTTTCGTTTGCAAAAACAATATCTACGTAATCTTTAACAAAATTTTTTATAATATTTAAATTTCTTTTTATTAAATTTGCATCAGACAAATCTAATGATATTTTTACTTTGCTATTTTTTACAAATTCAGCTAATTTTAACAAAAAATTTTTTGTTTCAGGTATATCAAATAAAAAAGCTTCAATATGTAATATCTTAGATTTTTTAATGAGATTAAAATTTAAATCTTTCTCATTTAAAAATAAAGAAGCTCCTAAATGTGTTGCAAAAGTTCTTTCTTTATCAGAAGTAATTAAAATAAAACAATGACCTGTTTTTTCTATTAAATGTTTTGAAAAAATTCCAGTAACTCCATAATTTTTAGTTCTTTTTTCATAAATTTCTGAATAAAAATCATTTCCTAATTTAGCAAAAAAAATTCCCTTTCCACCTAAATAAGAAATGCCTGAAATTGTATTTGAAACACTTCCTCCTAAAGAGAACTTGGCTTTTAATATTTTTAATTTTTTTAATTTATTGAGAATAAAATCACTTTTTTGTTTATCAATCAAATTCATACATCCTTTCTTTAAATCAAGATCGTTTAAGATATAATCAGGTATTTCATAAGTAATATCTAATAAAGCACTACCTATTCCAGAAACATCATAATCGTAATCTATCATTAAAAAACTAAAATCTATGAAGTTTATAATTATTATTTTTTAAATATTTAAACTTCAAAAATTTCAAGAAAAAGAGAGATTTTAAAAATCATTAATTAAAGCTATAAATAAATTTAAAAATACGATAGTTTAAAAAAATAAATGGGAGTTATATTGAAATTACTTGGTTTAGTTGATATTTGTGTTGCAATTATATTCTGGACATTCGGAATTTTTAGATTACAAAACCTTATTTTTTTATCTAGCCTAGTTTTATTATTAGGATTAATTGAATTAATTAAAGGAGTTACTTTTGTAATTAGTGCTGATATTGCAAGTATTCTTGACATTATTTCAGGAATTGTAATAATAACTTCTACAACAATAATAATGCCTAAACTCATTATAATAATTGTAGCATTATTTTTATTACAAAAAGGTGTATTTAGTCTTATAAGTTAGATTTCTTATAAATTTTTGTTTTATAAAAAAATTGATTTTAGTTGAAAAGATAATATTTAGTTTAATGCGGGGACTAGGATTTGAACCTAGGAAGGCACTAAGCACACGGGATCTTGAGTCCCGCCCGTTTGACCACTCCGGCATCCCCGCAATATAATAGTCCTTTTTTTAAAAGAATAAAGCCTATAAAAAGGTTTATAAATAGTAACTTTATCAATATATTGAAGACAGCCATAGTAACTAGGTAATACCTGTTCCCATTCCGAACACAGAAGTCAAGCTAGTTACGTCATGTGTGTTAGTTTCCTAACGGAAGTTAAACACTGATGCTGCCTTCTTATTTTAATTTATTAACATGATAATTCCAATACGTTGTATAAGTTGTGGTAAACCATTAGGTCATCTTTGGGAGGAGTTTAAAAATAGAACTCAAAATGGAGAAGATGTAAAAAATGTTCTTGATGAACTTGGACTTGAAAGATATTGTTGTAGATCTATATTTTTAGGACAGGTTGATACTCTAGAGTTAGTCAATAAATTTAAAAAATTTTAATTTTAAATCTAAAATTTTATTAAGTATATTTCTATTTTTAATATCTTAAGAATAATTCTTCTTTGATTAATATTTATCTCTTATAATAGTTTATTATCTAATTTTAAAAAACTAATAAAAGAAATAGTGTTGCTATTAAACCTACTATTAAATGACCTAATATTGACATAAATAAACCTTTTTTATTAAAATAATCTGAAAAATCAGAAATTATAAAGATTTGATCTGCAATCAAGCTTAAACCTAAAGCAGCAACAAACAAAAGAGGTTTATTTATGCCATGTAAAATTATAACTATGGTTGCAAGAAATGTAAATATTACCCCTATATGCAAGTGATGAATATTCTTTCCTGTTTTTGACCTTATCTTATGAGTTATAGTTTTATTTCTAAAATGAAGAGGAGGAGTTAGCGCTCTTACTACTATTCCAGTTCCTAAGAAGAAAAACCAAAATAGCCCTATCATTTTTCTCTTTTTTAATCAATTTAAAAAACAAAGAAATATATGTTCTAAAATTTTTAAATTTTATGCTTATTAAGCTTTATTCTGGAAATAAAACCACAATTTTTGCAAAATATTATCTTAAAAGGTTTTTTAATCCTAATTTTAGAATTTTCAGAGTTAAAAAAACTGTAACATTTTTTACAAAATTTTTCTCGATAATCTCTAATTCTTATATTCTTAGACATTGCCAATTTTTTTATTTTTTTGATTTCTTTAATGCTTGGATTAGACTGTGAAAAAATATTTTTAATCAAATCCTGAATTTCTTGTCTTGAAAGTTTTTTTTTCATATAATAATAAAAATTTAAAAATATATAAATATCACTTATAAATTGATTTTATGTTTGTTCATTAAATTTTAAAATCTAAATTTATCAATTGTTGAAATATTTAAACTATTAAAATTTTAGATTAAATTTAATAAAAAAATAATGGAATCAAAAGATTTTCCAAAACTTTCCAACAAATTAGTATTAGCTCCAATGCATAATATTACAAATATTGCATTTAGACTAATTTGTAAAAAGTATGGTGCAGGTTTAGTTTCAACATGGTTATTATCAGCTAATGCTCTTGAAAAAAAAAGCAAGTCTGTTATAAAATTTACAAAATTTTCTATTGAAGAAAAACCAATATCTGCACAAATTTTCTCTAACAATGTAGAAAAAATGATTGAATCTGCAAAATTATTAGAAAAACTTGGATTTGATATAATTGATATTAATTTTGGTTGCCCTTCTGATAAAATATTAAATCAAGGATGCGGAGGTTCATTACTTAAAAGAAAACAAAAAATTAAAGAGATAGTATCTGAAGTTTCTAAATCAATAAAAATACCTTTATCAGTAAAAATAAGGAGCGGTTTTGATAAAGACAGTATTAATGCAGTAGAAATCGCAAAAATTTGTGAAGATGCTGGAGCATCTGCAATTACTATTCATGCACGTACAGTAAAACAAGGATATTCTGGAAAAGCAGATTGGAACATTATAAAAAAAATAAAACAATCTGTTAGAATTCCTGTTATAGGTAATGGTGATGTTGTAGATGGAAAAAGTGCAAAAGCTATGCTTGAAGAAACAGGATGCGATTATGTAATGATTGGACGGGCTGCAATTGGAAATCCATATATCTTCAAAGAAATTGATCATTATTTAAAAAAAGGAGAAATAATTAAACAAACAAAAGATGAAAAAATTTCTGATTTTTTTGAATATATAAGTTTAGTAAAAAAATTTGATATATTTTCATTTAAAGATATTAAACTTAAAGCACAAGAATTCACAAAGGGTCTTTCTGGAAGTTCCAAGCTTAGAAGAGATATTAATAAAACTAAAAATTTTGAAGAGATTAAAAAAATTATAGATGAGATCAAAACCAAAAGATATTAATACATTAAATTTTTAAAAAACGTATGATCGATAAAAGTAACGAAATAATAAAACTTAATAATGTATGTAAAACCTATAAAATGGGAGATTCTTTTATTAAAGCTGTCTGTGACGTTAATCTTTCTATAAATAAAGGAGATTTTGTTGCAATTGTAGGACCTTCTGGAAGTGGTAAATCAACTATGATGAATATGGTTGGAGCTCTTGATTTAGCTACAAAAGGAGAAATTTATTTAGATGGTATTGATATTGAACATGTTTCTGAATCAAAACTTGCTCAAATTAGAGGAAAAAAAGTTGGATTTATTTTTCAAACATTTAACCTTATCTCTACATTAAATGCGCTTGAGAATGTTATGCTTCCTATGGTTTTTCAGAGAGTTCCTAGATGGAAGAGATTTGAAAGAGCAAAAAAACTACTCAAAGATGTTAAATTAGAACATAGAATTTATCATCTTCCAAATGAACTTTCAGGTGGTGAAAGACAAAGAGTTGCTATTGCAAGAGCTCTTGCAAACGATCCTGACATTATATTAGCAGACGAACCTACTGGAAATTTAGATAGTAAAACTGGTGAGGAGATACTTGAAATGTTTATGGACCTAAATAAAAAAGGAAAAACTATAATAATGATTACTCATGATTTAAATCTTGCTAAAAAAGCAAAAAGAATAGTCAAAATAAAAGATGGAATGATTATAAAATAGTTTTTGATTACAATAATATTTAAAAAGATTCTATTTATCTAAATTTGATTAATCTTTGTGATTAAAATGAAAAAAATAACTCTATTATTTTATTTATTATTTATCATTTTTTTGACCTATAACAGCTCTGCTTTAGTTATTCAATCAGTTCATAATTCTCCAGATAAAATAGCTCCTGGAGAATCTTCTTTAATATATATTATTTTAAAAAATAATGAAGATTACGATATAGATCAAATAATAGTGAGTTTAGACTTATCTAACGTACCTATTGCACCCTATAATACTGGAACAGACTACTCTATTAATAAAATTAAATCAGGTGACAGCAAGGAAGTTCAGTTTAAGATTATAATTCTTAATAACGCAATTCCTGGAATTTATAAAATTCCTATTAATATAAAATATAATGATGAAGAAGGAAAGATTATTACAAAGCAATCCCTCATAAGTATAAATGTATATTCAAGTCCTTTAATTGAAGCTAAAATTGAAGACGGAATAGTATTAAAAGGTAAAAAAAATAAAATTACGGTTAAAGTTATAAATAAGGGATTAGATAATGCAAAATTTTTAGAAATGAGTTTACAAAAAAAATCAAATTACTATTCATTATTATCTCAAGAAAAAGTTTATATTGGAGATGTTGATTCAAACGATTTTCAAACAAGTGATTTTGAGATTTTTATAAACAATGAGGCTCCTAATAATATAAAAATTCCAATAAATATAGGTTATAAGGATACTTTTAATAGAAATTATACTTATAATACAGATCTAAATATCAGAGCGTATAGTAAAAAAGATGCAATAAAATACGGTCTTATTCAAAATAATAGTATATATGGAATTATAATTTTAGCTATTATAACGGTTATAATCATTTATATTTTTTATAGAATAATTAGAAGGAAAAAAATTAAAGAAACACAACAGAATCTTAACTAAGTAGAATATTGTTGCAAGTTAAGTTTATTAAACATATTAATTTGATAAAGATTATGATTAAAGATTTTTTCTTATTGTCAGTTAACAGCATGAAAAAAAGAAAACTTAGAAGTTGGCTGACACTTCTTGGAATTTTTATAGGAATTGCAGCTGTTGTTTCTTTAATAAGTTTAGGAGATGGACTTAGAACTGCTATTGAAAGTCAGTTTGGAAGTTTGTCTCCAGATGTTCTAACAATACAGAATGCTGGAACTGGATTTGGACCTCCTGGTTCTACGGCAGTAAAGAAATTAACTAGCCATGATATAAAAATAATTGAAAATATTAGAGATATAAAAATTGTTTCAGCAAGACTCATTAGAATAGCTAAAGTTGAATTTAATAAAAAATTAGAGTTTAGTTATCTTGTAAGTATTCCTAATGATAAAAATAAAATCGAATTTATTTATAAAAATAACAATCTTAAAGCAGAACAAGGAAGATTATTAAATGAAAATGATAATGGGAAGGTTGTTGTTGGAAGTGATTATTTAGAAGAAAGTATATTTGGAAAACCTGTTAAAGTAGGTTCTAATTTAATAATTCAAGGTAAAAATTTTGAAGTTATTGGAATTTTAAAAAGATCTAATTCTATTATTTTTAATAAAATGATATTAATGAGTGAAGAAGACATAAAAGATGTTTTGAACATTAATGATGAATTTGATATTATAATTGCAAAAGTAAATAATATTAACAATGTTGAAAGAGTTGCAAAAGACATTGAGAATGCTTTAAGAAAAGACAGAAAGCAGAAAAAAGGTGAAGAGGATTTTACTATACAAACATCTCAACAATCTTTGCAAGCAATAAACACTATACTTAAAATAATAAATATTGTAGTTATTGGAATTGCATCAATATCTTTGTTTATCGGAGGTATTGGAATTGCAAATACTATGTACTCTTCAGTTTTAGAGAGAACAAAAGATATTGGAGTAATGAAAGCTATTGGAGCAAAAAATTCTGATATAATGCTTATATTTGTTATAGAATCTGGATTATTTGGTGTTGTTGGAGGTATTTTAGGTTCTATATTTGGATTTTTTTTAGCTTATCTTGTTTCAATAAGTGCAAATAATTATTTTGGACAAAATATCCTAAAAATTCAAATATCCTTAACACTTGTAATAGGTTCTATATTATTTTCATTTTTAATAGGAGTTATTGCTGGACTTATTCCGAGTTATCAAGCTTCTAAAATGAAACCTGTTGATGCATTAAGACAATGATAATAGATTATTTTAATTTAGCCTGTTGATGCATTAAGACAATGATAATAGATTATTTTAATTTAGCTTTTGGAAATATTAAAAAAAGAAAACTTAGAAGCAGTCTTACTTTAATAGGTATACTCATCTCAATCGCGACAATATTTACTTTAATGAGTTTATCAATGGGATTAAATAATGCAATAAAAGAACAATTTAGATTACTTGGAACAGACAAGTTTTTTATATTACCTAAAGGTAGTCAATTAGGAACTGCAGGAGGTAGCGGACCTGTCCAACTCACTGAAAAAGATGTTGAATTTATTAGGAATGTTCAAGGTGTAAAAGATGTATCATATATTGTTGTTGGAAATGCTAAAATTTCTTTTAATAATCAAATAAGATATTTTATGATAATTGGAGTTCCTACTGAAAAAAATAAAGTTTTTTTAGAAACTCAACTATTTAATATTGATGAAGGAAGATTTTTAGAAACAAAAGATAGTGGCAAAATCGTTGTAGGAAGTTCTTATAAAAGCGGAAATATTTTTAGTAAATCTGTAAAAATAAACGATAAAATTTTTATAAATGATAAAGAATTTAAAGTAGTTGGAATTCTTAAAACTACTGGAAGTTCTTCAGATGACAAATTAATTTATATGTCTTTTGAAGATTTCAAAAAAATGTTTAATTCAGAAGATAGAGTAGATCAAATTATAATTCAGATAAAAACTGGAGAAGATATAAAAAAGGTATCTGAACAAGTCAAAAAAAAATTATTATCCTTTAGAGGTGTAACTGAAAAAACAAAAGATTTTAACATATTAACTCCTGAAGAATTATTATCTAATATTGAAATTATACTAAATATAATAACTGCTTTTTTAGTAGGAATTGCTGGAATCTCTCTTTTAGTTGGAAGTGTTGGAATTGCAAATACTATGTTTACTTCAGTTTTAGAGAGAACAAAAGATATTGGAGTAATGAAAGCTATTGGAGCAAAAAATTCTGATATAATGCTTATATTTGTTATAGAATCAGGATTATTAGGATTGATTGGAGGAATTATAGGCGTATTATTAGGAATTGTATTTGCAAAAATAATTGAGATAATTGCTATAAGAGGACTAGGCTCTACTTTACTTAAAGTTATTTTTCCTTGGTATTTAATAATAGGATGTTTGTTATTTGCATTTTTAGTAGGAGCCTTATCAGGTGTATTTCCTGCAAGAGCTGCGGCAAAAATAAAACCTGCAGATACTTTAAGATATGAATAAAATTTTCAAAAAAATAAAAATTAAAAGAGTATTGAACTAATTTTATTCATATATACAAACTCTTTTAAACTCTTTTTTCTTTTTTAATCTATGAAAATAAAGTTGGTGATAATATTCGCAGTTTCTATAATATTTTCTATTAGTCTTATTAGTTCACTTTATATTTTTGACGACAATAAAGCATCTTTTGGAAAAATTGTGACTATTAAAGAAATCCAAATTCCAGAGATTTCTCCTGGAAAAGATGATATATTAAATATAACCTTAAAAAATATTGGAAAAGATCATGTTTCTGATGTAAATATTGAATTAAATTTACCAAGTGAATTTCAATTTTATCAAGATGTTAATAATATAAAAATACCTAAAATCAAATCCGGAGAAGAAAAAAAAATTAGTTATAGAATTATAGCAAATTCAAATTCTAAAGAAGGAATTTATAAAGCAAATATTACATTAGAATATACTAGTCATTTTGGAGTCAATGCGATTAACGTTGGACAAAAACAAAAGGATATATTAGATATTGGTTTAATTATAAAAAGCGAACCAAATTTTTATGTAATTTTAGAAGATAGTGAAATATATAAAAAAAATAAAATTGGAGGAGTTATTTTAAAGTTTGTTAATAATGGAACAGCTGATATTAAATTTCTTAATGTAAATCTTAAAAATTCTCAAGAATATGATATTATTTCAGATTCAAATTATTATGTTGGAAACCTTGATTCAAATGATTTTCAAAGTGTTATTTTTAGACTGAAAATTAAAGAGGAATATGATGAAATTATGCTTCCATTAAAAGTTAATTACAAAGATAGCTTTAACAAAGATTATGAAAAAAATATAAATGTTAAATTAAGAATAATGAGTGCTTCTGAACTTGGAAAAATAAAAGGAAATAATATTTATTACTATATAACTGCTATAATTATAGTATTAATTATTATAATATTTTTAATTTATATGAAGAATTTTAAAAGAAGATAAAAAGGTAATATTTTTAATTTTAGGAAAGTTTATAAATTAATAAATTTAGATTAGTTTGTTAACTTGAAGGTGATATTATGAAAAAATGTATTTATTGCAAACAAAAAAATATTCCTGATGAAAGTGTTATTGATTTTTGTGAAAGATGTGGAAAAAGTGTTTGGGGAGAAAATATGTATAATGCAATTTTAAAAAATATGAAAGATGCTGAAAAAAGAGGAGATTTATTTCAAGATAGAACATAACCTTTTTAGATTTAATTCTCTTTTTTTACACGTTTTGCAAAGTTTTTTAAAGGTGTTATTTCTATGTTTTCTTGAAGAAAGATATCTAGTACAAAGGTATATAATATATAAAAAATAATATGATAAAAAGAAAATCTGTAAGAGAACGTGGAAAAATTAAACTTAGTAGGTACTTTCAAGAATTTAAAGAAGGAGATAGAGTAACAGTTATAAGAGAAATTTCATTAAATCCAAAATTTCCGAAACAATTGCAAGGAAGATCAGGTGTTGTTTCTGGAAAAAGAGGAAATTATTACATAATAAAAATGAAGGATTTAAATAAAGAAAAAACTTATATTATTCATCCTGTACATTTAAAAAAATTATAAATATAATATGATAATTGACAGAACTCCGATAAGCCTTAATGAAGTTGAAGAAATTTTAAAGAAAATTCCAGATGGAAATAAAAAAGAAGAAATGGAAATTTTTTTAAAAAAATTTTTGAAAACAAAAAATGAACAAGCAAAAAAAATAAAAGAACAACTGGAAAAACTTGATTTAATAAAAATAAAACAAGAGCATATTGTTAAAATAATTGATCTTTTGCCTAGTGATGCCTTTGATTTAAATAAAATATTTATTGATGTTAGTTTAAACGAGGATGAAACAAATAAAATACTCGAAATTGTTAAAAGCTCTCTTAAATAATCAAAATGAAAGAAAAAGAAGAAAATGCAATAATCTTAGATTACTTACCTTATGGTTATCCATTAGAAAAGAAAATGATGCCTATAGCTCAAGCTATAGGAACAAAAAGATTTACCTTACTTCAATTAATTCCAAGGAGAGGTGTAAAACTTGAAATTGGTGAACAGGTTTATATAGGAGAAGGAAAGAGAGACAAAATCTATTATATCTTTGGAAGATTACCTGAAAGTAAGTTAACACAAGTTGCAAAAGAACAGTTAAATGAATTTGTTATTAAAGAAGTCGCAAAAAATGAAAAAAAATATGTAGAATTTTTTAACAAAGCATCTCCTATAAATACAAGAATGCATCAATTTGAACTTTTACCCGGATTTGGAAAAAAACATACTGAAGCTATATTAAAAGAAAGACAAAAAAAACCTTTTGAATCCTTAGATGAATTAAAACAAAGAGTTTCGAATCTTCCAGATCCAAAAAAGGCTGTTGAAAAAAGACTTATTGAGGAAATAATTGGAAAAGAGAAATATTATATTTTTATTGGAAGATAAGAATAGGAAATCTTTAAAAAGGGTTTTTCTTTCAAATTTAAAATATAAATTTATAAAATGTTAGAAGAGCAAACAAAACAAGAAAAGATTATAAAAAAAGATGAGAAAAAGCATAGAGAAATAACTCCTCAATATACCTCTATAGTTAGAATTATGCAAACAGATATTCCTGGAAACAAAAATGTTTTGACAGGACTTACTTATATCAAAGGAGTTTCATTTTCAATATCAAATGCTATATGTAAAATAGAAAATTTAGATCCTAATAAAAAGATTTCGGATCTAGATAGTAGTGAAATTGATAGAATAAATAAATTTTTACAATCTCCAAGTTCAAAACTTCCTGTTTTTTTACTTAACAGAAGAAAGGATTTTGAAACAGGTGAAAATCTCCATCTAATTGGAACTTCACTTGATATGAAAAGAGAATTTGATATAAGAAGATTAAAGAAAATAAGATCCTATAGAGGATTAAGACATGCTACTGGACAACCAACTAGAGGACAGAGAACAAAGAGTCACTTTAGAACAAGAGGAAAGAAAAGAGCAATTGGAGTTCAAAAGAAAAAAACTGAACCTGCAAAATCAAAATCTAGTAGTGGAGGTAGTAAAAAATAAAATGAACAACAAATTAAATAAAAATTGGAAAATTTATGGAATTATTCGTATTAAAATTTTTTTAGCAAATTTCCCATGATAAGAAAACATAAAAAATATTCGAGACCAAAAAAGCCTTATGACAAAATAAGGATACAAGAAGAACATTTGCTTATTGAAAAGTATGGTTTAAAAAATAAGAAAGAAATATGGAAAGCTGATGCTGCAATTGCTAGAATAAGAAATCGTGCAAAAAAATTAATTACTAAATCCGAAGAAGAAAAACAAAAATTTGTGGAAAAACTACAAAAACAAGGTTTTAAAATAAATACTATTTCTGATGCACTAGGACTTGATAAAGAAGATTATTTAAAAAGAAGATTACAAACAATAGTTTTTGAAAAAAAATTAGCTAATTCTCCTAAACAAGCAAGACAACTTATAGTACATAAACATGTATCAATCGGAAATCAAATAGTTTCAGTTCCTTCCTATCTAGTAAATTTAGAAGAAGAACCTAAAATAAAATTAAATATTGTATTAAAAATAAAAGAAATTAATAGAAAATCAAAAATAGAAAATATTAAAGATGAAATTGAAGATATAGAGAATAAAGACTTGCAAGAAGAAATTGAAGAGATGTTAAAAGAATAAGATGGTAGAAAATGAACAACAAATAATTGAAAAAGTAGAAGAACAGGTTAGTGAAGAAAAGATTAAAAAAAAGAAAGAAAAAGAAGACAGATATGCAATACTTCATATTTATACAACTTTTAACAACACTATAATGACTTTAACGGATATGTCTGGAAATACAATTTGTAGATATTCGGGTGGTGAATCTACAAAACAATCAAGATTAAAAGCAAATCCAACAATTGCTATGTTTGTTGCTCAAAAAATAGCAGAAGAAGCAAAAGATAACGGCATTACTGGATTTTATGTAAAAATAAGAGCTAAAACTGATGAACGTAACCCAGGACCCGGAGCGCATAGTGCAATTAAATCTTTAACAAGAGCTGGATTTAAAATTGTAAGCATATTAGATGTCACAAGAATGGCAAAAGGAGGTCCAAAAAAACCTTACGGTAGAAGAGGAAGAAGAGTATAAAATCGTAATAAAAATTTAAAAACTATTAAAATTAAATATATGCATGATAAAGTTACAAGAATTTAACAAAGATAAGCAAAAAATGAGTTTTATCACAGATATTAATATTAGCTTAGCTAATGCAATAAGAAGAAGTGTTCTTGAAATTCCTATAATGGCTATAGACGAAATAGAGATTATTAAAAACGATTCTGCACTTTATGACGAAATAATTGCGCATAGAATTGGATTAATTCCAATAAAAACAGATAAAAATATAAAAGAAATAAAATTTAAAATAAAAGAGACTGGACCGAAAACTGTTTATTCTAGTGACATAAAACCTGATGTAGGAACTAATTATAAACTTCCGATTGTTATACTTGATAATGAACAAGAATTAGAAATGATATGCGAAGCAAGATTGGGAAAAGGTATAGATCATATAAAATATTCTCCAGGACTTTTATACTATAAACATAATATTGATCCTGAAATAATTGATTTTGTAATTATTGACGAAAATGGAAAAGTAAGTTATGATGAAGAAGAAATAGAGCTAAAGAAATTGAGTGATATTCAAAAACAGAAAATAAAAAAACTCGAGAGTGTTAATGAAATAATATTTTTTGTTGAATCTTGGGGTCAAATTCCAGTAAAAGATATTATTCCAAAAGCAGCAGAAGCTCTTGATGAAAATTTAAAAGAACTTAGTAAAGAAATAAAATAGAGATAAGAAGTTTATTATTAGAATTAATTAATTTTCTTTATATTATAAACTAATTTTTATGCTTTTTTAAAAATTTTAAATTTACAATTATTTTTTAATAATAAAATATTAAAGTCTATGTTGTTATTAATTTATAAGCGGGGGTGCTAGAGTGGTCAAATAGGACACGCTAAGGACGTGTTGGCTTAGTGCCTGCAGGGGTTCGAATCCTCTCCCCCGCATTACCGAACACTAAACATATATTAAGCAATGTTAACAATTTATTCTTATTAGCATATCATTTATTTTAACTATATTTTAAATTATTGAACACTATTTTCAAAAAAAATCAGCTTATCAGTTTTTTTGTTTTATATAAAAACCTTTATAAACTCATTATTGCTAAAAGATTTAAACCTGCGAGTTAATAGCGATAGCAGAAGTTATTTAAAATAGACTTCTACTAAAGCCTAAATAAGAACTGAAAAGACAAAAAATGATATCAAAAACAGAAATAAATAAAAAAATGAGAAGAAAAACTAATCCATACTTAGTAGATACTATTTTTTTATCTAAAAAAAGTGGAAATTTAGAACTTGCAAAAAAATTGTCTGTTTCAACAAAACAAAGAATTACTATCAATTTATCTCAATTAAACGATATAAAAGAAGAGAAAATAATAGTTCCTGGAAAAATTTTAGGAAGTGGAGAAATAAATAAAAATAAAAAATTAAATATACTAGCTCTATCTTATTCGAAACAAGCAAAAGAAAAATTAAAAAAAGCAGGATGTGAATTTAGAACTATAAAAGAAGAACTTGAGAAAAATTCTAATTTATCTGATTATAAAATAATACAAAAATAAGAAATAAAATGGCAAAAAAGATAATTATCGATGCACAAGAAACAATTTTAGGAAGACTAGCTAGTTTTGCTGCAAAGCAAGCATTAGAAGGAAATGATATAATAATTTTAAATTCTGAAAAAGCTATAATTTCTGGAAACAAAAAAAATATTATAGAAAAATATCGAAAATTAAGAAAAAAAGGAGGCTATTCGCAAAAAGGACCTAAATATTCAAAATTAAGTTATAGAATCGTAAAAAGAGCTATAAGAGGAATGCTTCCGGATTTTAGATGGGGTGAAGGAAGAGAGGCTTTAAAAAGAATAAAATGCTATGAGGGAATTCCAAAAGAGTATGAAAATCAAGAAATGGTAAAAATTAAAACAAATAAAACTAATAAATTCATAGAAATAAAAGAACTTTCAGAAAAATTATAAAATGATTGATAAAAAAATAGTAGTTGGTGGAAAAAGAAAAACTGCAATTGCAAAAGCAACAATAGTAGAAGGAAATGGAAAAGTTTTCATAAATAACATTCCTTATCAAAATCTTGATTTTTTTAAAAGACTTGAAATAGAAGAACCTATTGAAATTGCAAAAAAAGTACTAGGTGATTTTAAATATGATATATTTGTTAATGTTAAATCTGGAGGAAGCTCTAGTCAGAATCATGCTGCAAGACTTGCAATTGCAAGAGCAATTGTTAGTTTATCAAAATCTCAAGAATTAAAAAAAGCGTATCTAAGATACGATAAAAATTTACTTATATCAGACACAAGAAGAAAAGAAGCTTATAAACCAGGAGATTCAAAAGCTAGAAGAAAAAGACAGAAATCATTCAGATAAACTTAATAAGATTAATTTTATATTATGAAAGGTACAATAAGGCTTGATGGAAAAAGACATAGAATACCTTCTTCGCTTTATGATTTTTATTGTTTTTTAGAACTTTTACCAGGAGTTAAAATAAATGGTGGTGGAAGATTTATTTGCAGAAATTATGCGAATAGATTTGAAACAAAAATACAATATTATAATGATACTACAAAAACTTTAAGAATAAAAGCTCAAAAAGGAGGATTTATAATGTATTGTAATTTAGTAATTGAACCTTCTAAAAGAGAGGAAATTGAAAAAGCGATAAAAAATTATAGTTCTAAAAAGAATATTAATCTTGAAAATAAGAATTTTATAAATGATTGCTATAATAATTTAGAAAAAAATATTATAGGGAATGAATATCAATAAAGAAGATATAGAAAAAATTTAAGAGATTAATTATTGATAAATTAATAAGTATAGAAATAATAAAAAATATATTTTCTAATAAGATAATTTTAAGCAAAAATTTTATTAAGTATTTTAAATTAAATTTTTTATGAAAATATTAGAAGAGGTGTTATATTTTAGTTTTGAATATATAAAAAAATTTATAGACACTGTTGAAGAACCTTATAAAACTTTAATGATTTTAGGATTTTATGTTTTATTAATATTGTTATATGGCATATTCACGTGGAAATTTTATAAATTAATGGGTTCAAGAGAAATAATTAAATTAAACTTAAAAAAATATAATAAATTATTAAATAAGGATTCTGCAAAATTTTTTGCTGTTATTTGGTTTATATTAGAATACTTAATAATACTTCCATTTTTAGTTATATTTTGGTATGCTGCATTCTCATTTTTTATTTTTCTATTGTCAGAGTCTCTTGAGTTATCTGAAGTATTATTATTATCGACAGCAATAATAGTATCTGCTAGAATTGCTGCATATATAAAACAGGATTTAGCAAGAGAAATTGCAAAAGCTTTTCCATTTACATTACTTGTTATATTTGTAATTAATCCAAGATTTTTAAATTTTAGCAGAATATATGAAAGAATAATTAACTTACCTAATTTTATTGATATGTTATTAATATTTTTAATACTAATATTCTTTGTAGAATTTTTATTAAGATGCTTCTATACTGTAATAGAATATATACGTTCTGAAGAAAATGAATAGCTATAAAAATAACATAATTTGTTATCCTTTATATTTATATATCTTTATTTTAATTATTATTTTATGACTTGGTCTCTTTTTGAAGAAGAAAAAGAGTTAGCTCCATTAGTTTACTCTAATGGAAAAACTCAATTAAATGTAATAGAAGAAGTAATTGAAGAAATTAAAAAAGGATGTAGAATAATTTTTATAAAGGGAATATGTGGAACTGGAAAATCTGCTATAGCTCTTAATCTTGCTCGTGAATTTGGAAAAACATCTATTGTTGTTCCAATAAAGTCTCTCCAAGAACAATATATTAAAGATTATACTCATAAAAAATATGTATTTAAAAAAAATAAATTTAGAGTTGATGACTTTCCGGAATTTGTTAATTATCCTAATTTAAAGAAAGAACTTGAAAAAAATGAAAAATTAAAAATTTCTTCTATAATTGGTCGTAAAAATTTTAAATGTAGATTTTTAGAAGAAAATAAAGAATTAAGAAGAGTTATAAGTTTAAAAAAAGAAAGAAACATTTCTTTATTTAAAAATTCTGAAGAAGAAGAAAATAATTTAAAGAATAATACAGATTTTTCTTGCGACAATGATTATATACCTTGTAAAATAGAAATAAAAGAAAAGAACATAGAAATTATAAAAAATTATATTAAAGAAAATCTTGATAAAGAAATTTATGAATTTGAGGATATTAAAGATATAAAAAGAATTTTAATAGCTCCTTTATGTCCTTACTGGTCGCCTATTTTACCTGCAGAATATTCTAATAATAACCTCAAGGATTCTAAAAAAATAAGTTATAATGGACTTTCTAATAAAAAATTTGTTATAAATAGAAGAAAGCCTGGTTGCGGATATTACGATCAATATATTTCTTATGCAGAATCGGACGTTATTATTTTTAACTCTTTAAAATACAAAATAGAATCTTTAATGAATAGAAAACCTTTAACAGAAATAGAGATAATTGATGAATGTGACGAATTTTTAGACAGCTTTACAGTTGAAGAAAATATCAGTTTAAATAAATTATTCTTTGCTTTAAATTCTGTTCATGAAGAAGACATCAAAATAAAGAAATTTATTAAATTATTAAATGACATAACGAATAATATAAAAATATCAAAAAGATATGGTGAAAATTCAGACATTTTTCCAATCAAAAATACTGACATTGAATATCTTTTAAAAACTGTCCTAGAAAATTCTGATTTAATGGATATAATAGAAACTGATGAGTCAAGTTACTTATGTCATTTAGATGAAGTTGCAAGATCTTTTTCTAAATTTTTTGATGAAACTTTTTTTTCAATAGAAAAAAAGGAAAACGACTTTATAATAAGTTTAGTCACAACAAATCTTGAAAAAAAATTTAAAGAACTTTTAAATAAAAATAAAATTTTAATTTTAATGTCTGGAACTATTCATTCTGAATTTGTTATAAGAAACATCTTTGGTATAACGGATTTTAAAATTATTTATGCAGAGACAAAGACTCAGGGAAAAATTATTAAAAATAAAACAAATCTGGAAATGGATTGTAGTTATGAAAGTTTTCAAAAAAATTTAATAACAAGAGAAAAATATTTGACAGCGCTATCTAAAATAGTTGATATCTCAAAAAAACCTGTTTTAGTTAATGTTACTGCGTTTAACGATCTTCCAACAGATAAAGAAAAAAAAATGTATAATCTAAATAATTTGCCAACACAAGATGAACTTATTGAAATACAAAAAAATGACTCTTTAGGAGAGAGGATATTTGATTTTAAAAATAAAAAATTAGATATACTTTTTACTACTAAATGTAATAGAGGGATTGATTTTCCAGGAGACATGTGTAATAGTATAGTAATTACTAAGTTTCCGTATCCTAATGTGAATGGAATATTTTGGAAAATATTAAAAAAAACAAGACCGCTTATTTTTATGCCCTTTTATATAGATAAAGCAAATCGCGAACTTTTACAAAGAGTTTATAGAGGACTTCGTTCAAAAGATGATAAAATAGAACTTTTTTCTCCGGATGTAAGAGTCTTAGAATTTAATTTTGTATAAAATGAAAAGAGATAAAGTAGATTAAGTTTTTAATTACTAGCTTTATTAGGTATTGTTAAATTTGTATATGAGTTTAAATAACATACAAAACTTGATATTATTGCTAATAAATTAAAAGTTAAAATTCCAAAAATTAAGGATATCGTAGCTCCTCTTTTAGCTTCTCCTCCTCCTTTTCTCATTAAAAATCCTGAGTATAATATAAAAATTCCTGCAATAAAAAAACAAAAGATTAATACGAATAATAAAATTGAAATTGCGGTGTTTATTTCTCCTAAATAAGAATCTTTTTGCATATAAAGAATAAGATTATATATCAAAAATATGCAAAAAATAAAATTGAATATACCTCCAATAATATTTAAAATGAAACTTATTTTAATCTCTTTTTTTTCTGTTTTTTTTATTTCTTTTACACTCTTTTCTATTTTCTCTTTTTTTTTCATATTTTAATATTTAAAAATAAATAAAGTTTATAAAACTATACTTTAGAAAATCTTGCTTTTTAGAATTAGTATATTTGTGGTAAGTTATTTTATTAATTACACTCCATTATCTTCTATTTTACAAATATCAACATTCTCTTTTATTAACTCAAATTTTACTTCAGGACAAATTTTTTGAAACTCACACCATTTGCAAAGACAACTCGGTTTTGCTGGAAAATTTTTAGCATTCTCAATTTTGTTAATTAAGAGTATAGTGTCTTGTTTTAATTTTTCTAATTCCTCAATTGTTCTTTTTGAAATTATTTTTTTGTTGAAAGCAAGAAAATGCCATATTAAAAGAACATCTTTTGCTTCTGGAAACATATCTCTTATTCCTAAAGAGTATAAAGCTAATTGCCTGTCTTTATCTAATTCTTCTTGAGATTTTAAAAAATTACCTGTCTTATAGTCGTGTATCTCAAAAATGTTTGTATCCTTATGATGCACTAATCTATCTATATACCCTTGAATCTGAAATTTTTCTTCAGAATCAAGAGAAACTGTTATTTTCATTTCAGTTGCTATAGTGTTATCTTTAAAGGGTCTATTACTAAAATAATAATCTATTAAAAATTTAATTCCTAAATTGTAATAATATTCTACATTCATATTTTCATTAACGATTTTAATATCTTCAGAATATTCTTGATACCATAAATTATTATAAAATTTTATTATTTCGTCTAATTCTGGAACGCGACTATCCTTTTTAATTTCGTTATAAAGATATTCTAAAGTATCGTGAACTCTATTTCCTAAAAAACCTTCAATAGTTTGTTTTATTTCTGGCTCAATATTATCTATATATCTGAATTTGTATTTTAAAGGACATTGTTCAAAACTAGACAGTTTTGAATGAGAGTATATTATTGCCATTTTTTAAATTTAAATTTTAATTTTTAAATAATAGCTTTAAAAAGATTAAAAACATTTTGATATAACTCAATTATGAATCTTAATAATATTTTTATTCTTTTTTAAAGAAAGATATTTTTAAAAAATTTTGAGAGAATAGTCAATTTAGTAATTATTTAAATTTATTTAATCTTCCTATTACCACTATAAAATTAAATGTTATCACTCTTCAAGTTTTTTGTTTATAAATATGTATATAATTAAAATATATATTTCAATAAATAGTTTTTTATTTAAAGAAAAAATACTATTTATAATAGATTAAAATGATAATTAAATTATCTTTTGTATTAATTGGAGGAGCAAATCTTGCTTTAGAGAAGAAATGGGGAATAATTGAGCATATAATAAAAAATTATCCTCAAGCAACTTGGAGAAAAATAGTTAATTGGAAAAAAGGAGTAGTCAAATATATTATAGATTTGAAAGAATAGTTTTTGTATATAATTTAATAGTATAATAAAATTTAAAATGAACATTATTAATAAATATAGTTCAACTTTTGTTTAAAATATAATCGTACTTATTAATTAATTAGAAAATTTATTTTATAATATAGTAGCACAAAGTGTCCACTATATTAAACTTTAATAATCTTTTGCCACCACACTTTTAACATTTTGAGGAATACAAGCCATTCGTATTCCCATATACACTTTAATGTAATTTTTAATGAACTTTTAGTATTGTTTTATTGGATTTTATCACCCCCTAACACCAAACTCCATTTCCCCAATAATCACAAATACATAAAAAGTAATAAAAATTAAAAAAATTGAACATATACAATTAAAAATCATCTTATCAATTATCATATCAACAAATTTAACATTTCAATAATTGACAACCACGTTACACTTTATCGTTTATCTTATCATACACACTTATAGTGTATGATAAACGATAAGTAGTGGTTTAGTTAATATACAATCAAAAATGATTAATTTTCAAAAACATAATAAAAACCATTATGGGAGTTCATTTTCTTCCCTATAAGTCCTTTTAAGAACAAATTTGAGGTGTTTTTATACTACCTATACCTTAACTTTTGAGTATAAGTGTAACACCATCATATAAACACTTACACTTTCCAATTTTGACATTACCAAACTTTTTCTCTAAATAAGAACCAACTTCCAAAATCTTCTCAACAATAAAATCATTTTCTTTTGGAGTTGTATGTATTCCTTTGTTCGATTTGATTGTTAAAATAATCTTCATAATAAAAATAAACAGTCCTTCTTTTTATTTGTATCCATAAAAATATCGTCGATAATTGTTAGGTGTGAGTCTATTTTGAGTTAAGCCAGTTAATTTTTTCATTTCATTTATATTAGCAGTAAAAATAGCACTTTTCTTATACGTATCACCTAATATTTTTTATGTGCATCATACAAAGTTGTAATTATGTGCATCACATAAAAAATTCTCGTTTTTGCTCTCTTTATTTGAATTAAATAAAACTTTTAAGCAATTTAACTCAAAACTCAATTACGTCTAAGAAATACCAAACAACCATTTGGTTTTTTAGTTTTAAAGTTTACAATACAAATTAAATAAAGAATTGATAGGGTAGGTTATTTGTTAGCATATCTCAAAAGATAACCACTCTTCCTTCTAACCTTCTTATCTTTACTTCCTTTAGGTCTCCCAATTTGTTTACCTTGAAGTTTAGCTCTTTCAAGTCCTGCATACACTCTCTCCTGTATAAGTTTTCTTTCAAATTGAGCAAACGCTCCCGCAATAGACATAAACAACTCTCCTTGTGGAGTTGATGTATCAAAACCCTCAGTTAATGAAATAAACTTAACCTTCCTATTCCTAAATTCCTCAATTAATTGTAAAAGATGTTTTAAACTTCTACCTAATCTATCAATTCTCCAAACCATAATTCCATTAAACTCTTTATTCCTAATCTTACCCATCATAACATCTAATTGAGGTCTACTTTCCCTAACTCCAGATGCATACTCTTTAAATACCTCGTATTCCCAACCTTCTTTCTTACATTTCTCAATTAATGGATTAATTTGATTGTCTAAGTTTTGTTTATCTTCACTAGTTGAAGCCCTACAATACAAAGCTATTTTCATTTCATAAACTCCTTTAATTGTATTTGTTTATCTTTTTGTTTTTCAAAAATTCTTTCTACATATGTAGCGTTGATATATTTTTTATGTTCACTCCAACTACCAACAACTCTTACTTTCCAACCTCTTCTTATATTTGGAATAAACCAGATACACCAAATATCTTCTCCAGATTCTAATTGGAAGTTACATTCTTGATAATGGGATTCTGCATTCCTCTTTCTCCATATCCCCTTATCAACAATACCTATTATTTCGACTTGTTCTTTTTCCATTTTAATTTAAACCTCCGGGAATGTCAAATAGAATTGGAGCTAAAGGAAGATGGCTCTCCCTATCAAAACCACTTGACATTTTACCCAGAGTATGATTAAATTGGATTTTCATTTTTAGTATAACCTTCTTTGCTTTTGATTAATTGTCCTTGTTTCACCAATCCTCTTAAAGCCTTATCAAATACAGATACACTTCCAACGCTATCACACAATTTTATTAAATCTCCTCGGCTAATTGGTTTGTTTGAAACAAAAGAATTTATTTTCTCCTCAAATAATTGACTTTTAGTTTTTCTTTTAACAGTTCCTATACCTTTTTGTTCACTTTGTTTTAACAAAAAGAATTTTATTTCTTTTGTCTCTTTTTTATTGTTGGTAAACTGAACGCCAACCTCTAAACTTCCTATTTCTCCTTCTCTATTTTTTTCATTGTAAATTGTATATTTTAGTTCAAGTCCTTTCCTATCAATAAAATAAACAACATCACTATTTGCTCTAAATTTCATAGAACCTAAAAATGATGTAGCTTTCTTGTCAGTATGATGGAAAAAACAAATTGTAATCTTATACTTATCAACTAATGGTTTAAAAAATTCATTATAAATTCTTGTAACATCTTTTGCTTTGTTGTCGTCGACTTGTGGTGTAACTGGATTGATAGTATCAATAAATAAAACTTTAATTCCTTTCTTACAAATAAAGTCTTCTATCAAAAGTTTAAAATCCATATCCAAAATGTCTCTACAATTTTCACGAGGTAGAATATATAATGGTAAATTCTTCTTCCTAATCTTCAATCCTCTCATAATAGCTTTAAGCCTTATCTTATCAATCTTTTTGTGATTTTCAGCGGATATAATTCCAACAGCACATTTCTTAACTCTAAACTTTCCTAAATATTTTTTCCCACTCACAATACAAACAGCCCTATACAATCCATCTAAACTTTTAAAATGTCCAGATTGGCTATAAACCATTTCAATCTCTTCAGGGTATACAAGTTCCTCAATTATATAGTTCTTAGATGGTTTGTAATTTTCATAATCTACAATTGTCCAAAATGGATAATTATTATTAATATTATTTTGTGTTTGTTGTGTTAATGGTAGTTGATTTGTGTTTATCAAAAATTCTTTAGCTCTCTCAAAAGTTAACTCTCTATATTGTGGATACTTAAGTCCGTGTGTATTCCACTTTTCAAAAATTGGATTCTCCATATGTTTAAAAATTTCTTCTTTAGTTTTTCCTTCTTTCAATAATTTTCCAATCTCATGATACTCTATCCCGCTCATACTATCATCCATACCTTTAACAACAAAGGTAGTTCCATCACTAAAAATTGTTTTAAAGAGTTCATTTAACTCAACATCAGAAATTTCTTTTATTTCATTATTATTAATAATTTTGTAAGGTTGTTTATTTGGATGGATAGAATTAGCTCCAACAAGTTGCATACGTTCACACCTAATTTCTCCAACATTATTTATTCTTTTATTTGTTTTAAAATCGCTAAAAAAGAAATAGTGTCTTTTCTTTGAGCCAGTCTCAACAATTAGAGTATCCTTAAATTTCTCATCATAATAAGATACTAAGTTTGGGTTATCCAAATCAAAGCAAATTAATCTTCCTCTTCCCATTAGAATTCCATAATTTCCACCATTCTCCAAATGTCTCAATAATTTAGAATCGTCAAACTCATAATTACTTATTGTTTGCCAATCTTTCTCAATGGGTCTTTTTGCTTCCTTATCCAGTAAAACAAACCTAAATTCCCTTTTTCTAAATTGTATTGGTATTTCAATAGCCATATCGTTTTTGAACTTCCATAGTTGTGCCTATATTTTAAGTACGAAAAAAATTTAATGTTGAAGCTTTACATCATACTTCTTCAAGTATCTAAGAACTGCTCGTTTTCGTGGTTTGAATTTTTCCAATATTTGTTTTAAACTCATTCCACTTTTAGCAGCGTCCACTATCTCTTTCTTAACTTTATCATCGTATCTTGGTGGAGCTTTCCTAGACTTGACTTGGGGCACCATGGGGTTAACCTCCTTGTTTTGATTTAATTTAGTTAGAATTAGTTGTGCCATCTTTTTTAACTCCAAAATTTATATCAACCTTTTTTAAAATTTCTTTATTTTTATCAATCAAAGAATTTAAACGAGTTTCAATTTCCCTAAATATTTCCTGTTGTTCCTCAAAAACTGTTTTGATTTTATTTTCCATTTAAAATCTCCTCTACTTGTTTCATTATTCCCTGTTTAGCAATTGATGTAATGGTTCGCATACTTTTTTGAGTAGCCTCAACTATCTTTTTCTTTTCTTTCTCATTCACTTTTATTATGATTGTTTGTTTGTTCATATTATACCTATATTAATAATTTAATACAATTTTATATATCATTATACGTTTATAAATGTTGCTCTCACCTAAATTTCAAATAGTATACAATTTTAAACGATATGTTTATAAATCATCCATTCCAATATACTATATGGTTAAAAGAAAAAGAGGTGACAGAAGCGGAAACATCCTAAATGAACTTAACCTTGTAGTCCTCAGAACAATAAAAAATAATCCAAACAAAGACATAGGTGTTGGTGATTTAAAGAAAATATTAAGATTATCTCACATGAGTTTAAAACAACACGTTAGACACCTAGTTAAAATCAAACTTATCACTATAAATGAACCACAAGAACATGGTAAGAGACCTTTAAAGATTACAAATGATGGTGAGAAGATTTTGGAAATTTTTGATAGAAACTTACAAAAGATAAAATAATTCTTATTTCTTAATTAGGTAACGCAGGTGGCTGAGGTATTGAACTTCCACCACCCAAGATAGAACTTCCATTACCTGAGAGCAGTAGATAAGCTACGATTCCACCAACTGCCAAGATGATTAAGATTATTAAAATCCAAATCCATGCACTCATTCCTCTTTTTTGTTTTATCATTATACTGTGATTGGTGGATATTTATTTAACAACCACTGAGCTACTGAGCTTGTAGTTGTTCCATTTAATGTTTGAGCATTTTGACTGCCGTCTGATTGAACTGTATAAGTATAATCTTGTGTTCCAATCATATCATAGTCCTTATTAGTAAACCAATACAATTCCCAAGGTTCTGCTCCCCTATAAACACCTGTTACACCACCGACATTTATCTCAGAAGCATGAGTTTTGATGTAATTAATATAGCTATCTTTCCCTGATGTGATTTTTGTTGGTAAAACATGAACTGCTCTATTGTCAGAAGTTACATACTCAATTCTACTCATCTGAACACAAACATTATTTCCGTCTAACTGCCCACACTCTGTTTTATCATTTGAATTTTCTGATTTTAAGGTAAATTCTCCAATAGTTTTAGGAAAGTCAAGATTACTATCCATAGGTGGATTAGTTGTTGTTGGAGGATTACTAATTGTGTCTGGGATTGCAGGAGGACTTATTTCATTACTGCCACTTAAAGAGAGCATACAATTACTTGTTACTTTTACTATCATTCCCCTACCTAAATCTTGTTCTGTATCTGCCAACATTAACTCATCAATATTCGAAGTTGAATCAATTACATCCCACCTATTATGTTGGTAACCTCCAATTTTTTCAATATTACAATTTCCTTTCCACTCCTTAACATTTAATCGGAACATATCAGAAGTTATCCCTACAAAATTCCAACCAGCATATAACTTTTTGTCATTTACAGAAGCCCATTCTTGTTCAACATTATATTCAATCCAACCACCTTTTTTCAAATAAACCCAAAAAGCACTATTTAGTAATTGTTGATCATCAACTTTTACTTCCGGATTAGGGTAAATTCTCGCATATTTATGGTCAATTGGTAAATAGGCAAAAATAGCAACAACATCACTGTTAGTTACATCTCCACCAGTAACAAAATTAGAGACTAAAGTATAGGCTCCAAAACCATGAAGCAAATTCCAACCTTCATCTGCGTAAACTTTGTAATGAACATTAAAATTATCTGCCGAAACAAAACTAAGAATCATAGTTATCCCCAAAATGAAAACAATAGGTAGTATTAACTTTTTCATAATAACTATTATAAAATATACTTTAAAAACCTTTCGCCAAATTGATATTGTAAAGTTATCGTGAGTTAAGCTTAAATAGTATGTTTTCCTCCTAATTTTAAGGAGGTGAAAACATATGAAATGCCCTAAATGTAAAAATAAAAATATTATAAAAAGAGGTAAGAGATATAATAATTCTGGGACAAAACAACTTTATTTTTGTAATCAATGTGAATTTACTTTTATGAAAAGTGATGGATTTGAAAAGATGAGATATAAAAAAGAAGATATTGTTAAAGCCATTCATTTGCACAATGAGGGTTTATCTTTATTTCAAGTTCAAGATTATTTATGGCAGCATGAAGGAGTTAAAGTTACAAGACAAGCAATAGGATATTGGTGCAATAAATATTCTGTTTTTTTAAAATCCGATAAATGAAATTGTTAAACCAAAAATAATTGGTGGAATTCATTATGATGAAAAATATATAAAAGTTTCTGGAAAAGATTATTATGATTTAAATGCCATCGACAACAAAACTAAATTTGTTTTAGCACATTCTTTCGTCGGTAAAAGAACGAAAGAAGAATGTATAAAATTCCTAAAACAAATTAAAGATTCTTGTTTTGAACAAATAATTGAAAGATATAATCAAGAAAAATACAAGAAAGTTAAAGATAGAGAATTAATTGAATTTACGTGTGATGGATTTGAAAATTATAAAAGTGCATTTATGAAATTATTTTATAGAATTTGCAAGCTAAACTTTGGAGTTCCAATTGCATGTAAAAAATATGGATTAAAACATAACAATAATGCAATTGAGAGATATAATGGAAAAATAAAAGATAGAATAAAAAATATTAGAAGTGGCTTCAAAAATTTTGATGATGCAAAATGCTTTATGGATTTGAGAAGAACAATCCACAATTTTGTTAATCCAAATCAAGAATTGAATGGAAAGACACCCGCAGAAATGGCAGAGATAAATTTGAATTTGGGAAGAAATAAGTTATTGGGTTTGATAAAATTTGTCAGAGATAACTGCATCACTCTAATTTGACAGTATCCGCCAAATTGATTATACCTTATCGATACCTTAAAGATGACTAATCCATTAAATAACGAATAACCTTTGTCTTTATGACAAACTATTCATTATTAAGTTTTATTTTAAGAGGCGAAAGAAGAAAAGCCATACTTCTTTGTTTGGACAAACCAATGATACCAAAAGAAATAGGAGAGCGTTGTAATGTAAGCATTCACAATGTTTCAAAATCACTAAAGGAATTGGTTGATAGAGGTTTAATTGTTTGTAAGAATCCTAATGATAAATTTTATAGGTTTTATGAACTTACAAAAAGAGGAAAAGAAATTTTAAAAGAATTAAATAAAACAAGCTCATAAAATAATATTAATAATTCTCACTCGTGTTCAAATTCAACAACCTAAAAATATAATTTTTCAATTCTCCAACTATGTTGTTAGTGTTCATAGCTAAACTTTGTATTTCAATTTGGAGTTCTTTGTTCTTTCTTTCAAGTTCATCTTGTTTGATTGTATTAAATTGTTTTTGTTTTTCCAACTCAACTCTTAGTTCATTAATTTGAGTTTTCTCAAACTTCGTATCAATTTCACTTTTGCTTAAATCTCTCGAAATGTAAATATCTGGACAAGGAGAGCAGAAGTTCCACCCATATCTTATACACAATTCTTGGCGATTAAGTTTATTAGCATAATAAGTTGCACTCGAATGTCTAAACAAATGAAAATAAATTTTCCTACCTAAAATTCTTTTTCCCAATCTTTTTAGGAATTTTAGAGTGTTTGTGTAATCACCAACAAAAATAGGTTCATCTTCTTTTATTCCTTCACTAATTCTTTCATTAAGATAATCTCTAACAGCTTCATAAGAATATTTCCAATACAAACCAATTGTTCTGCCTTTTGTTTTACTATACTCCTCTTTCAAAGTTAGTTTAACAAAATTGTCATTTCCATTTGGAAGTTGTATATCTGAAAATCTTATATTAAAGAACTCTTCTGCTCTCATTCCACCATCATAAAGTAGACTTATTAAATATCTCTCTTTAGCGTTTTTACAAGATTTATACAATTTTTCAACTTGGTCTTCAGTTAAATAGTCAGGACTCTTTTGTTTTAATTTTGGTCTAACTTTAAGTATCTTCACTAACTTACTAGCTTTTTCTTCTCCTAATCTCCAATTCAAATAAAGTATTGTTGTATTTTTTATTTTAACCTTTCCAGTTTCCGAATAAGGTTGATTTGTTATAATGGTCTCACCTTTCTTAGTTCTTTTCCTAAATCCCCAATTCAAAGTATTCCTTAAAAACGCTTCACATAAATTTTCAGTATCCTTTAATGTTAACTTAGAAGTTGGTTTGTTCATATACTCCAAAGCCACTCTTAAATCCGCTAAGTAAGATATTAATGTTCCCTCAGTTGGTTGATTGCCAGTAATTTTGCCTATTTGAAACTCTTTAAAAAATTGAGGAACATACTTTTTATCTTCTTCGCTAATCTTCCATTTTTTGATGTTCTCAATTTGTTTATTTAAGTTAAGTTTTCTTATGGGTATCTTAACATTGTTAGTCATATTTTTTATCTTAAATAGTTAAATATTTAATTGCATACATAAAGAAATATAGGTATTTAAGCTTTTCCAAAATAGTGGACATTAAGTTCCACTATATTTATAAATTAGTATTCTTCACATTTCAATTGATAAAATGCCTTTGGATGATCGCATGAAGGACATATCTCTGGAGGAGATTTTCCAAAGAATGCATAACCGCATTCCCTACAGACCCACCAAACATTTTCTGATTTTTTGAAAAAGGTTCCGTTTTTTAGTTGCTCCATAAGTTTTTTATATCTTTCTTCATGATGTATCTCTGCGACTGCAATAGCTTTAAATCTTAAAGCTATTTTCTTATAACCTTCTTCTTCTGCTATTTTTGCAAAACTTGGATACATCTCAGAATATTCGTAATGTTCTCCTGCTGCAGCTGCTTTTAAATTTTCTAAAGTATCTCCTATAATTATAGAGCAAGATACATTTTCTACAATAATTTCTTTTTGCTCAGACTCTGAAAGTTCTTTTTTTAATTCTTGAATATGTTCAAATAATCTTTTCGCATGAATTTTTTCTTGATCTGCTGTAATTAAAAATATCTCAGCAATTTGTTCATAACCTTCTTTTTGAGCAATTTTTGCATAATAAGTATATCTATTTCTTGCTTGACTTTCGCCAATAAATGCTTTTACCAGACATTTTAATGTTTCTTTCATCTTATGATTTCCAAAGTCCGTGAATATTGCAATATTCTCTTAAATATAAAATATTTTCAACTTTTTCAAAAAATTCTGCTTCAGGTTTATCTCCTGGACTTAAAAATTTCTTAATAGATTTATTATCTTTAGTTACAATTTCTACCCATTGAATATAATGACTATCTTCCATAGGATGAGGTATGCTACCAACTTTAACAATAACTCTATCTTTTATTTTTTCTTTAACTGGAATATGTTTTTCTGTTGAAGCTTCAGTAGTATTTTCTATTAAAAGCGACATTTCCTTACCACAACAATACAAATTTCCAGAGGATTCGTTTACTATTTCTACAATATTTCCACATATACTACATCTATAGACCTCATTTAGTTTTGTCATCAAAATTATTAAAATGAAACAGTTTATATATATTTTGTTTTTTAAAATTTTATTAGATAAATAATATAAATGAATGTAATATATTTAACAAATTGACATTATTTTTATAAAAATTTTAATTATTAATAACAAATTAAAATTTTAAATATATTAATAATACCCTATTCTAATATAAAATCCATAAATTATTTGTTGTAAAGATTATCAAGAGGATTTTTTATTGATTTTAATTGCTCTGAACTAATATGAGTATAAATTTGAGTAGTTGATATGCTTGAATGACCGAGCAAAGTTTGTATTTTTCTGATATCTACTCCTGAATCTAAAAGATGTGTTGCAAAACTATGTCTTAATGTATGTGGCGTAACCTTTTTATTAATTCCTGACCTTTTTGCTAACTTGCTTACAATTTTTTGAACATTTCTTGTTGTAAGAGGCTTATTTTTTGAAAATAAATATTTCCATGATTCTCTTTTTTTCAAATATTTTTTTAATTGATTAGATAATTTTTTGGAAATAAAAAATATTCTATCTTTTTTTCCTTTTCCACACCTAACCCATCCCATATTCTCTTCTAAATTTAAGTCTTGAGGTTTAAGATTAACTAGCTCGGAAACTCTTAGTCCTGAGGAATAAAGTATTTTAAGCATTAATTTACTTTTTTTTGATTTTGCTGAATTAAACAGTTTAATAATTTCCTCTTTTGTTAAAACATTTGGAATCTTTTTTTCATTTTTTGGTCTTTTTATTTTATCTGTAGGATCTTTTCCGAATATTGTCATATATGCGAATTTAATCGAAGATAAGAATAAAATATTTGAGACACTTGATTTATCTGACATTTTATCAGCTATATAATTCTTGATGTCAATTTCAGTTATTTCTTCTGGAGATTTTTTAGAGTATTCTAAAAGGTTTTTATTATTAATTAAATAATTTCTAATAGTATATGGAGATAGTTTTGCTATCTTCATTTCAGTGGATATTCTTTTTAGAAAATCTTCTTTTTCCATTACCTTAAATGTGCGAACTTATTTATAAATCTTTATAAAAAAATATTAAAATTTTGAAAAATAATTATTACCTTAAAGGTAAAGGATAATAAATAAAGATATAACTAAATTTATTATATTAATTAAAAATAAATAGAATAATTCCTTTAAAAAACTAAAATTTATTTAGCTTTCTTAAAACAATTGTTGCATTTAACAGGTTTGCCTTCTTTTGGTATAAATGGAACTTCGCATTCAGCTCCACATTCAGAACAAACTGCTTTATGCATAATTCTATGTCTACTATTTCTAAAATTTCTTCTTTTCAAAAACCTGTTGTTAAATCTTTTAGATTTTACTTTTTTAAAGCAGTCATTACATTTCACAGATTTTCCTTTAGTTGGCTGAAAAGGAACTTCGCATTCAGCTCCACATTCAGAACAAACTGCTTTAAACATCAGTTTTTCTAAAGAAGATTTAGAAATTTTTTCTTTATCTTCTTCCATTATTTCTGTCCTCCATTCTAAAAAAATATCCCAAAATAAGGGGATTTTCTTTTTTAAATAAAAAAAGTTTGTATAAAAACGTTTCTATTTATCTTTTTGCTAAAATTTATATATTTTATTTGTTTTAATGAATTGCTCTAGTAAAAAGTATAAAATAATTTTACCTTCATATAATAAATGAGTGATAAAAATGAGTATTCCAAGTCATCTTTGTGATAATTGTCATAGCTTTATGAAAATTGAAAAAGAAAATGGAGATTATATAATGAAGTGTCCTATATGTGAAAGTAAAAAAGAAGAAAATAACAAAAGTAAATAATTTTTCTTTAAAAATAAAAGTTCTTATTCTTACTATGTTTTAATGATTTATAATAGTTTATTTATAATTCTTAAATTGACTATCCTAAGGTTATCATTCGTCAAAATTTAGAATTTCTATTAATTATATTATTTAATGAATTGTTATTTTAATTTTTTTATTTTCAATAAAAAGATCTAAATACTAATTGATATCTAATTAACATTTATGAAAAATATAGGTATTGTTGATTTGCCATTACACGGAGGAAATTGTCCATCGTGGCTTTTCTCCTTAATGAAAAAATTATCTGGAAGAATAGTTGAGCTCATTGTAGATGAATATGGACAAAATGAATTTTTAAGAAGAATTAGTGATCCTTACTGGTTTCAAGCATTTGGTTCTGCATTAGGATTTGATTGGCACTCTTCAGGACTTACTACAACAACATGTGCAGCACTTAAAGAAGCGTTAAAGGAAAATGATTTAGGACTATCACTTGAAATAGGTTTTGCAGGAGGCAAAGGTAAAACTTCCAAAAAAACTCCTCAGGAGATAATAGACATAGGAGATAAAATGTCATTAAATGAAATAATAAAACAAAATCTTATTTATTGTTCAAGACTTTCTGCAAAAGTAGATAATAATCTTGTACAAGACGGTTTTCAGCTCTATCATCACAGCTTCTTTTTTACAAAAAGAAATTGGGCAATAATTCAACAAGGAATGTCAGAAGATTTAAAATTAGCACGTAGATATCATTGGATATCTGAAAATTTGTCTAGTTTTGTTAATGAGCCTCATAAAGCAATTGTGTGTAATAAAATTGTTAAAACATTTAATTTAACTGCAAAAGAAGTAGAAAATACCAGAGAAACCTCTTTGAATATAGTTAAAGAAAATCCTAATTATTTGAAAAAATACTTTAAAGTTAAGAATCTTAAATATCAAACAACACTAACAAATTTTGAAAAATTAAAAAGTTTTAAAATGTCTAACGAGCATTTTCCGAAAATAGATTTTAATCTTAAAACAATGATTGAAGCTTATGAAAAACAACCTCAAAGTTATGAAGAACTTGTGTTAATAAAAGGTATGGGAGCAAAAAATCTTCGGGCACTTGCAATGATATCGCATTTAGTTTATGGAACTACTATTTCCTGGAAAGATCCTGTAAAATTCGCATTTACTCATGGAGGAAAAGATGGATGGCCTGAGCCTGTTGATCAAAAAAGATACAATGAAAGTATTGATTTTTTAAAATCTACAATAAAAGATGCAAAGTTAGGTAAAAAAGATAAAGTTTACCTGCTTAAAAGACTTGATAGAACTTATAAAAACATAAATTTATAATTGCATTCAATTTTTATATATGAGTGAAAAAAGCTATTGTCTTTATAAGCGATAACATTAAAATGGGTAAAAAGGTATAAATAATATAGTAAATTCTTAACTAAAAAATTAAGTTATTTTTATAAGTTATATTTTTGCAAATTTAATATTATTTTTATGTTATATTTTTACTACTATATAGTTAAACATTTTATAAGAAAATGTTTTAAACGATTTTAAAAAGATAGATTTATCAAAATGACATTTAGAATCTTTTTATATTTGATATTTGGATTAATTCTAACAATTATATCAATTCCTATTACTTATGCAATTGGTCAAGTTATTATTAGCCCTAATCCTGTTGAAAGAGGAAGTTTTGCTAAAGTTACAATAATACCTAATGGAAAACCAATGGACTCTGTAGGAGCAATATTTAATGCTAAAACAGGAGAAAGAATAGGAAATTTGATAATATTTGAAAATTGCTCTAATTTTAAATGTTCAGAACCTAGAACGGCTATTTTTTATGTTGATAAATATTTATTTGGAAATTATTATATTTCAGTTTATGATGAAAATTTAAAAGATTTTGTCAAAGGATATTTTTCAACTATACCTAATAAATGTGAGAATGGTTTGTTAGATGATGGAGAAAGCGATATTGATTGTGGTGGAGAAAAATGTCCAAAATGTCCAAATAATAAAAATTGTTTATTTGATTCTGATTGTGAATCTAACTTTTGTAATAAAGAAAAAAAATGTCAAACTTATTTTCAAATATTTGAAAAAAACAAAGATAGATATTCTGAAAGAGAAATTTTTTTAGTTTCAGATGAGGATTGGAAAACTGTTTTAAAAATAGTTCCCATTTCAATTTGGAACCAATATAATAGAAATACCGAGGAATATGAAATAAAAAAATTTCCAACTTTAATTTATCATAAGGAAAGTAACAAATTTGATGCAGATTCTATAATACAGTTTATTCAAGATTATTCTCCTACACGTGTAACTATTTTTGGAGAAACTCCAAAAAAATTAGATAAACTTCTAATTTCTAAAAAAAACCTAGGGGCTGAACTATCTGATGAACAAATAAAAAAAATTAGTATTAATGATTATTTTTCTTATTGGGAAAATTTTAATTCTGTTGTATTATCAGAAGAAAATTACGAAACTGGTTTAATAAGCTCATTATTTGCATCTTACAAAAATTCTCCTCTAATATTTGAAAACGAATTAGATTATGGAATATTAAAGGACAAAGACGTCTTTATTGTTGGAAATATTTCAAAAGAAAAAATTGAAAATATTAAAAAAATTGCAAAAAAAGTAAATATTTATACTACTTTTGATCTTCAAAAAGAGTATATTAAACAAACAAACACTGATAAAATAATTGTTGTTAATCCTAATGATATTGAATTTAAATTAAATAAAGATTTTTCTACAAAAAAAAGTTCAAAAATAAAATATGTTTATAGTAAAAATTCAATTGCAAGTATTTTTTTAGCTAGTGCGAAAAAAGAAATAATTATATTTACCAAAATAAACGAATCAATTGAAGATTCAAAATGTTCTTTAAATCAGGATAGTATAGATAATTTCTATAAGGCGGATAATTTAATAGAAAAACAAATAAATGAATTAGGAATAAATGCCGAATATATTACGATATTTGCTAGTCCTAATTCAATACCTGATTCTTTATTTAGAAAATGTCATGAAACAGGAGGTCAGTTTAGAGATTCTTTAGATTTCAAGTATGCCACTATAAATAATAGAACAATTAATTTTGGAAGAATTTATGGAATATCTATAAGCGATGTTAGTTCTTATATTTCAAGAGATCTTTTTTATGATAAAATTTCAGATAATTTGTATAAAGATTATTCTTCTGGACTTGCTATAGGTCATTCGTTTAAGAGATATTCTGAAAATGTAAAAAAAATATATGATGCTACAAAAAGTTCTTTATATGATATTAAATGTTACACTGGAATTTTGAAAGAAGGATGCGTAAATTCTGCAAAAGTTCCATTAAGCGACTATTCTAAAAAACAGTTTATTATATTTGGAGATCATGGTTATCCAAGCGGATGGTATGAAACAATAAAATACAAAGAAGTTCCTGAACTTCATTTAAGCTATGTTTTTTCTCATGCTTGTTCTACTAATAATTTTTGGGAAGGTTTTGAAAAAACAATGGGGGTAAATATGATTAGAAAAGGTGCAATAGCTTATATAGGAGCTGTAGGAATATCTTACTCTGATAATTCTGAAGCTATTTCTTTAAAAAAATTAACTAGTTCAAATATAACTCTTGGAGAAATGAATAAAGAATTGATTAAAGAGTTTAGTAATTATAAAAGAGATTATTTAATGATTGGAGATCCTACTTTAAAGCTTAATTTAAAAAAAGTTGATTGGAATGGAATTGATTTTAATGATTATCCTTTATACAAAGAAGAGTATTATGAAGGTTATGAAGAAAATAAAAAAAGTAATATTTCGATAAATTTGATTCAAAGTAAGAAAGAAGTCTATTATCCAAATGAAGACGTAGTCATAAAAGTTATTTTAAAAAACAATGAAGATAAAAAAAATAATATAGGCATAGAATATGAAATATTCTCTGAATCTGGTTATATTTCTGAGATAAATTCTGAAATTATTAACCTTGAACCTTTAGAAGAAAAAGAGATAAACATTGTTATGGAAGTTGGTAAGAATATTCCTTCTGAAAAATATTTTGGAGTTTTTAGAATTATTTATGAAGATAAAATTGTTGATGAAAAAAAGATTGAGTTTAATGTAGAGAAAACTTTAAAAGATTTAGACATTGAAATAAAAATTTGTGAGGATTTAAATTGTGAAAATGAATCTAGAATTTTTTCTCCTTCAGAAAAAATTTATTTAAATTATATTTCTAATGAAAAAATAAATCCTGAAATCTATATAATAAAACCTGATTTAAGTTATAAAAAAATTGAGTTACCTTATGAATTTTCGAGTAATGAAACTGGAAACTATAAGTTATTGTTTAATTTTTCTGAAAACAATATTTTAGAAGAAGAATTTGCAATCATTGAAAATATAGAAATTCCCGTTTATGAAACATGTAATTCTAACAATGTTTGTGAAAATGATGAAAATGAAATTAATTGTCCGCAAGATTGTATTTATACTGAAATTAACGATACTATAAAAATTTCTCTAAATAAGGGGTGGAATTTAATATCAATACCTATTTTGCTCAAGAATAATAGTATTCAAAATTTTTTAGACTTTTTCATAAATAAAGTTTTTGTAGGTTATATGGAAAAAAACTATTGGAGTTTTTTTCCAAAAATAAATGATTTTAAAGAAATTCTTTTGATTGAACCTCCAAAAGCATATCTTATTAAAACAGATCAAAAAAGCGAATTTGAAATTTCTGGATTTTTACTAGAAAATAGAGAAATATTTCTTGAAGAAGGTATTAATTTTATTAGTTATCCTTGTAAAAATGAAAAAAATATAGAAGAAGTTTTTGGTAATATAAAAGAAAATATTGAAAGTATTGAAACGATTGATGATGGTGTTAAAACTTATGATCCAAGTCTTATTGAATATTCTGATTTAAAAGTCTTAAAGCCTAATTTTGGATATATAATAAAAATGAAAAAACAAAGTAAAATTAAATTTAATTGTTAAAATGATATCAAAAAAAAATATAATTATATTACTAATAACTTTTATTCTAATTTTTAATTTAATTGCAGCTATATTATTTATTAAATATTCATTAAAAAAAGAGTTATTATTAAGTAAAAATGAACTAGAAAATAAGGATTTTGAAAGAAATGAAAATTTGAATAATAACGAAAACGTTAATAAATTAATAGTAGGTGCTCAGAATATTAAAGAAAAAGAAATTTTAGATTACGATTACGATATTTATGATATGAATGAAGAAATACGACAATCCAAGAATGAAATAAAAGAATTACCTAAATGGATAAGTTATAAATCTAAAGATCCTACTCATTCTTGGATGAATTTTTATGGAGAAATAAAAATTAACGGTAAACCTGCTGAAATAGGAGATAAAATAGCTGCTTTTGATGTTAATGAAACTTTTCTTGGAATATTTATAGTAAAAGAAACTGGAAAATATGGATTCTTACGTGTTTATGAAAATGACCCTACAACTTTTGAAAAAGATGGTGCTAATATAGGTGATAAAATCATATTCAAAGTTTATGATTTAAGTGAAAAAAGAGAACTTTCTGCTCATGTTAACAATTCTGTTAATCCTAAGTTTATAAGATTTGAAAAGATGAGAGTAGACTTAATAGCATATTAAAAATAGAATGTTCTTATAAAGAGTGAGAAATAAATATTTTAGCAAGAATTTTTAATTATAATCAATTCATATTTCCTTTAAAAATAATGGCCAAGATTTCTTGCTAGAGATTTTAAAAAAATAAAAAAGAATTAAGAAATATTAATATAAATTTATAAAATTGATACAAAAATTTTAAATTAATTTTATTGTTTAAACAATGTTTGTTTAATGTTTAAACGTTGGTTGTTTAAACTTTTCTTAATTTATTTATTACGCAGACTTAATTAATATATTCTTTTATAAAACGTTTTAAATAGGAAAAATATTCCCAAAAATCCTGATTTTTTCAGGATTTTTGGTTAAACATAAAAAAGTTTTAGACATAACTTATTTTAGATGGTGTAAGAAAAAAGAGGGTATCTTTTTAAAATTTTTAGAAAGAGTATGAGATTGCCCGCTAGGGCAAAAGAAAATAGCTTCCTGCATCAAAAAAGAATATTTTAATGAAAATATTTTAACTCTTTTCATGTTATATTCCTAAATATATACATATTTATAAAGCGTAAGAAATAAAAATCCATAAATAAAATATATACAAATCATCTATATCCTTAAATATAAATATTTAAATAAGAAAAAAAAATTATAGAGGCATGTACGGGTATGAATGGATAATAAATAATAAAGAAATTCTTAAAATAATATACGGAGTCTTAATAGGAACTATATGCCTAATAATTGTTTTGAAAACACATAAACTTTACCACTTTAGCAAACATGAAGGAATAAGATATTTCAGGAATGCGTTTATGTTTTATGGAATTGCGTTTGTAATAAGGTATATATTTGGCGGAATTGAATTTTTTTCAACCATTGATGCAAATTATAATTCAATAATAAAAATATTATTTGAGTTTTTTTTAATAATGGGCGGATTCTTCTTATTTTATAGTCTTTTGTGGAAAAGATTAAAAACATCTCAGGATAATCTCAGTTCTTTATTAAGCTTTAAGTCTTTAGTATTTTATATTATGGCATTTTCTATTGCAATATTAGATTATATTTGGAAAGTTTATTATTTCTTATTCTTTTCACAAATATTATTATTTGCATGTCTTATTCTTATAACTTATCACAATTTTAAAAAAGATAAAGGGAAAAGTATGTTCCCAAAATTTTATTTTATAGCTATGATAATAGCTTTTATTACTTGGATATTAAATTCAATGGCTCCTTTATATTTTAATTGGAGTAAGATTTTGTTGATTGAGATCTACGCATTGAATATAATTGTTTTTCTATTATTTTTATATGGAGTTATTAGAATAACTAAAAAATCTACAATATAAAATAAAATGGTAAGAAAAAGAGAAAGACTGGAAGTTATAAAAGATATATTAGATTCTATAAGAGAAGGAAGAAGAATAAAACCTACTAGACTGCTTTATGCCTCTAATTTAAGTCCTCAAATGTTTAAGGAATATATAGATGAATTAATGAAAAAAGACTTTATTAAATTAGAAAGTGATGATAATGGAAAAAAAACATTTATTCTAACTAAAAAAGGTTATGAATTTTTACAAGAATATAGGATAATCGAAGATTTTATTAAAAATTTTGGATTATGAATATTAATTATAAAATTTTTTAAAAATGTAAAAGTTTTTGTTTTTGCTTAAATATTTTAACATTAAGAAAAGCTTTAAAAATCTCAGAATTCTTTATTAAAATAAGTATGATCAAAAAAATAACTTAATTTATTTTTTTAATGATTAAATAAAAACATTATATTCTTTTATTATATATAATGAAAAATTATAAAGAAAATACCAAAGATAATGAAAGATTAAAAAGTTTATTTGAAAAACTTACAAATCCCTTAGGAAATATAAGGCCTGGAGGAATTTTTGGATATTTAATCTTCTTATTTGCCTATTATTTATATAAAAACCTAGAGATAGGCAGTATTTAAAAAATAGAAAAATTTATTTTTTTAGATACTACAAAAGCCTAAAATTTAATAATTTTAACACTACATATTTATGTAAAAACTTTTAATAAATAATTAAAAGTTTTAGATATGATTTCTTGAATTATATCGGTTCGCATAAGATATATTGTAAGAACTTTTTTATCTAAAAATTTTATATTTTTAGAGTAGACTATTTAGATTAAAAAAATAATGATAAATTTAGAAACATTAGTAACTTTTAATTTATTAATTGAGTATATATTTATTAATTCAAGCTATATCCATTAAAAATAATTAATTTTATATGATAAAGAAGAAGAATTGAGAAATAATTTGTTTTGCAAAAAAAGATTCATTTTGAAATTAAAGTTAAATTTTGATAATTTTTTATTAATTAAAGATCATATTTATTATTTTAAAAGAATAATGTTAATAGAATATTTTAATTTAATAATTATTATTTTTAGATTATTAATATATTAACTCCTATTTAAAATATAAATTTTTTATGATTTTTGTGATTCTTGTTATCAATGAATTTTAATTTTATTACATATAAACATTAAGTTTTTTTGTTTTATTTTATTTTTACTAACTACAATATTTTTAAGATTATAATATTAAACACTACAAAATATTTTTTTAATTATTCTAAAAGTTTTAATTTTTTATTAAAACTTTTAACTTATTTTTTTATTTTTTACATGCATATAAAGAAAATAAAGAAATATTAATTTATATTAAATTTTCAATTGATTCTTTTATTTTATCATAAGTATCAACAAAAAAATTATAAGTTTCGTCTATAGCAGGTTTAACAGTAGGTTTTGCTATTTTAATAATTGTATTTAAACCCTGATAGCCACAATAGGTTGTTAATGATAATATAAGAATTGTAAGACATCCATAATCAAAAGTATTTCTTATTCTTTTTGTCCATATAGGAACTTCAGGTATGGTATCAGGATTTTTAGTAATTTTTGGTTCTTTTAAGTTATAGTTATAATTAAAATAATTAATTTTATTTCCAATTTTATTTTCATCAACAGAGACTATTTCAGATAATTTCTTTCTCATAATCTCTTTTACCTTTTTTAATAATTATCAAATCTATGTAATTTTTAAATCTTATTATTGTATTATATCAACATTTATAAAACTCTACTTAAATAAAATTTTAGTTTAATTTTTATACTAACAAGTATTTTTATGAGTCGAGGTTAAACAAAAAAGATATTTCCTTGATGATGGGTCTGAAAATAACACCTTATTTTTTTTAATAATATATTTTATAATTAAAAATACCTCTTTTCCCCAGAAAGAATATACACCCTCTTTTTCACCCTCTAAATTAATATTATAAATTTTATATTAATGAATATGTTTAAGACATTAATTATTACTTCTCAGTTTTTTTCCTATACTAAATATTATAAAAAAAACTAATATGGAGGGTATAATAAACTGTAATAATAAACCTGATAAAGGATTATTAGAGATACCGTAGTATTTTTCATTTAAAGATTCTAAATTTTTAAAAGGACTTGGCAAAGTGCAAAAATTAAAACCTGATTTTTTAATACATGGAACTAATTTTATTAAAAAAGAAAATATAGTTATAACTAAACCTGCTAATAATCCTAATTTTAAGGATTTTGATATATTATTTTTTACATTTTGTTGTTTCATTTTATTATTTTTAACCTATTTTAGATATTTGTAGTAATTCCAAAAAAACATTTTTATTTATAAATATTACTATTTTACAATTTTTATTATATTAAGATTTTTAAAATAATAATTTTATTTAATTTTTAGCTAATTTTTGATTAATTTTTAGCTAATTTTTAGCTAATTTACTATTAAACTTTTAAATTATTTTTTTATAATTTATAGAATATATTTTTGAATATCTCTAAAATATAAAAAATGTCAAAAAATATGTTTATTTTTTTATTATTTTTATAAATAAATTAAAAAAATAAAAGAATAATTTTTATAATTTTAACTGTTTAAACAGTTTTAAACAGCTAAAATTTAGATAGATTTTTGTTTTAAATAAAAAATGTATTTTAAGAATCTGAATTTTTTTGTGTTTTTTATCGACGATAATCATTTATTAATATATTTAAACAAGAATAAAAACAGTAAAATTTATAAATAGAAAATAATAAAATTATAATATGTTTGGATTTTTTAGAAAAAAAGCTGAAAAAAAGGAATTAGATTTATTAAAACAAGCTGTTCAAACAGGTTTCAACAGCGCTAAATCAGATATAAACAAACTTAATAGTTGGATTAAACATTTAAACACCGAAAATTCAAATCTAAAATATCAAATTTATGAAGTTCAAGAAAATTTGTCGAGAATAAATGAAGAAATAGAGGAAATTAGAAATAAACTTCAATTTCTTTTTAATAGACCGTTTATTAAACAGCGACAAACATTGTTTTCTAAACAAACAGTTAAAAATGATGTTTTAAACAATGTTCAAACAGATGTTCAAACAGCTTTTTTGAATAATTTATCTATAACTGAACGTGCTATTGTATTTGTTTTATTAAATTCTGATATGAAACTTTCTTATGAAGACTTAGCGTCTATGCTCGGTAAAAAAACTGCGACAATTAGAGGTCAAATAAATGCTATAAGGCAAAAAAGTGAAGGATTGATAGAAGAAATAATATGTGAGAATAATAAAAAAAGAGTTTATATACCTGATGAAATCAAGCAAGAGTTATTAAAATCAAAAAAAATGAAAAATAAAAAAGATAAAAAATTTGATGATTATTATTTAAATGAAAATCAAATATAAAATTCCTAAAAAAATTGGAAAAGTGAGAGTTAAATATGAGAATAGATTTATATGTAGTTAGTAATGTAGTTATTAAAAAGGGGAAAAAATTGGAAAAAATTGGAAAAGTGAGAGTTAGAACTAATAGTATATTGCATAATTTTTTCAAATTTTGTTATAAGAATGAGTGTTATGGAGATAATTATGGAAATAATTTAAAAAAAGATATAAAAAAGTATTTGTTATAATAAAAAAAGAGAGTTATATAGCGCCTGCAAAAGAATTAAAATAAAATTTAGAGAGTTAAATGTAAAATGAAGATAAATAAAAAAAATTATTTAATAAAGCTTAAAAAAGCTAAATTTATATTTTTAAAAAATTATTAATCTCAAAAAATGAGTATAATTTTTTTTAAATTCGTTACAACGAATAAAAATTTAAAAATTATACTCTAAACAGATGGGTAATAAATTTAAATATAGGAGGAGCATTTTGAAATAAATGCTCTGATGTGTTTTTTAACTTATAAGGCTTAAAAATTTAAAAAATAGATTTAATAGGTTTACAGTTCTCTTAATTTTATTATTGTTGATAGAGTTGCTATTTTTTTAAGTTCTGGAGAAATATATAGAATAACTTTTTTATTATTAATTTTTCTTTTTTTAATAGGTATTCCTTTAGAAATAAGTCTTAGAGTATAGTCTCTTATAGAAGATTCTGATAATTTTAATTTTTTTGCTATTTTTCTATAAGTATTCTCTTCAGAATCCTCCTCTTCTTGTTGATATATTGTTGAAAAAACTAACATTTCTTGAGAAGTTAAACGCTTAAATTTTTGTCTTATTTCTTTTTTTAGACGATCTAAAGAATCAAGCATTACTTTAGCTTCCTTAATATTGTTTTCTATAGAGATATTATTAAAATCGAAATCAACATTTTTAGAGTTAGATTCATTCAAAATATTTGTCGGTATATCTGTCTGTTTAATTGTTTGTTTGTCTGTTGTAACCCCTTTATTTCCTGTGGAAAAATCAATATTTTTGCTTTTTAACCCCTTTATTTCCTGTGGAATTGTTGGATTATTTGTTGTATTATCTAAAAATGTTGAATTTATATGTTGGTTTATCGAATTATTTGTTGGAATATAATTTTCATCTAAAGAAGTATCTACAGATATATTTCTCTGAGACAAAAAAGATAGTCCTTGGTTCTTTAAATCTTCATGCAAATTTTTTATAATTATCTTAAAATCATTAAATTCTTTATTTAAATCGTTTAATCTTGAAACAATAATATCAATATTTTCAGAGACTTTATAAAATTCAAAATATACGTTTTTTATATCATTGTTTAAAGTATTTACACGATTCTCTAAATTAATAATATCTTGTTTAACTTTTTGAAAAGCTAATTTTATAGGATCATTTTCCATAAGTAGAATATCAAAAAAACGTTATTTAAATGTTGTTATATATTAAAATAGTTATGCTTATATATTAAACTTATTATTAATTATAAAAATAATTAAAAAATAGATTTAGTTCAGAATAAAAGGTGAACAGTTAATTTTTCAATCTGAATTTAAAACAAAATAAAAGCTATTTATCTTTTGATTTATAGAAATCATAAACTCTGTTAGATAATCTCCATCTTAATCTTTTACAATAAGCAATTCCTTTGTTATTTTTTCTTATTGGAATAACTAAATTCTTTTCTTTTAATTCAAAAAGCAGTCTTTTAACAAATTCCTCATCTCTTGCTATTTCTCTTGCTATTTCTGCAGTGTATGGCTCTTTAGGAAAAGAATGATATAAAAAAAATAAAATTTGTTCAATAATTCGGTTTTTTTTATCCTCACTCAACTTCATTATCCTAAATTAAAAATCATTAAGTTTTTAAATTTGTTTATATTTGATAAATCATGAAAAAGGGTGTTAAAAAAAATACTAAAAATAGGGGAAATATTAAATATAAATTTTTAAATGAAAATGTTAAGAAAAGTCTTCCTTTTAGATTGCTAATTATTTTTATGATTATTTTAATAATATTAGTTGTTCTTTTTATAATTATAAATATCAATACAAAAATTTCTAATACAAAAATTTTTATTCCTGATGAAGAAAATTTAGGAACTTTAAGCTTATTTAATAAAATAAATAGTTATTCTGAGATGTATGAAAAATTAAATGAAATTCATAGTTTTACTAATGAAAATAAAACTGCAATATTAACATTATCTAGAACTTCAACAATAGGTACAATAAAGTATATTTTAATTATATTTAATAGAACTATAGAAAAAGGAGGAGATTGTTATTATTCAATAGAAACAGATTTTCCAGATTTAAATCCTAAAACTTATACTATTAATATTGAACAAACAAACTGCGGATCTAACTTTACTTACGTATTTAACATTATAGCTATTGCAATTATAAACCAAGACTCTTCTGTTAATTTAACACAGATTAAAAACATTCCTGATTATAGAATATATGTAAACAAAAATAAATATAGAATTATAGATCTTAAAGAATACTTTAAAAATCTTGTTCCTGGAGATGAAGGACTATCTTTTAGTTATCTTATATCTACTCCTAAAGTTGAGATTCGAAAATCTGAAGATTTTCTTAATTCAAGAACACTTGATTTTTATGCTGGAAGTGATGTTGGAACATGTAGTGCTAATATAACTTTAAGCTATCCTGGAGTTGATAGTGTTATTAGTAATAATTTTAATATAGAAGTTATATCTGATATTTGCAGTGATAGCGATAATGGTTTAAATTTAACTGTTAAAGGAACTACTGAAAATTCTAGTATTAGAAAAGAAGATGAATGCTATAATATAACACACGTTCGCGAATATTTTTGTTCTAATAATGCTGTTGATGATGGAATTTTTCCTTGCAGTATGATTTCTACAAATTATTATTGTAATCAGAGCGTTTGTATAATTAATACTAGTCAAAATAGAACTCCTATTTTTATATATGAAAATTGTGATATTGAAAAATTCACTTTTTTCAATAATGTTTCTCTAACCTATGATATCTCAAATTGTTTTAAGGATCCTGACGGAGATTCTTTAATTTATAAATTTTCAAACAATAATACAAATATCAAAATTAACTTATCTGGCAGCATTCTAACTATTACTCCTCTAAATAATTGGTTTGGTTCTGGAAATTTTTATATATACGCAAATGATAGTTTATATGAAACTAGAGCAACAATAAATTTTTTAATTAAAAAAGAAATAATTTCTAATAAGCCTCCGTCTATTAATAATATTTCTAATAATTCTTCTACAATAAATTATACTTTAAAAATAAAAGATCCTGTACCTAATTTAACTGAGATTAACGAATCATATGGAAAAAACATGACTTTTATGATTGGAAATAGTTTATCTACTATAGATAGTATAAAATGGTATTTGGATAATAAATTGATAAATGAAAATTCAACTGCAATTTTAATATCAGATTTATCTGTTGGAAACCATATATTAGAGGTTCAAATAAGAAAAGGAATTTATGCTGATTCAAAAATATGGAAAATAAATATTACTGAAATAGAAAAACCTAATAAATTTGTTTTTAAAAGCGGAAAAGTAATATTATACCTTATTTTTGTTGTAATAATTATGATTATTATAATGATTATATGGATTTTTGTTCAAGAATATAATAGAAAACATAAAAATAGTGCTGGATTAGATTTATCTTCTCTAGATAAATCTAAAGTATCTATTAAAAACTCTACAATAAACGATTTTAATATACCTTCTAGATAAATAACAATAATATAAATAATTTTTATTTCATTAAAAAAGTACAGATTTATGTTATTTTTGTTAATGAACAAAAAATTGAAAGAACAATAAATAAAAGTATTACAGAATCATGAGTAAAATCAAAAGATCTTTATAGTTATAATCTATTCTTGAACGTATAAGACTCAAATTACGAAAATATTTTATAAATTTTTAAATAGAATAGTTCTATAATTTTATAAATTATATTTCTATAGTTTTTAAATTAAAAAATGAAAAAAGAAAATAATTTATATACTAAAGCAGAAAAAAGAAATCATGAAGAGATACTTAGAGTTCTAGACCCTTTAGTTAAAGAATGGTTTTTCTCAAGGTTTAAAGATTTTTCAGAAAGCCAATTATATGGAGTAATACCCATTCATGAAAGAAAAAATATATTGATATCTGCACCTACTGGAAATGGTAAAACTTTAACTAGTTTTTTGTCAATTTTAAATTACTTAGTTATTCTTGCTAAAAGAAATGAATTAGAAAAAAAAATTTATTGTATTTATTCTAGTCCTTTAAAAGCTCTTAATAATGACATTTTTGTAAATCTTATTAGACCTCTTGGAGAAATATATAAAATTGCTGAAAAAAATGGAATTTTTTTGCAAAAAATAAGAATTGCTATAAAAACAGGAGATACTTCCTCTAATGAAAAAACTAAAATGCTTAAAAATCCTCCTCACATATTAATAACAACTCCTGAAAGTTTAGCTATTTCTCTAACCACAAAAAAGTTTATTGAAATATTTTACGGTGTTGAATTCATAATTATTGATGAAATACATTCTCTTGGAAATAAAAGAGGAGTTTATCAATCAATTTCTCTTGAAAGATTGGAAAATATTTCAAAAATAACTCCTGTCAGAATAGGGCTTTCTGCAACTATTTCTCCTCTTATAGAAGTAGCTAATTTCCTGGTTGGAAGTGATAGAGAATGTTTAATTGCTGAAGTTTTATCAATAAAAAAAATAGATGTTAATGTATTAACAGGAACTAATGATTTAATTGAAACAACAAGAGAAGATATTCATAATTCATTATACGAACTTATCGATAAGTTAATACAAGAACACAAAACTACACTTATATTTACAAATACTCGCTCTGCAACTGAAAGAGTTGTTCATCATTTAAAAGAAATGTTTCCAAAAAATTATTCTGAAAATCTGAATTCAAATATAGGTGCACATCACTCTTCACTCTCAAAAGAGCATAGATTTGAAATTGAAGAAAAATTAAGAAAAGGTGAACTTAAGGTTGTTGTAACTTCAACATCTTTAGAGCTTGGAATTGATATAGGTTCAATAGACTTAGTGATATTACTTGGAAGTCCAAAAAGTTCAGCAAGAGCTATACAAAGAATTGGAAGAAGTGGACATAAACTAGATGATATTTCAAAAGGTAGATTCATAGTATTAGATAGAGATGACTTAGTTGAATGTAGCATATTAAATAAAGAAGTAAAAGAAAAGAAGATAGATAATATATATATACCAAAAAATTGTCTTGATGTTTTATCTCAACAAATATATGGAATGTGTATACAAAAAACATGGAATTTGGATGAAATGTTAAACGTAATAAGAAAAAGCTATTGTTATTCTGAACTTTCCAAAGAAGATTTTATGTCAGTAATATCTTATCTTTCTGGAGAATATGCTCTTGAACATAAAAATGTTTATGCAAAGATATGGTATGATGAAAAAACAAAACAAGTTGGAAAAAAAGGAAAACTTGCAAGAGTAATTTATATGACTAATATAGGAACAATTCCTGAAGAAAGTTTTGTTTCTGTTATAATTGGAAGTGGAGAATATGTTGGAAAAAGAATAGGTTTTATTGATGAAGAATTTTTAGAAAAAATGAAGCCAGGAGATGTTTTTGTTCTTGGAGGAAAAAAATATCAATTTTTATATACTCGTGGAATGGTTGCTTATGTCAAAGCTGAAACAAGAAAAAATCCAACTATTCCCTCTTGGTTTTCTGAAATGCTTCCATTATCGTTTGAATCTGCACAGGAAATAAACCGGTTTAGAAGACTATTAAATGAAAAATTTGAAAGAAGATATTCTCAAGAAGAGATTATTAGATTTATAAGTGATTATTGTTATGTAAATGAATCTGTTTCACTTGGAATATACAATTATTTTAATGAACAATATAGATATGCAAAAATTCCTCATGAAAAAAGACTTTTAATTGAAATTTATAATGGTGAAAAAAAATATGTAATATTTCATTCTCTCTATGGTAGAAGAGTAAATGATTGTCTTTCTAGAGCAATTGCATATTTAATGGCTCAAAAAATCGGTAGAGATATTGAAATAGGAATATCAGATAATGGATTTTATTTTGCTGGTGAAAATATCAAGGTAGATGAGGCTTTAAAATTTTTGAATAGTGAAAATTTAAGGAAAGTTTGTGAAGAAGCTATTTCTAAAACAGAAATATTAAAAAGAAGGTTTAGACATTGTGCTGCAAGATCTTTGATGATACTTAAAAATTATAAAGGAAAAAGAAAAACTGTTGGAAAACAACAAATGAAATCCTTTTTTCTTTTAAATGCTATATACAAAATATCTAAAGATTTTCCTATATTAAAAGAAGCTAGACGTGAAGTTTTAGAAGATTTAATGGACATAAAAAATTCTGAGAAAGTATTAAACTGGATAAAAAATAAAGATGTGATAATTGAAAAGATAACAACTAAATTACCATCTCCATTTGCAACAAATTTAGTTTTACAAGGATATAGTGATTTACTTAAAATAGAGGATAGAATAGAATTTTTAAAGAGAATTCATGCTGAAATAATTCGCGAAATTAGTAATAAAGAATAAAAAGGTAAAATTAACTGTTTAAACACCTGTTTAAAACAATGTTTAAAACATAAACAATTAAAATATATAACGTAAGTATTATTTATAAATTTCATATAAATTTTTAAAAATGGTTAAAAATAAAATTAATGTTAAAATAGAAATTTTAGAAGATTCTTTATTAATTGATGATAAAATTTTAGTTATTTCTGACTTGCACTTAGGATATGAGGAAAGTTTAGAGAACATAGTTCTTATTCCAAAATATCAATACAAAGAAATAATTGAAAAATTAAATAGAATTTTTTATATTTTAAAGAAGAATAAAGTAATTTTAGAAAAAATAATAATTCTTGGTGATCTTAAACATGAATTTTCTAAAAATATTTATTCTGAATGGAAAGAAATTTTAAAATTATTAGATTTTTTATATCTAAAATGCAAAAAAATTATTATTATTAGAGGAAATCATGATAATTATATAATAAATATAATAAAAAAAAAGAAAATTCAATTAAATTATTATTATAAATATAAGAATATTTGTTTTTTACATGGAAATTTATTCAAAAAAGAATGGGTATTAAATTGTAAAACTCTTATTTTAGGACATTTGCATCCTTCAATAACTCTTTCTGATAAATATAAAAAAGAAAAATATAGTTGTTTTTTGTATGGATTTTGGAAAAATTTTGAAATTTATATTATTCCTAGTTTCAGTCCCATTTCGATAGGATATAATCTCAACAATATCTTATATGACTCAAAATTTATTAATAAATTTATTATTAATGGTAACACTATTAAAAAATTCCAAGTTATAATTTATAATAATAAAGAAAATAGACTATACAAATTTGGAAAATTGTTTAATCTATTAAATAGAAATTAAAAATTATTCTAAGCTAATAGTTTTTTAAAATTATATTTATTTAAAACCACTCATTTATAGAAACTTGTTTTTCAGTCTCTTTACCAAATATGCTTTCAATATATTTTTTAGTTAATTCTAAATCCTGTTGTATATAAGAAGGAACATCGTAATTTTTTGTCAAACTTAATGCAGGTTCAAGATATTTTATAATACTTCCATAAGAGATAGTAAAAATAAGTTTTGGATTTCCACACTTTGAACATTTTCCATTTAAAGGAGGTCTTCTATAAATTTCGTTACATTTACCACATCTAAAATTTTGTTGAGAAAATTTCCTGAGATTACCTTTTAAATCTCTCATAAAATGTCTGTCTATTATTAATCTTGCAACATCTCCTTGATTAACGCTTCTAAGCTTAACACACAATTCCATTTGTTTTTCAACTTTCTCTTGCATAGTAGGAATTATTTTATATGAACTGCAGTTTACTCCTAAATTAAAATTGTAACAATCATGTGTGAAACCTGTATTATAATAAGGGTCTTTATCGTTTGCAAGTCTTTGTCTTACTGTTTCAATTTTTATTTCTCCTGAATGAACTTTTTTTTCTGCTTTCTCGTATAACTCTAAAGGATAATTATAAACTAATTCAAAATCAAGAATTTGATCATCGACTTCTTTTGCATTAATTCTTCCATTTAACACCAAAGGAGCATCTTGAGTTCCTCCTCTATGAGATGGTAAAAAAGCTCTTGAAAAATTAATAAGAACATCGAGTAAAAGCATCAAAGCAGCCTCGTCTCCATCACAATCTCTTCTCATTGCAGCATGCATATAAGGACTTGCTAAAAGGCCTTGTACTTTAGAAAAACCTAAAAATCTACAAATTACTCCTGCACAATTATGGGGAGCCATACAAACTCCTAAATGACCTATTAAATCTTCTTTTTTCTTTAAATTATAAAACTTAGGTAGACCATAAAATTTTTCTAATAATTCATCAATAAATTTTGTTGCGTTAAAAAATACATCGTCTGCCTTTTCATCGCCACATTCATTATTACAAGGTAAAATAACATCGTGTGGTTTTAATTCTAATATTTGAAAATCAGATGTCAAATCTTTTCCGTAAATATCCTTAGTATAACCTAGTTCTCTCAATTTCTCAATTGATACATTAATTTCTATAGGTTTAAAATGTGTTAAAGGAAGTTCTGTTGTATCGTATCTTATAGTTCCATCCTTATTTACTGTAAGACCATATTTTGCTCTTAATATTCCTTTTACTAAATTTTCTACATTATGATTCTCAGAACTTGTTCCTCTAACACCTTTAATCAAAGTAGGAACATCAATTTTAAGAAACCCTAATTTATTTTTTGCAATTTCAAAATAATGTTTTAAATCTATTTTCATCTTTTTGAAATTTGAACCAATATTATGTAAATGGCAAATTTTTCCATTTTTAATTTCTCTATCACAAATTTTGCAATAATATTTAGCTTCTGTCTTTTCTCCACAAATTTCACAAACATTATAAATAGTTTCTCTTTTACATTTATTACAAAAATTAAAAGGAAATTCTCCGTTTACAAAACCTATATTTTCTGCTTCGTTAACACTTCTTAATCTCCCTCCCTCTTCTCCAACAGGAAATAAAACACAAGGACTTCCAGTTAATTTCCTAATTTTTGCTTTTTCAGGCCTTCCCATTCTTGCACCAATAAATTCTCCTGATTTATCCTTAATCTTAAATTTTGATAACTTGTTAATAATTTCTAAAACTTCAGATATTGGTTCTTTAAAATCAATATTTAAATTGATTTCTCCTTCATAATTAGAATCATATCCTAAATTAATCAAAAAACTTTTTGTTTCATCTTTATTTAAAACAACATTTTCTATAGTAACATCGTGACAGACTCCTACTAGTTCTAAAGCTCGTTTTCCAACTTTAAATCTTTCTTTTTCAGAACTATTATAAGGAAGTAATAATTTTCCATCAATTACTCGAGAATGCATTAAAAAATCAACTAATCCTAAAAATTGCTCAAGGTTAATTTCATTCCAATAATATATAAAATTTGGATGTAAAGGTATATTATATTTTAAAGAGAGATTAACTGCATCTTCTAAACTCACATTATAAAAATCATCAACTTTTCCACCGCATTTCTCAAGTTCTAGATTCCACCACTCTGGAACATAACCTGGCTTAATTAAAACAGCATTTCTATTAATAACATCACCAAGAGAAAAAAGTAAATCTCCAAGATATATAATTTCAGTTATATCATTATATAAGTTCTTAGCTTCTTCGTAAGTTTTAGGTTTTTTAACACTTCCGTTTTTTAATTTAACAATAGGGCCTTCTATTTTATCACAAGGAGTAATACAACAACCCTTTGAAGGTCTTTCTATTTTTAATTGAGTTCCTGTTGCGATAAAATCGTTTGTAATTCCCATTGTTGCTGGATGAATACTAGCTGCAGAAAATCCGCTAACCCTGCTTCTTCCATATCTAAACCTAAAACCTTTTCCAGGATAACCAAATACAGGTCTTCCTGCAACTAAATCTTTTATATATGTAGGACTAGAATCGGTTTTTCCCATATCTCTTTTCTCATGAAGTTCAACATAAGATTCTAACCAATCCCAATCGTTAATTTTAAAACCGTTTTTTTGAATGTTTTTCAATAATCTTAATCCTTTTTTAGCTTTTTGACATATTCCTTCTCCAATAACTAGACAAAAACCTCCTCTAATAAAATTAGTTTCAATTCTAGGTAAATCTTTAAAATTAGAAACTTCTTTTTTTTCAGTAGGATCTCCATCAATTTGAAAAGGCATATTTTTTGCAACAAAATAAGCTTCCTCTTCTGTTGGAAGATATTGTAAGTTAGTAACTCTCTCGTGATAATCATATAATTCTGTTACAGTTCTTTTTGCTTCTTGTTCAGTAGGATCGTATCTTGCATAACCGAAAATCTGCCTTATATAATCTATAAGCATTAAAGCAACACAAGCAGCAGTTGTTCCAGCACTTCGAATAGGGCCTGAAAAAAATGCTTTAATATAATTTTTACCATCATGAGTACGACCTAATTTCAGACCTGTAAAACCTTCTATAGGAGAACTTACAACACCTAAAGTAATATAAGCAAAACCAACTCTTATTCCAGCATCCATTGCCTCTAGTTGGTTTTCAAAACTACAAAATCTTCCTTGAGCAATTTCCTCTGCAATTTTAAAACTAACAGAACTATCGAGAGGTCCGTATTTTTTTTCAAGTTCAAGAATTCTATTAATAATCTCCTCATTATCTAATTGTGGATAAATCGTAGCAATTAATTTAACTACTTTTGCAGCCATAGTTAAAGCAAGTGGAACTTCTACTTCATATTTTGGATCAAGACCTTTTGCACGAGCAAGCTTAGCAATTTCGTAATTTTTATCTATCTCTTTTGAAAGATTAAAAAAATAATTTTCCGTAGTATAATGAAAATTCATTTTAGCTAATTTTATTACAAAATTTTAGTTTAAAGTAATAAGAAATTATATTTTTGATTAATAAATTTTTATAATCACTTTATAGTTTTAATAAATATTTATAAAATTATTATATTTTGTAGGTTGTCATTATTAAATTTTAGTTATTTTTTCTAATTTTTTAAATTTTTTTTGAAAATAATTTTCATTAATTTTTTCAATTATGCTAAAAGTAGCTGTAGCTTTTTTATTTAAAAAACTATCAATCATTAAAGGATCACTTGGAATTATTCTATAATTTGAAAATTCTTTAATAGAAATCCATCTTAGATCCCCTTCAAAACTTGAATAAAAATTTATATCCTCATTAATAATAAAATGGAAAAAATATATTTCAGACTCAAATAAAATATTCTTATTTTCAATTATCTTTTCTATACATTTTCCAAGATATTCTCCCTCGGAAATGATACCTGATTCTTCAAATAATTCTCTACTTGCAGCATTATAAATATCTTCACCATCTTCTATTTTACCTCCAAGCATACCAAAATATCCTTGAAACGGATGTTTATTTCTTTTTATGAACAAAAACTTATCTTTGTTTTTATTACTTATACACAAATTTACTATTTTCATTCTATTTATAAATTAAAAAACTTAATATTTTTAAATTAAAAAGAATTTGCTATTTTATTCATCTTCGTTAAAATTTAATATTTTTATTGCTCCTGTTTTTAAATTTAAAATAGGGACTTTACAAGGATCTGGCAAATTACCTACTTTTTCTTCAAAAGGAGTGATAGATTGCCAACAAGAACTACAAATTATCAAAGTTCCATTATAATTATCCACATCAGTCTTATGAAGATCTCCAGTAGCAATAATATCTGGAACTTCTTTGATAATTAAATGATCTTCATCAGAACTAGGAATGTAAATCATATCTCCATGCATAGGAGCTAAATGACGTCTATACAATAAATGTTTAACTACTTTAGCAGGATAATGATGGCCATTTATTAATCTTAATTCTTCAATTTCTCCAATAATATGATGCATGCTTGCACCATGATACATTAAAACTTTTATTCCACTTTTTCCTTCTTTTGCTTCAATTTCTATAAAAGAAGGGTTACTAACAAGGTGTAAATTAGAAATTTTATGTAAAGGATATCCAAAATCTTCACCTATAGGTGGTTGTGGCTCAGCAACTCTAACACCGTCATGTTGTCCTGGACACATAATTATAGTTATATATTTTGGAATCATATCTAAATATTCTGCTAATTTTTCATATTGTTTTTTTATATCTTTTATTTGAAGAAACTTTTCTTGTCCAGGATAAATACCTACACCATCTATAGTGTCTCCTATAATAAAAAGATATTTAATTTTTTTTAACAATTCTCTTTGATTATCATCACAATCTATACCTCTTAACCAATTAATAAATTTAGAAAAATTTTTTTCTAAAAACATGTCGCTTCCTACATGAATATCAGAAATAAATAATGCATAAACCTCCCTATCACTTCTATGTTTCTCTTTCAAAAAACTATCTGGATAAATTATATCATTTACGTATAAAAAGTCTCCAGAACCTGAACATTTAAAACCAATAACATCATCTAAAACAATCTCTTTAGATTTATTATAAACATCTTCTTTTGTTTGATTTATTAGTAATCTAGCCTTGCCTGTTAGATCTTCAACATCTAAAATAATATTTTTTGATTTAGTTACTAATTTATTTGTAACAATTCCTATTATAGAAAATATTTTTTTATTAAAACTTATTTTATCAATTGAAGAAAGATTTTCAAGTTCTTTTTTTTGTGATAATAAATTTTTCATAAAATTATATCTACTTCTAAAATATCTTACAAAATCTTTAACTTCAATTTTTTGAGCTAAGTTTACTGGAGAATTAATTACTTTGATAGGTCTTATTTCATCTTCAATATTTTTTTCTTCTTTATTATTAATTTCATAACTAACTTCTTTTTTTACTTCTACTGATATAGAAACATTTACAAAAAATTTTTCTACTAATTTCTTTTTTTCTAAATCAAGTTCAAACAAAAAAGGTTTTATTTTATCAAAATTTTGATTCACTAAATTTTTTGTTATTAGTTTTTGTTTTGAAACAACAGCTATTTTATTTATTATTTCATTTGCAACATCTTCATCTTTTAATTCAGATAAAAAATCAAGCATTTCCTTATCTAAAAGAAAACCTTTTTTAATAAATAATTTTAATATATTTTGTTCCAATTTATTACCTCCTTAAATTAAAATTAAATATCTAAACTTTTAATTAAAATTTCTCTTGTTTTTTCAATTATATTATCTGGAATTGCAAGTTTAATTTCCCTCATTCTTCCTTGTCTACCTTTAGAAATAACTCTTGCATTTATTAAACCAAGCATATCAAGATCTGCTAGTATATCACTAACTCTTCTTTGAGTAAGAGTTTCACAATTTAATCTTTTACAAAGATTATCATAATAATTAAATACATCTCCAGTAAATATTCCTTTTTTTGTTATACCAGAGAGGTCAAGTATAGTAAAAAGAACTAATTGGAATTGTTTAGGTGCAGTTTCTACTATATCTATCAATTTATCTCTTTCTATCTTTTCATTTGCTTCATCAATATGTTTCATTTCAATTTTTCTACTAGAAGATCTTTCAGCAATTTCTCCAGCAACTCTAAGTAAATCAAGTGCACGTCTTGCATCACCATGAACTCTAGCAGCATATGCAGCACATTTAGCTATAACTCCTTCTGAAACAACTCCTGGCTTAAATGATTCTTCAGCTCTTTTTCTTAAAATATCTTGTAATTGTAAAGCATTATAAGGAGGAAAAACCATTTCTTCTTCAGATAAAGAACTTTTTACCCTTGGATCTATCATTTCTAAAAATTTAGCGTCATTAGATATACCTACTATAGTTATTTGTGTTTTGTCAAGCTCTGAATTTAATCTTAAAAGGTTATATAAAAAATCATCAGATATTTTTTTAACTGCCTGATCTATCTCATCTAATATTATGATGAATATTTTTTCATTATTTTTTTCTAATAATTCTAAAAATTTCTTATAAACTTGATCAGTAGGTAAACCTGTAGCAGGAACATCACCACCTAATTTTTTTATTAATTCAGCAAATATTCTATATTCAGTATCAGCTACTTTTTTCAATTTACAATTTATATATTCTATTCTAAGTAATCCTCCTTTTCCTCTTTTCATCATCTCACTTGCAACATGCTGAACAGAAAGAGTTTTTCCAGTACCTGTTTTTCCATAAATAAATAGATTACTCGTTTTTTGACCAAGTAAACTAGGTGCAAGTATAGAAGCTATGTGTTCTATTTCTTTATCTCTATGAAGAATATCTTCGGGATTATAATTTGATTGTAATACATATTTATTTCTAAATAAACTTCTATCTTCAACAGAGTCAAAAATCTTATCTAAATTAGCCATTTAATTATCACCAATTTATTTAAATTTTTATTGATGTATTATTTAAAAAATTAATATTTATAAACATAATTATTTTAAAGAATATTATAACCTAAATTTCTTATGTAAAAAATATAAATATAAAATATAAATAATAATAATATATTCGAATTTTGTATTGATTTAAATTTTTTAGAATAAAAATATATATTATTATCACACACCATTTTTTCTTATGGAAAAATGAAATTAAAAAACTAATAATCAAGCGAAAAATTAGTTTTATTAATTTTAAAAATAAATATTTTAAAATTAAATATAAAAAATTAAGTTAAAAAAATAATAAAATATTTGTTAATAAAATAAAAAATTAAAATAGATTTTATAAGATTTAATGAGAAATTTAATTCATAGATATGATGTTGTCCACTCTGATAAACAAAAAATGTTATAATATTGTAATGGTTAATTATATATGATATTTGTTTGATTTAAATATTATATTTTAATATATATTTAATATATATTTTAAAATATATAAATATTTATAAATAAAAATTAAAAAATTGATTAGAATCTTATAATTTTTATATATTTTTTTCCATAGGAAATAATAGGGGGGAGGTTATTTATCTATTGAATTGTTCGTACAATTTTAAAACTATTATTTTGTTTAATTTTTTACTTAATTTTTTTAATTTTGATTAACTAATATAAAATAAGACTTTTTAAGTAATTATTAATATTATAATTAAAGATTATTTTTTTGAATTGGTATTTCTTTTTTTAAAATAAAAACTACTCTTATTTTTATTTTTTTATTTTTATACTGTATTATTATATAAAATTTATAGAAAACTTTATAAATAAATTTTAAATATGAACTATATATGGCAATTGAGAAAAAACCACATAAAGAAATTTTAGGAAAACCAGTTGTTACAAAAGAAGGAAGGAAACTTGGAACAATTAAAGATATTTTATTTGAAACGAGGACTGGTGAATTAATTCATCTTATGATAAAAGATCAAACAAATTATGCAAGTCAATTACATTTAGAAAGATCACAACAAGGAGATATTTTAATTCCATATAACTCTATAATAGCAATTGGTGATTTTGTTGTTGTTTCTGAAGAGGATTTGATATAGTTAAATATTGTTGAACAAAATTTTAAATATGAGAATAATAGGTTTTAATCTATCAAAAATTTTAGGAGAAAGAGTAGAAAATATAGAAGGTAATTTAGAAGTTTCTCAAAATATTGATATAAAGGAAATAAAAGAAGAAGAAATTCCTTTTTCAAAAGATAAGGCTCTAAAAGTTTTTTTTAGTTTTAAAATAAATTATTCTAAAGATTTTGCTAATATAGAATTTGATGGAATACTAATTATTCTTCCTGAAAAAGATGAAATAAAAATTATTTTAAAAGATTGGAAAGACAAAAAAATTTCAGAAGATTACAGGATACCTATATTTAATTTTATTATGCAAAAATGTAATGTTAAAGCATTATCTTTAGAAGATGAGTTAAATCTTCCAACACATTTTCAAATGCCTAGATTAAATAATGCAAAAAAAGAGTAGTTGAATTTAATTAAATTAAAAATGTATTTATTTAATTTTTACATTTTTTTATTATAAAAAATATTTTTATTTTATTTAGCTTTGTTATAAAATTTTTGAAAATATTTCATAAATTTTTATAAATGAATATTTTATGTTTTGAATATAAATCAAAATTATTTTTTATAGTTAAACTATCAAACTATAAATATTTTATTATTTTTTATTAAAATATTGAAAAGTTTTTATTTATTAAATATAAAACTATATCTGCAAGATTTTTCGTTTAGTCTAAGGAATGTTTTTTTAGTTTTTTATTATATCCAAACAAAATGTAGAAATATATAGAACTTAATTTAAGATATAAAATTTAAAATATCTTTATTTCTTCCTTTTTCTTTTTTTATTCTTATTTTTTGTTGTATTTGTTATGTTTTTAGATTTTTTAATTTTCTTTCCCTTATAGAAAGTCCAGAAAAAAGAACCTATTAATCCTATTATAATTAACAATGCTCCTGAAGATATTGCTTTGGTGTTTCCTGTTACATTTCCAGTTAGTCTTGGAGCAAAAAACCAAATCATTAAACCTCCAAGTAAACCTATTAAAGAAACTATTGCAGATAAAACTTCTAATATTTTGTTATTCATATTTTTATATTTAATTTAAGATTTTTTATTTTATAAATTTTTTGTGTATTTAGAAATCTTAAATTAATTAATTTAAAAAATTATATTCTTTATAAATTATTTTATCTATGAAAATATATTTTTAATATAGAAAAAGAATTAAAAGATAAAAAAATTTTATTTTCATTAGGTGAAAAAAAGTGAGTGGAGTATTTGGGGTTTATTCTATTGAAGAACTAAGCGTTGCTGATGAAATTTTAATTGGAACTGTTGCTCTACAACATAGAGGTGAGGAAGGTTGCGGTATTAGTTTAAAACTTAAAGATAAATCTGAATTCTTTACAAGGAGAGCTAATAAACTTGCTTATTATTTTTTTAAAGAAGATATTGGAAATAAAAGATTTACGGGATTAGATGTTTTAAGAGAGATGAAACCTATTGCAGCTATAAGTCATACACTTTATGAAGATAGTGGAGGTTTACAACCTATTGAGATTGGAGGAGAAAATCATGTGATATCTCTTGCTATGGACGGGGTTTTGCTTGGATATATGGGAAAGAATGACTCTGTTATGAGATTAAAGTTTTCGACGCATTTAGATAATACTAAAAATATTTTTTCTGCAGTAGAAAGGATTATGATGGATTTTAGGGGAAGAGGTTCTTATTGTGTTGCAGCATTAGTTAGAGACAGACATGATAATGTAGCTCTCGTAGGTTTTAGAGATCCAAGAGGAATAAAACCTTTGGGTTTAGCTAAAAAAAAGTATAAGTATATGATTATGTCTGAAAATAAAGCTGCAGAAGCTGTTGAATCTGATTTTTTTAGAGATATAGAACCTGGAGAAGCTGTTGTTGTTTCAAAAAAAGGTATTGAGACAAAAAAATTATTTGATGAAGAACATTCTCATTGTTTTTTTGAATATATATATTTTGCAGATCCTACTTCAGTTATAGAAGGAAAAAGTGTTTATGAGGTCAGAAAAGAGCTTGGAAGGATTTTAGCTAGAAAATATGTTGAAAAAATTAAAGATGTTGATTTAGTTATGGCTTCTCCAGATTCTGGAAGAGGTGTTGCTCTTGGATTTCAACAAGAATTATTTAATCTAACTGGAAAATATGTTCCTTACGAGGAAGTAGCTATTAAAAATCCTGGAGCAAAAAGAACTTTTCAAGTTGAAGATGAATCTGAGAGGCGACTTGCAGCTATGCTTAAGTTTTTTTTGAACACACATATCATAAACGGGAAAAAAGTTGCAATAGGAGATGATAGTATTGTTAGAGGAACTGTTTTTAGAGATGGGATGATATATAAACTTAGAAAAGCTGGAGCTGTTGAAATATATCCTATTATTTCTTGCCCTCCTTTAGTTTATTCCTGTATTAAAGATATTAAAGGAACTAGTTTTATTGCTCATGGTTTAGATGGAGATTTAGATAAAATAGGTAATGAAGTTGCTAAAAAAATAGGTGCAACTTTTGTTTGCTATCCATCTGAACAAGATATGAGGAAGGCACTTAGTCTAGAAGATATATGTGCTGGTTGTGTTAATGGAAATTTTCCTGTTAATGAAATTTTTTTGAATAAAGATTATACGAGATAAATCAAAATAGTTGGAATCAACAAACAACCCATTAATTCAGTTCTTTTAATTTTTGTTTGAATACAAAATATTCCTAATGCTGTTGAGGTTATAAATACTAATAACCCTATTAATCCTGAAAATTTTATTGATAAAATAGCTAATATTATTAAAATAATTATTGAAATTTTTTTATAATTTATTTTATTAATTTTTTTTGAAAAAAACTTCGCTAATTTTAATGTTAAAGTTGCAGCAATTATTGAAGAAATAATTAAAATTATAATTATAATTGATAAATTTTCTGAACTTAATTTTGGAATCAATTTTGATACTGCTACTGCTGCTCCAGTCCTTGTTTTATTTATAGAATATAATGTAATAAAAGATAGACACATCATAAGGGTATTTATACCTCCAATAACAAATAAAAATTCTTTTTCATCTAATTTTCCTATAACTTTACTACTAATTATAGCTGCTTGATTTGAACCTGTTCCTGGAATGAAAGCTATTATTGGACTTGCTATTGTTATTGTAAAAAACGATTTTAAATATGATATTTTAGGTAATTTTATTTGTTTTAGATTTAGTATTTTTTGATCTGGAATAATTGTTTTATTTCTAATTGAAAGTATTAAACCACTTGCTCCAAATAATCCTGAAAATAATGGAAGTAAGGGCTCTTTTATTGGTAAATTTAAAGTTGCTAAGCCTAAAAATCCTGAAAGTAAAAAAATTATTAATGCTAAAAATCTTTTGTTTTTACCTTCACTATAAATTAAAAAACCTGAAATTAAAATTAATATTATTGGCATTATTCTAACTGCATTTGGATAAATTATTGGTAAAAAATTTAAAAAAAGAGGAATTAATATTAATAGAATTGGTATTGATATTAATCCTCCGTAGATAGTTAATAATATTGCAGTATATCCTAAACCTTTTAATAAAAGTTTGTGGCCTGGAAGAATTGATAATGCAGTATCTTCATTTGGAGCTCCTAAGAAAATAGTTGGAATGAAATCTATAAATGTGTGAGTTATTGCTAACGATATAACAAATACTACTAAATATATTGGAGATATAAAAATTAATAATGTTGAGGAAAAAGTTAAAACAAAAGTTGAAACTAAATTAATATGTATTCCTGGAAAAAGGCCGGTTAGGGTGCCGATGGCGATACCGACGATAAGCGCTATTATTAGTTCAATAATCATTGAATTAAGTTGCATTCCTGGTATAAATTATTTGTTGTAATATCTCTAGAGATGATGTTTATTATTTTTCTTTGAATTGGCAAGAAGACTAATTGAAGTATTTAAAGATAGATTTGAATAGGTGTGTTATATAGAGTATGGAGACAGTCTGGTTAAAAACAGTATTTTCTTAATGTTTATTAATTTAATCCTTACTTTTTGTTCAAATAGATGTTGTCAGCATATAATAATCTAGGAAACTCTGCATTTTAGTGTGGAGAAGATTTCATTTTATAAAATATTTATATCTTTTTTTTAAAAAATTTGTTATTTATTTTTTTCTTTTCTTTTTTTGGCAATCTTGAATAATCACTTTTTATTCTTTCATATATTCTTTTTGCATCTTCAATTCTTCTCTCTTTTTTTGCGATTTCTAATTCTTTAATTAATTCTTCTATTTCTTTTTTATCTATAAATTCTTGAATTTTTTTAATTTCTTTATAAACATATTTTTTACATGCATTTGGAACTTGCTGATATAATTCTTTTATTTTATGGTAGTTATCTCTTAAATTTTCTATTTCTTTTTCTTTCATCATTTTTTTACTTTGATTTATTAAAGAAAATAGTTTTTTTGCAGCTTCTTGTTTTTTCCATTTTTTAATTTTTCTACTTTTAGATAATGATATTAAAAGATATAAAACAACTACAAATAAAAATAAGAATGTGATATAATAAGACCATTTACTAAAATTTATTTCTAAAACAGAATAACCTGTTATTTTATTATTTTTTTTAATAATAAATTCTTTATATAAAAGAGTATCTATTTTTTCTAATTCTTTTAAATCAACAAGCTCTTTTATTAGGTATACAATTTTATTGTTTTCTATATCATTTGTATTTATCTCATATATTCCTGAATTATTTACTTCTTCATTTGGAGTTAAGAATTCTATTTTATATTTTTCATAAATTTCTTTTGGAAAAACCTCTAAAATTTTTTCATAACTCTCATTTTTTATTTTAATATTTTTTGTAACTAGTGTTTCTTCAATTGTTTTATTTATATACTTTATTCTAATTTGTTTTACATTTGTTAAAACTTCTAAATCATTTTGTATTTTGAAATTTTCTTCAGCTAATTTTTTTAATTCAGAATCTTTAAAAAATAAGTTATATAAACTTAGATAATTTTTTATAAATGTTTTTAATTCTAAAGATAAACTATTTTTAATAAACTCTTTTTGATTTATAATCTCTAAATCTAAAGGTATTTGCAAGCTTATATTTTGAAATTCTTGTATTAATTCTTGTTTTCTTTGTTCTTTTAAATTAGAATCTTTGATATTCTCTAAATTATAAGAAAAATCTTGGCTTATTTGAATTAATCTTTTTTTGAAATAATTTAAATTTTTTGATATTTCAAGATCTTCTAATACTTGTTTTTGGTCTAATGTGTAATTCTCTTGTTTTTCTAAAAAATCATTTAAAAGATTAATAACATTTTCAACTTCTTGTTTTTGTTCATAACTAATGTTATAAGAATTATTTTGATTTGAAATTTGAGTTGTTGTTGAGGATGTGCCTATAGAATTTTCTGAAAGATTAATTGTGAAAAATCTCCAGTTTTTATTAATATTTGTTGAATTATCAGAACAATTTACTTCCCATATATAGTTTTTCTCTGGAAGAGAATTTATCTGAATCTGTATTATTTCGTCATTTGTTATTGTTGAATTAATAATTCTTTTTATTAAACTATTTTCATTATAAGTATAACTCCAGTAATTTCCTACAGCTTCATACAAACTGAATGTGCAGTTACTGATTTTTACATTATCTTTTGCTTTATAAGAAAAAATTACAGAATTATTTTTAAGATATGCATCTTCATTTGGGTTTAATAGAGTTATAATAGGATTTTCTGTATCAATAACGTTTGTTACATTAATTGCAGATATATTGAAGGTTAGATTTATAGAGTCTATTCTAATTTCTAATTTCGGATTATATAATCCTTGATTTTTATAAGCATATGTTATTGATTTTTGTAATGAATTTGATAATACACACTCGTTTGTTTGATTATTATCTCCAAAATACAAAAAATAACAAAAATTAGGAATAGGAGAGTTTATCATTATTTGAAAATCAATAAATTCTCCTCTTGTTAAATTTTTTTTGTTAGAGGTAAAATTTATTTCTATTAAATTAACTTCTTCTGTCAATGAGTAAGGTTTTGCAAAATAATCAGTAGTTATATTTATTTTATATTTTCCTGGTAAGGTAAAATTTGTGCTTGTTAGATTTATTTCTTTTGGATATATTCCTGATAATGTTTGGTTGTAAATTCTTATATTATTAGGGTTGATTAATTCTATATAAGTGTTATTTTTAGAATATATTTTTACAGATACATTTTCTCCAAGAAAATATACTTTTTTGTAAGGATTTATTGAAAAATTTTCATTTACTATGAAATTGCCTGAGATAGAATCCTTAATATTATCATTTGATTTATCTTTACATAAAAATGTCCATTCATGATTTCCATTTTCTAAATTTTCAGGCCAAGTTATACTTAAATTTTCTAATCCTATACCTATTGTTTCTAGACTTAAAATGTTGTCAATTGAAAAACTACACTCTAAATTTGTTAAATTATAATAACTAATATTAAAAATAAACTGTATTGGATTTTGCAATACTGATTCATTTAAAGGAGATATTATATTTAATTCCATTTTGTTTTTTTCATTGTTTTCTATTCTTGTAAAATTAAAAATAATTTTGTAATACTGATTAGACAAATGAGGAATTGTCCAAAGAACTTTTTCATAATATCCATCTGAATCTATATCTTCAAAATTTTTTTCACTTATTTCTTTATTATTATTTATCCAAAATATCTTTAACGAATTAATATCTTTTATTTTTGGTACTTCTAAGAATATTGTAAAAGGTTCGTTTATTTCATCTTCAGAGCTTATTTTTATTTCTTTTTCATTTTCATTTATCTCATTAATTTCTAATATTATATTATTACATCCTGATAAAATTCCTTCATAACCATTATTCGGATTTTCTTTTAATATACATTTTGTAAAAATTTTTTCTTGAAGATTTTTTATTTCTTTTTCATTTTCATTATGATCCTGAGAAGGAGGATTAGAAATAGAGTTATTACTTATATTTGTTAAGAACAAATAATTGTAGTTATATCCTCCTTCTTCAGAATCTCGTTGGTTGTTTCGGATGAGAGCATTATTCTCTTGATTTTCTTTTTCATTACCTAAATCTTTTTCTTCTTCTAGACTTTCCTTTAAATTTTCTGACTCTTCACTTTCCGTTATATTTTTGTGTATAATTCTTAAATTTTCATTTTCTTCACTATAATTGTTGGGTGTATCTGAATTTTCTGACATTTCTGTTTCATTTTTTTCATTTTGAGTTATTATAGTTTCATTTATTTTTATGTTTGTTTTGTCATCATTTGAGAAATCTTTATTTTGATTAAATGTTGTTATATTGTTTTCAATTAAGATATCTTCTATAATGTTTGCAATAATCGGATTTTCAGTAATGTTATTTTCTAAATTTAAACTTTCTAGATTATTTATTTTTGGAATATTTTCCTCTTCTTCTGATGCACTTATATGGGAAAAAAGTATTAATGCTATTATTATTGAAATCATTATTTTTTTCATATCATTCTTTTTCCTCCTTCTTTAGCTTTTAAAAATCCTTCATTATAAAGCCATAAGGTTAATATTTTTCCTACAACATCTTGTTCATTACTTCCAAGCAGACCTATTAATTTTTGAATAACTTTTCTTTGATTTTTTGTTATAGTTCCTTTTACAGTTACTGTTCTAGCCTTTATTTTTTTAGAACCTTTTTCAGTATTTTTTAGTTCCTCTTTTAGCATAAATTAAGTACTATTTAGGTATTTATAAATGTTTCTAGTTAAAACTTTTAATAAGAATGTTTAGAATAATTTTGAATAAATTTGTATATTTTTAAAATATTTACAAAAATTGGTTATGCATGCAGATTTATTAAATAAAGAATTAAATAAAGAGTTGATGAAAAATAAATTTTGATTTATATAACTTTAAATTCCTTAAATTCTTGTTCAACAAGATATATAAATTATAACTTATGATATTATATCATGGAAGTTTCAAAAGAGGTAAAAGTTATATTTGTAATGTCTATTATTTTAATTCTTATTTTAATATTTTTATTTGATATAAGTGCTCAAAATGTAACTTCTCTTTTGAACGTGACTATAGGTCCGCCTATATTAATTAAACCAATACCTAATTTTTCTTGGAAACCAAATACAACTCTTTCTAATGCATTTAATCTATATGATTATTTTATTAATGGGGATGGTGAAAGGAATCTTAATTTTAGTCATTCTTATTTAGAAAATATAACTATAATAATAGATTCAGACTATAATGTTTCATTTGTTCCAGATTTTGATTTCTTTGGAAATAGAACAGTTACATTTATTGCAAGTAATCTTTTATATAATACTAGTAGTAATTTAGTTTATTTAGTTGTTGGATCAGATAGAGAACCTCCTAAATGGTATGATCCTAAAAAAAACAAAAATGTTATTTATCAGAGCGACTATGTTAATTTTACTACACATTGGACAGATAATTATCAACTTTCCCATTATATTTTTTCTATTAGACAAGCAGGAGTTTGGACAAATTATTCTGATTTTTTTAGCGGTGTTGAGAATTTTTCTACATATAGCGTTCAAATCATAGATCCAGAATTTACTGTTATTTATTGGTATTTTTGTGCATGGGATACTAATGATAATATGAATTGCACTGATTGGCAGACATTTAATGTTTCAAATAAAAGTATTCCTTCTCCGCCTCCTAGCAAGATTCCACCTCCTATTTTAGGAGCGATTAGCGGAATTGCTGGAGCATTTGTTTCTGAAAGTGTTCCATCAAAGAAAGTTAAGAGTTTTAGTGCAGATCCTTATTATTTCAAAGTCTCGATTAAACAAGGTTCTACTGAAACAAGATTACTAAAAATAACTAATACAGGAAATACTAATCTTACTTTTAATCTTTCTGTATTTGGATTATCAGATTATGTTAAATTAAGTGATACTTCATTTAGCCTTGCTGGAGGAGAAACTAAAAAAATTACAGTTGATTTTAGTGCTGGAATTAATGCTACTCCTGAAGAATATTTTGGAAGTATCAGAATAGACTCTGTAGAGTCTCTTGAAATTCCAATAATATTAGATATAAATCTTTTGAATTTAGACTTTTTTATAGATGTTAATATTTCTGATAAGTATAAGGTTGTTAGACCTGGGAATATTGTTAAAGCAAATATTAGTATGAGGAATTTAAAGGATAACCCTCAAAATAATGTTACTTTATACTATGCAATTAAAAATTTAAACGGAGTGTTATATAATTCTAATGAAGAGTCTGTTAATCTAAATTCTTTTTTATCTTTAGAAAGAGAATTAGTTATTCCTAACGAGGCAAGCGAAGGAGAGTATATATTTTATGCAAGACTATCAAGGGAAAATTCAATTGCTATAGACTCTGATGATTTCTTTGTTGGAGTGAGGTTTAGATTTGCTTCTTTGTTAAAGACATATTCTATTTTTATATTAATTATTTTTCTTTCAATACTTGCATTAATATTGATTTTGAAATATAAAGATGAAAAAAGAAAAGAGAGACTTTTAAATTTATATCTTATTTTAAATGAACTTAAAAATTTAATTAAAGAAGGTAAATTTGATAAAGCAGTAGAACTTTATATTAAAATAAAAACAATGTATGGAGAACCTATTTCTAGAAATACTATTAAAGATAAAGAAAAATTAAAGGAAGAAATGAAAAAATTTTCAGACAAATTAAAAGAGGAGATGGAAGAAAGTGGACTAATTAAAAATAAAGAAGAAAAAGAGGACAAAAAAGAGTCTGCAAAAGAAGATGTTGAAAAAAAAGACACTATAAATGAAAATATAAAAGAAGAAAAAAAGGACAAAAAAGAGTCTGCAAAAGAAGATGTTGAAAAAAAAGACACTATAAATGAAAATATAAAAGAAGAAAAAAAAGAAAGTTTAGAAAATAAAAAAGAGATTAATGAAGAAAAATCCTCAGATAATAAAGATAAAATGAACTTAGAGTTTATTTCTAAGGAAAAGAATAATGCAAAAGAAATTAATAGTAATGAAAATAATAAAAAAGAAGAAATAAAAAAAGAGGTAAAATAGAATGTTTCAAAAAGAAAATAAGTTAATTAAATTAATTTTTCTTTTTATTTTTTTTCTATTTGTATCTTTATTTTATTTAAAGACTACAATGTCTCAAGGTTCTGCTTATGGACCTAAAATTGAAAAAGATGATTATTATATTTCTAGAAGTAAAATTGAAAGAGTAATATATCTTAAAGATATAGTATTTGATAATATAGATATTCTAAATAAAGGGAGTGGAGAAATAGAGGTTAGCTTATCTATTAGTGAAAGTCTGAATAATATAATTGAATTTGAATCTACAGGAGTTATAGTAAAACCTGGAAATTTAACAAGAGTTAATCTTTTAATTATTGGAAAAGAAGTCGGAAATTACTACGGATTTATTGATCTAAAAGGAGGATTTTTAAAAGAAGAAATTCCCGTTAATATTACTATTGAAGAAATTGGTAAAAATCCTCCTATAGTCTTATCTGTTGAATCTTTAAAAACAAAATTTATTTTTGATAAGCCAATAAGTTTTAAAATAAATGTAAATAAACTAGGAGGAGATGTTATTAGAAATGCAAGTTTTAGTTATTATTTAGTAGATGATAATAATAAAACTTACTTATTAGGTATTGAAAAAAGAGATATTTATAATTCTTTTCAATTGTTAAAAGAATTCGAATTACCTGAAGGTCTTTTGGAAGGTTATTATATCATGCAAGTTAATCTTGAATTTGAAAATAGAATTATATCTTCAAAAGTATTTTTTTTATTAGGAAGGTCTTTTATGAACAAACTTATTTTAGGATTTATTCCTGTATGGTTTCTGATATTAATGTTTGTATTGTTATTTTTAGCATTTTTTATCTATTATTTTGTAAGAAGAAGTATTCAGAGAAAACAAAAATATCAGATGAGACTAGACATAAAAGCTATTCCAAAAAAAGATCCTAATTTCCTATTTTTAGGAAAGATTGCTGAAAAAAAAATTCCTGCTTATTTTGATCCTAATAGGTTAACAACACATTGCATAGTTGCAGGTGCTACTGGAGGAGGAAAGTCAATTGCTGCTCAAGTTATTGTTGAAGAGTGTCTTTTACATAATGTTGCAGTTATAGTTATGGATCCTACAGCGCAGTGGTCTGGAATGCTTAGAAAATGCACTGATAAAAAAATGATGTCTTATTATACTATTTTCGGATTAAAAGAAAGTGATGCTAGAGCATTTAAAGGAAATGTTAAACAAATAACTAATGCAAGAGAAATTATAGATATTAGCAAATATACTACACCGGGACAGATAAATATTTTTTCTTTAAATAAATTAGAACCTAAAGATATTGATTTTTTTGTTGCTAATTTTATAAGGCAGATATTTAGATCAGATCCAAAAGAATCTCCTACACTTAAAATGTTATTAGTTTTTGATGAAGTTCATAGGTTATTATCAAAATTTGGAGGAAGTGGAGAAGGATTTTTACAAGTAGAAAGAGCGTGCAGAGAGTTTAGAAAATGGGGAATTGGAGTTTTATTAATTTCACAAGTTTTATCAGATTTTGTTGGAGAGATTAAGGCGAATATTTCAACTGAAATTCAGATGAGAACTAGAGATGAAAGTGACTTAAATAGGATAAAGACTAAATATGGAGAGGATTTTTTAAAGTCTTTAGTCAAAGCTTCAGTCGGAGTTGGAATGTTTGTTAATCCTGCTTATAATCATGCACAACCTTATTTTATTAATTTTAGACCTATTTTACATAACACAAGAAGATTACCTGATGAAGAACTAGAAAAATATAATAAATACAATGAGATTGTAGATGATTTAGAATTTCAAATTGAACAACTAGAAAAAGAAAATGTTGATGTTTTTGATTTAAAAATGGAATTAAAACTTATTAAAGATAAAATTATGACTGGAAGTTTTTCTGTTGTTGACATTTATCTAGAGGGTTTGACACCTAGAGTTAATAAAGAATGGGAAAAAATTGGAAAAAAACCAAAAAAAAGAGAAATACAATTAATATCTGAAGAAGAAGTAAAAGAATCTATTGAAGAAGCAAAAAAAGCTAGGGAAAAATTAATTGCAGAACAAAATGCTGCTTTAAAAATCGCGACTTCAAAACCAGTTGTTGAAAACGAGAATAAGTGATAGAATTTTTTTAGAGATTTAATTAAAATTAAAATATTTATGTTACTACTGTTTTATTCAAGATTTATGATGAAAGTTTAAAATTATTTGTTCTTCTATTAAAAGGATATGTTTTTTTCTTAATAATCAAAATTTATATTTTTACGTAAAAAATATTTTAAAATTATATACTTAAAATAAAATAATTATTATAAATTATGAAGCTTTAAAGAAATCCGGCTTTTTTAAGAGGTCAGATGAATTATAGGTATTTCTCATTAAATATATAGAAATACTAATGACGCAGTTCATCCACTTTAGTGGATGGATTATTTCACATTTAATATAGGATTTTTTTAAGGATTTTCTTTCATAAACTTGTTTTGCTAAGAAAAAGTTATAAATATAATTTACTAATAAATTAAATGGAATATAAAAAAGATGTAAAAAAACTCTTTAATTTTGCAAAAAAAATTGTTGATAAGAAAACTTTGAAAAAAATTAAAAAAGTAAAAGACATTAAGGAAAAAGTAGAAATGCTTAAATATTCTATAAAAACCGAGCTTGAAATGATGCATTATAGCTTAATTAGAAAAATTAGAAGGCTTGAGAAAGAAAAAAAAGATGTTTTTTGTGAAGAAGTTAAAACGAGTCTTTTAAACTCTAAAATCAAATATTTCTTAATTAGTTATCATAAAGATGATTTTAAAAATATTCTATCTTTATATAAAGAGATAGAAAGAGGTCTTTTGAATGTTCAATCTGTTTAAAAAGAAAGAAGAAAGTGAAATTGATCAAGCTATAGCAGCTGCTCAAGAAGAAGAAGCTGCTGAGAAAGAAGAAGAGAAAAAAATTTCTAAAGAAATAAAAGTTTCTGAAAATGCTAGTTCAGATATCGTAAGACTTGCTACTGAAGTTGATAGATTAAAGGTTAATGTTGAGGGATTTCAAGAAGTTAGAAAATCTTTTAGCGACAGATTTGCCAGAATTTCTGAACAAATAGGTGAATTAAGAGCTATGATTCTTGAAAGAGATAAAAGTATTCAAGAAATTGAATTAAAAGCTATCAAAGCTTATGATTTAGTAGATTCTGTTCATCCTGAAAAGATTTCTACTGAAGTTCAAAAGCAAGATGCAAAAATAGAAGCTATTAAAGCAAATTTAGAAGGTAATGAATCTATTATGAATAGAGTTATGGAAGAACTAAAAGAAACTAAGAGAAAAATAGAATTTTTTAGAGGTGTTGAAGAAATTGTTAAATTGTCTGAAGAAGTAAAACAAGAATTAATTGAAATTAAAAAAATAGAATCAAGAATTAGCATAAATACTGACAAGGTTGAAACACTCTATTCCGAGATTAGAAAAAAATTTCAAGACATAGACACATTTAATTCTGAAATTCAGGAATTAAAGGTTTTGGTTGAACAATCCATTAAAGATATTAATTTGTTAAAAGATAAAATCTCAAGAGCTGCTGATAAAGACGAACTTAATAATCTTGTTTCAAAAGTTCAAAGATATATTGATGCATTAAAAGATTTAGAAAAAAAATCTTCACTATCAAAAGATATAAGCACTTTAAGATCTTTATTAGAAACATTAAAATAATTTGTTAATAGATTAAGATATTTTAGAATTTTTAATATATTAATTTAAATTTTTATCGTTTTAAGATTAGATATCAAAACAAACTTAATTTTAATGATTTTTTTGAAATTATACCTTTTTAAGATTCTATTAATTTTTGTGATTGATTATTTTAAAAATTATTTTAATTTTATGTACACTTATTTTAATAAATAATTTTTTATTTATTTAATGAATTTATTTTTATTTTATGTACGATTTATATTAATTATTTAGTTATAAAATTAGAAAAATTTATAAATCCACTTTGTTTATTTAATTTATGTCAATAACTGAAAGAGAACTTAGGAGAATACTATCTATTAAAGTAGATGTTGAAAAATTTTCTACAATTAGCGATGATGGCAGAAATCTTTTAACTAGAATTCCTAGAGATGTTAAAGATTTTTTAAATTTAAAAAAAGGCGATAAAATAAGATGGCTTGTTAACGACAATAAAAAATTAAAAATTGAAATTTTAAAAAATGATTAGAAGGAAAAAAAAGATTTTAGATGGAATTGATAAAGAAATATTGAGGTTATTATTAGTTAAAAGGCCTCTTGTTTCTAGAAAAATTGCTAATTATGTTGGAATTACTCCTTCAGCTGTAATGCCTAGATTATGTAATATGGAAAGTCTTGGAATTATAAAAAAGTATAAGGTTCATTCTATGAGATTTTATACAAGAAAATTTGAAAATTTTAAATTAAAAATTAAGTCACCTAGATATATACTTTGGGATTTAAATTTAAAAAAATAAAATGTTGACAAATTATAAATTTAAAAAGATTAAGGAAAATATAAAAGAAAAACTATTCTTAATTAAAATTTTATTTTTTGTTTTTTTATTTTTTTTTATTAAATTAGGATTGTTTTATTCCTTATCTCCTAGCGGTGCTACAAGTATTACCTCTAATTCAAATCAAACAGCTCCTGCAGATCCTCCTCAAGCAGTTTCTGCTGTTGCAGGAAATGTTACTGAAATAAATATTTTTGGATACTCGACTACTCAGTCATGGCAAGGTTATTATGGTAATGTTACAGGAGTTATTGAGTTAACAGACGGAAATAATAAAACCCTTTATAATTGGAGTGTTATTTCTCCTAAAGGAGAAGTTTATGCTTCAAATCATTCATCTGTTGTGTGGACAAATATACAATGTTTTAATTTTACGGCAAATGGAACACTTTGCGCAGAAGATTCTGAAAATAGAGGAAATACTAGTCAGTGCGGAATGAACTTAACTCAACTAGAATCTGCATATAATATAAATTATGATGATGTTGATGGAGTAGATGAGACTTTTAATAGTCAAGACCATCAGCTTTTTTATACTAATAATTTATTATTTTCTTCTGGAGAATGTAGAAATACTAAAATTTTTGATAATACAGGAAACGGTGTTTTCGAAGAAGTTTTATTGTGGTCTCCAGATAGTAAGGCTGTTGTTTTTGCTTCATTATTAAAAAATAATTCGATTGGTTTTAATGGAAAGACTCAAGACTTTGAGATGCTTGTTTTGGAAGATGGTCACAAAGAAGATGTTTCTATTTCTATTTATTATTTTTATGTAGAACTTAATTAGTTTTATTTAAAAATTTTTTCTTTTTTTTAGAGTAATCTTTGAGATTTTACATGAGAAATTATTTTATTTTTTAAATTCTATCAATTTTATTTTAATACTATTTTATTTATTACTTAAATAGTATAATAAATAAAATTATTTATTTATTTTTATAAATTTATTTTATTAATTAAACAAAAGATTTAAATAGTATTCTAAATTTTATATTTTAAAGGTTTAAAAAGAGAACTTGTAGGGAAAAAGAGGAAAAAATATGGATTTTGATTTATTTTTAACTTCTCCAAGGTGGGAAATATTAAAAATAATAGCTGAAAAACCTTCTTCTCCTGTAGAAATCGCACTTGAATTAAATACTACAGTTTCTTATGTAAGTCAACAATTAAAACTTCTTGATGCAGCTAATTTATTAAAAAAAGAAAAAACAGGAGCTGTTGAAAAGGGCAAACCTCGAACAATATTTTCTTTATCAAATGAATTATTCTATTTAACTATAATTTCAAAAAAAATATCTGAAAAGAGATTAATACCTATTAACGACTATCATAAAGCTATTTTAAATATTTGGTTATTAAAAGATATAGAATATCATTATTTTATAGAAAAATTTTTTTGGAAACTTGAGGAAGATATAGAAGAAATAGATGCGATTTTTTTAGATAATTATGAATTAAAGCCAAAAGTAATTATAATATCTGATTCAAAAAAATTAAGACCAAAATTAGAAGTTTTTGTTAAAAAATTGAAGAAAGAAATAGAATATGTTATAATTTCTAAAAGTAATTTTAAGAAAGTTTCTAAGGATTCTTTTTTCGTTTTGCATGATCCTTTTGATATTCTGAAATCAGTGAAAGGAGGTGAAGATAAGAAAGATGGGTAAACAAATTTCGGTTTTTGTGACAGTAATATTTTTATTTTTATTGTTATTGAACATATACTTTGTAGTAGCAGTTCCTAGTGGAGGTTTTCTTAATATTATTTCTAATAGTACAGCTCCTGCAGATCCTCCTCAAGGTATCTCTGCTTTTGCAGGAAACGTTACTGAAATAAATATTTTTGGATACTCGACTACTCAGTCATGGCAAGGTTATTACGGTAATGTTAGTGGAACAATAGAATTAACAGATGGAAATAATAAAACACTTTATAATTGGAGTGTTATTTCTCCTAAAGGAGAAGTTTATGCTTCAAATCATTCATCTGTTGTGTGGACAAGTATACAGTGTTTTAATTTTACAGCAAATGGAACACTTTGTGAAGAAGATTCTGAAAATGGAGGAGGAACTAGTCAGTGTGGTTTTAATGAGTCACAATTAGAAGAGCAATGGGGTATAAATTATTCCAGCGATGTTGATGGAGTTAATGAGACTTTTAATAGAAGAGATCATGCAGAATTTTACACAAACGGCCTGCAGTTTTCTCAAGGAGAATGCCCTAATACAAAACTTTTTAATTCAAGTGGTCACGGCCTTTTTGATGTAGTTTTGTTATGGTCTCCACAGAGTAATGCTACAGTTTTTACTTCCTTATTGTTAAATAACGGAGATGGTTTTGATGGAAAAACTCATGACTTTGAAATGATAGTTTTAGAGAACGGTCACGGGAATACTGCAATAAGCACATACTATTTTTACGTAGAACTTCAATAATTATTTTTTATTTTTTTATTTTTTTAAAAAAAAGAATAAATAAAAGAAAGGAAAAAAAGGAAAAAGGAAACACAATAAAAATGGGAAAAAAATACTTAAAAGGAAACTTAGCATTCTTAACATTAAGTATATTAGGTGTAATTTTATTAAATATACCTTTAATATTATCTGCTATTGTAGGAGTTAGTCCTCCTGAGATTAATTTTAAGAATGTTCTTAGAAACGGTTATGCTGAAAGAGGTCTTGTTATATCTATAGATAGTGAAAAACCAGTAAATGTTCAAATAAGTTCCAGAGGAGAAATATCTAATTGGTTAAATTTTTCAGATAATAATTTTTCTGTTAGTAAAAATAATCCTGTTTTAATTAAAGTTTCTGTTAGCCCTCCTGCAGATATTCCTAATGGAAATTATAGTGGTTTTTTGACTATTTCAACTAGTGGGTTTGGTGAAGGTATTGAAGGTCAGGCTGTTGGAATAATAAGATCTGCTGTTGAACCTTATGTTACTGTTCAAGTTAGTGATGTTGAAATCAAGGATTGTTTTGCTAGTGATTTTAAAGTAGAATCTGTAGAAAAAGGTGATGATATAGTATTTAATTTAAAGATATCAAATAACGGAAACATAAAATTAAAACCAAGAGCTATAATTAATATTTGGGATCAAGATCAAATAAGTATGTTAAAGAGTCAAGATTTTATTGGACAAGAGATATTACCTACCTTAGATAGAGATTATATTTTTAGAATAAGTTCATCAGACTTAAATGTGGGTCAATATTTTGCTGAGATTTCTGTACCTGATTGTTATTCATCTCAAACTTTAACTTTTGATATTTTGGAACCTGGAGCACTTAGGGCTAACGGAGTTATAACTTCTATTGTTGTTCCTAAAATTGTTAAATTAGGAGAAACTATTAAAATCATTGTTATATTTAGGAATATTGGTGAAAAAGAAGTTGAAGCTAGATTTAAAGGACAAATTACTAGAGAAGGAAAAATATATCAAATTTTAGAAAGTGAAAAATTTAAAGTTCCTGCAGGTGAAACTAATAATTTTGATTTTTATTTTACTCCTAAAAAAACTGGAAAATATGTTATTTTAGGTAGAGTTTACTACAGCAATAAAAAAACTTTTGAATCAAGTTCGAGTTTTGATGTTATATCTGAAAAAGGATTTTATAATTTGAAAATTATCAATTTTATAGTTCCAATTATCTATGCTTTTTTGATATTTTTGATTGTTATTTTATTTTATAAGATAAACAAAGAAAGAAGATCTTATTTAAACAAATTTAAAAATTTAACCATAAAATGAGTTCAAAATATATATCAAAAGTAATAAAAATTGAAATATATATTCTATTTATAATTTTATTTATCCCTCTAATCTTTTCTCAACAAAATCAATTAATTGAGATTAATTACTCATTTTATAATAATAGTTATCAAGAGAACAAGATAGATTTTTCTAATTTGTTATTAAGAGTAAAAACACTAAACGATTCTATTTGTAAGTATAGTCAAATTAATGGAGTGAGTTTTTCTAATATGGAAGGAAATTTTGATTTAAACTCCGGAAAAATACATGAAAAGAGTTTTAATTTTTTAGGAGATGGTTTATACAAATACTATATAAAGTGTTATGATAATTCTTTGAATATTGGAGAACCTGCTGAGTTTAATTTAACTATAATTGTTAATTCTTTTGTAACTGCTGAAATTATCTTGTCAAAAGAAACTCCTCTAAAGGCTGGAAAAGTTGATGTAACTTTAATTACCTCAAAAATAGTTTCAGGAACTCCTAGTTTAACATATTCTTTTGATGGAATAGTTTATAATGATCTTCCATTATTTGGCTCTGAAAAAATATGGAAAGGATATCTATTAATTCCAAAAAATATAGAGGAAAAGATTGTTTCTTTTAAATTTAGAGCAAATGATTTAGAAGGAAGGCAAGGTACTACTATAACTAGAGGTAATGTTTTTGTAGTAGATACTATTAAGCCTAAGATTATATCTTTTATTACAGCTGTTGGATATGAAGGAAGCATTAATTTAGACTGGTATTTTGAAGATGATGATATTAAAGAGTTTAAAATCTATAGGTCTAATAATCCAAATCCGGACTATACAAATTTTTATAGAACAGTGGATAACCCTCCTTTTATAGATAATCTTGTTGAAAAAGGAAAAACATATTATTATAGAGTTTCAGCTGTTGATAATGCGGGTAATGAAGGAGATCTATCAAGAGAAGTTTATGCAACAGCTCTGATTAGTAACGTTAGTTCTTCCACTTCCAAAGGTTTGTCTTTAGAACTATTGGGTTTTGTTCAAAATTTTTTAATTGAATTAGAAAGTGTTATAACCGAAGTTGATAGAATCAAACAATCAATATCAGAAAAATCTGAAAATGAAAAAGTTCTCTTTAATGATTTAAAACTTATTAAAAAAATAGATGATTCTAAATTAGAAATTCTTAATTTAAAAAAAGAAATCGAAAATTATAAATTACAAGATTTGTCTAGGGAGGAATTAAACAAGAAATTAGATGCTGGAAGATTAAGACTTAACGTTATAAAAAAGAAAATACCTGAAAGTTTAGTTATTTTAGATCAAGAGTATAATTCTGAAGAAGTAAATGAGGATACTATTAATTATATATTATTAGAAATAAATTCGGATATAAGTGATAAAGATAGGCAAAAAATAATTAAGGAAAGTATGAAAATTTATAAAGATTTAGATATAAAAATAAAAAATTTTTTTTATAATATAGAAATAAATTATATGGATGCTTCTAAAAGTCAAGAAACTGTTATTAAAAGAGAAGTTTTTGCAGAACTTGAAAATAAAGAAAATCTTTCATTTATAGAAAAAATACCAAAAGAAGCTGTTGAAAGTTCAAATGAAATAACTTTTATTAGCGGAGATTATAAGATAATAAAAGAAGATCCTATAATATCATATAGTTCTGATACTAAAAAAATTATTTATACTATTAATAGAAAATTAAGTTTAAGTTCTTTTAAAAATTCTAAAATTATTCTGTTATATAATTTACAAGAAAAGGATAATCAAACAAAAAATTCCTTGATAACAGGCTATTTTATTTTTATTAAAGATAATCAAAGTTATTTAGGTATAATTTTAGGTGTAATTTTGGTATTGATTTTATTTTTTTATTTAATCTATTCAAAAAAAGTCTCTTTTTCTGATTATTTTATTAAAATAAACAAAGATTTACAAGAAGTTTTAGAATTTGTTAATAAAAAGAATATTAAGGATGCTGAAAAAAGATATAAAGATTTGAAAAGTTATTATAAATTTTTATCTAAAAAAGAAAAGAAAAAAATATATCCGAAAATAATAAAAATTCATGATAAAATTTTGTTAACTAAGCTTGAAGAAGTTCTAAAAGAATTTGAGAATAACAAAAGTAAAGATGCTTTTTTGAGTTCACAAAAAATATATGATAGTTTATCTGAAAAATCAAAAAAACATATTCGCCATATATTTGAAAAAATAAAAAATGATTTTCAAAATGATAAATAAAAGAAGGATATTTTTAAATAAGAAAATAGTATTCTATTTATTTTTAGAGGCAATTATAATTTCTTTACTTTTTATATTTTTTATACAAAATATTTTAGGAGGCGTAGGTAGTCCTAATGTGACAGTCATAACTTATTTATCTATTGGAGAATCTTATCCAGAAATATTGAACGTCACTATCGATAATAAAGCAAGTAGTGTTATTCTTAGTCCGAATACAACTAAAACTGTTGTTTGTCAAGCTTTAATAAGAGATTATAATAATGAAACAGATATTGCAAATGTTACAGCTGAATTTTATTCAAATAGTTCTTATTATGGTGATTCAGATGATAATAATTATCATTATACAAATAACAGCTGTGTTAAATATTCAAATTCAAGCTGGTATCCTGGAGCAGGAGTAGATGATAATTATACTATTACAGCTAATTGTTCTTTTCAGGTTTGGTATTATGCAGATCCTGCTAGATGGAATTGTACTATTTTTGTTAATGACACAAAGGGTTTAAACTCAACTAATAATGGAACAATTAATGTTAGTGAGCTTTTGGCACTTGAATTGCCTAACTCGATTAGTTATGGTATTGTTAATGCAACTTATGTTTCTGATGAAAATATAACAAATGTTTCTAATGCTGGAAATGTAATGATAAATTTAAGTTTAAAAGGATGGGCTGTTCAAGAATCAGATGGTCTTGCAATGAATTGCTCGCATGGTTTTGTGAAAAATATCTCTATTGAACATGAAAAATATAATTTAACTGCAAGTAATCCTGGGCCGTTAACTTTATCTCAAGTAGTTGTTAATTATACAAATTTAACAAGCTTGCCTGTTGTTAGAAAATTTGGATTAAATTATAGGCAGCAAGATGAATATAATGATGCTACAAATGCAACTTATTGGAGAATATATGTTCCTATAGGAGTTGCTGGAACTTGTTCAGGACATATACAATTTGGAGCAACAAAAGCTGGAGGAAGTTAAATGATAAATAAAAAAATTTTTATTTTATTAGCATTTCTTTTAATTATATTTATAATCTCTTTTATATATGTTTCTTCTCAAAATGTTTATGAAATTAAATTAAAAAGTGGAAAAAATTATGTTTATTTTAATATTACTAAACCTTTTTATGTTAAAAAATTAGTTGAATTAAATCCTGAGATTGAAGTAGTTTCTTATATTGAAAATAACAAATCAATAGGTTATGTTAATGTTTTTTCAGGTATTGGAGAAAACTTTATTATTTATTCAGATATAAAATATGAAATAATAGTAAAAAAAGATATTAATCTAATATTACCTAATGAAAAATGAAATCTGTAAAATTTTTTGTTACTTTTATTGTAATAATCTTATTTATTTTTCCTACTGTCTATAGCGCACATTATATAGTAGGTATTGTTAATGATGCTAGAGACGGAACATCAGCTAATGGAAAATATGTTGTTTTATTTAAACAAACAAATGTTTCAGATAATCTAACAGATATAATAGGACCTCTTGGAAATTCTGGATATAATAATATTTATATGATTGATTGTGAACTACTGAAAAATCCCTGCAATATAGGAGATACTTTAATAATAACTATACTAAATACAGGAGATAATTATATAAGCAGTAATGTTAGTGTTACTGTTAGTAGTGCAGGCTATGATATAGCTCCAAATTTAACTGTTAATAGTCCGCCAAGTATTTTATCTTTAATTGTAGATGATTCTATATCTTCTCCTCCTAATGAAATTGATTTAGTTGCTGCAGGTAATAGAACTGTTAGTTGTATAGGTATAGTTAATGATATGGATAATGATACTCTTCAAAACATTACTGCAAGATTTTTTGATAGTTCTTTTTCTAATTATAATGATATAGATGATAATAACAAACACTATACAAATAATAGTTGTTATTTAAACTCCAGTTATATTGGAAATCCAGGAGATAAAGAGATAATATGTAATTTTTATGTTATGTATTATGCAAATTCTGGAAATTGGAATTGCATCCTTAGAGTTGAAGATAATCTTTCAGCTTTTAAAAATTCTAGTGATTCTACTTTTATTAATCAACTTTTAGCTATAGGAGTAGACTCTTTTATAGATTATAATTCTGTTTCTCCAAATTTAGTATCTGATGAAGTAAAAGTTAATGTTACAAATTATGGAAATGTAAAAATTAATCTTAGTTTAAGAGGATATGCTGTTAATGAAAACGATAATTTTGCAATGAATTGTACTGTTAACAATATTTCTATTATGCATCAGAAATACAATTTAACTGCAAGTAATCCTGGAAATTTAACTCTTAGTAAAATGACTAATTATACAAATCTTTCAAGTTCACCTATTATTAAAAAGTTTAATTTAAATTATAGGCAAAACGATGATTATAACGATGCTATAAATACGACTTATTGGAGAATTTATGTAGAACCTGGTGTTAATGGAACTTGTTCAGGACATATACAATTTGGAGCTGTGATTGGAGCTGGAACATGATTTTTGAAAAAACTTTATTTTTATTGAATCTTTTCGTTACTTTTTTTATTTTTTTAATAGTATTTGTGAATTTTTTAAAAAAGAATAAAGAAGAAAAAAATAAAAATTTTTTCATAACTTTGTTTAGTATAGGAATTTTTTATTTAATAATAAGTATATTTTCTTTTTTATGGTTTTTTAAAATTTTTTTATATAATCCTATTGATTATTTAATAATTTATATTATTGTTATTATATTTCAAAGTTTAGCTTTATTTAGAATTTTTTATATTCTTTTTAATGATAAAAAAATTTTTTATTTTTTATTTTTTTATTTAATAACTTTTTTAGGTTTTTTTTCAATTAATATAAGCTCCTCTTATCTTTTTTTTATTGCTTCTAATTTATTAACTTTAATTTTATTTATTAAATTCTTTTTCAAATATAAGAGACTTATAAGGGTTGGTGTCTTAGGTATAATTTATTGTTTAGTCTCTTTTATTTTTGTTTTTTTGTTATTGTTTAATATAACATACATATATTTTTTAAGTTTAATATTAAATATAGTTTTTTTTATTTTTATATATAATTTATTAAAAGATTTTAGAGAATACTCTTTTAATCATTCCAGACATAAAAACGCAAAAAATAATAAATCTAGATTTTTTATTTATTTAAGATATTTAACTTTTATTATTACAATAACTAATTTAGTTTTTATAGGAACTATATCAATTCATGAATTTGGGCATTTTATATCTTCTAAATATTTTGATTGTAAATATAGTAAGATAGTATTTGAGAGAGATATGCCTTATACTGAAACTTTGTGCTTAGATTCTTCAAGTAAGGCTTTTTTTTTGATATCAGGAATTATATTTCCATTTTTAATTGCAGGAATATTGTATTTAGTTGGAGGATTATTTATTAGAGACATCTCAATACTAATCATTGGTTTTAATTTAATAGCTTCTTACAAAGATCTGAGAGATCTTGAAATATCAGATAATATGATATTAATGGTCGTTATTTTCGGAATATTATTTTTATTTTTAGGAATATTACTTTTAGCAAAATCTAGAGTAGAAAAAACTGATTTTTTTATTCATAGGTAAATATTATTTATTAAATTTCTAGTAAGTCTATATTAAAAAAATCGATAGTTTTATCTTACTTTAATATAGAATAAACATATAATTTCTATTATTAATATTGAAATGAGTAAAATACAAAACTTTTAGCCCTATTAAACAAATTTTTGATACTTTTGATTTATCTTAAAATTATTATAATAATCATTTTATGTTAAAATAAAAATTCTAATAAATTTATTTAGATAATATTTAAAATAAATTAATTTTTTTAAAGATTTCTTATAATTTATTATGATTTTAAAATAATTATTTGTCATTTATTATTTAGATTTTTGTATATAAAACTATTTAAATTAATATTTATCTTATGTTATAAATAGATGGTGAAATAAAAGATGTTTGAGAAAAAGAAGTGGAATAAAAGAGGTCTTTCTAAATTGATTATATTTGTGTTAGTTTTATCTTTCTTTTTTATGTTTATATTTTTAGTTCAAAAAAATATTGGAGCTCAAATTATTGAAAAAAATATATTTTTTTTAGGAGAGAAAGTAAAATTAGATTTATCAAATAAGTTAAATTATAATCTTAAAATAAATTCTCCTAAAAAAAATTATAACTTTAAAGGAACTTTAAGTAATTTTGTATTTATTCCAGAAGAAATTGGAAATTATTCTGTTGAAATAAATTCTAATGGAGTTTTAGAAAAATACTACTTTGATGTTGTTAAAAATTTTGATTTAAAAGAAATTAAGTTAAATTATTCTAATATAGTTGTTGATGAGAATCTGTTAAATGGAAGCAAAATAAAGATAGGAAAAAATGTAAAAATTATAGAAAAATTAAAGATTCAAAATGGACAAAAAAAAGAAATTGATATTCCAAGAACAAATAATTTTAGTATATATAGAGTTATTGCAAGTAGAAAAGAAAGTGTGAAAGATTTTATTATTGAAGAAAATGAAGAAATAATAAAAATTATATTAGAAAAAATATCAGGTGATATTGAAATTGAATATTTCTTACCTGCTCCAAAAAAAGAAGAAAAAATAATCAATAACTATACTAAGGAAGTTAAGATTTATACTGAAAATAACATAGACTATGAAAATGTAACTGCATATACTAATTTAACTAAAATTGTAAAAAATAAAGAAAATATTAAAATATTTTGGAAAGAAGAAAATAAATATATAACTGATTTTAATGCTTTTGATTTAGATAATGATACATATTTAGACTATATTGAGTGGAATATTCCTCATTTATCAAATCAGACTTTTGAAATTTCTTTTAAGATATTAAATATCCAAAGTTATCCTGTTGTAGGAGGAAACTGGGAGGTAAAATTTAATACAACTGGAAAATCTGATTTAAAAATTTCTGTTGCTGAAGGAACTACTTGGAGTAATCTTGATGAAGAAAATGATTTAAAGTTTTTAGAGGTAAAATGTGGAGATAAAAAAATTGATTATCAATGGATAAATAATTCTATTTTTATT